>NZ_CP041216.1:2709166-3018333 GCF_020511155.1 Shewanella glacialimarina | reverse complement strand
AGATAGACCAGTTTATGGCATTATTTAGCGCTGAAATTAACGATGGTGACCAATTTACTTTTGTATTAACAAGGGATAGAGGGGTTGCAAGTTTTAAAAATGATCAACCACAGGGGGAAATCCCTGGTGAGTTATTTCGTCAAGCGCTTATTAAAATTTGGTTAGGGGATAAGCCTGCTCAAAAAAGCTTAAAACAAGATATGTTAGGGCAATAGATAATTCATTAAACGCTAGTTCTGTGACGCTTTACACATAAAACCTAGTTTACGTTTATGCTTTGAAATCATTACCCAAGGTCGAAATCGTCGAGGTTTTACCCTTATCATTATAGGTTAAACTTGATGCATTTCGACTGGCTTGCAGTGCCTGAGAAAATCTATTTAAACTAGCGATATTTAGTTCTATTAAGCTAGAGTTTTGCTGATTAATCTCTTTGCATTCAGCAAGAAGACTTTTCGATAAAGTGACTTTTTCAATAAGCTCAGGGTCTGATGTTAGTCTTGTATGCTCAGGGTGATTAGCCATCGACTGGTCATTCGTTTGCAGTGCGATTAAACATTGCTGCTTTTCTTGGGCAAGTTTTAACAGCTTGTCGGCATTTTGGTCTTGCAGCGCTTGCTTTTCTGCAGATATAAGTGACTTCAGCGACGTCAATATGCCGTGCTGGTGGGAGAGCAGTGTAGATAGTTCAGCCATGCTATTACTCGAATTTTTTTGCTTGAAAAACACTTGTCTATGATGCCATTAGGCACCGGTATTCTGATTTATTTCAGCTCAGAAGAATAGACTACAGCAAACATTCATGCACACAGCAATATTGAGTGCTTTACTACTCTTCTTGGAACTTAAGCCCGCTTAGCTCTGATTCAAAGCTTGCAATATTTGCAGCAAGTTTTTCAGGGTCAATTTTATAACGGCCTTCCGAAATAGCCTGTTTAATTTCGGCTACTTTCTTTTGATCGATTTCAGGTAGGCTAGCCATTTTTGACTGCACACTTTGCAACTCTTGCGCCTGAGGCGTAATGCTAACAGAGTCCGTCTTTACTGTAACAGTGGCAGCTTTGGGAGCTGCTTGAGCGGTATTACCTGTAGTTTTAGCATCTCGTGCCGTTTGCATTGGTGTCGAAGTTGCAGCTTTAAGTTTATTAATGTCAATTGCCATGAGTGGCTCCAGCGTTAATTTTGGTTTTCCAAATAGGCTATCGACCTAGCAGAAAAAAACTTTAATCTATTTTACATTCTTACTTCTACTTCACCAACACCAATTACCCTAGCTTCTATTTCTCTGCTTGAATTTGCATTCCTAACTCTAATCGATTCACCGATACTACCGTCATGCATCGCTTCACCTAATGTTTTAATTTGGAGGTTTTCGCTCCTGGCGTATATTGATACAGCATCACCTTTGCACACAAAGCATAAATGACTATTTAAAATCGGCGCGTCTTTACTAATACGTCTTTTAGTTTTACTGCCTAAAACGGCTTTGATGTCAGAATAAAATTGACCTCTAAGGCTGAACTGATCAATATATTCTATGTGCAGTTGTTGTGTTGATAGTGATATGCCCGGCGAGATAATTTCACTGGCGACCACAACGGGATACATGATTTCGACTCTCACCGATAAAAATATTTGCCAAGGATAATCATAGTCAGGACTGTTGCAACTTATTTTAACCGTATTATTCCTAGCTATGTCCCGATCACTTGCAAGTTCGATTGTTAATGGCTTATAACAGCGTGGAGGCGTTAAGCGACCTTCTAAATTTTGAGGGGTAATAATCACCTTAGCATCGGGTGTCAATTGAATTTTTTTTCTCACAACCTCTTCAGCCATCTCACTTATGGTCGATACAGAGGGTATGGTTATTTCTTCATCAGCAAAAACAGCTAATGAATTGAACAATAAATAAAAAAATAACAAAAAATATACTTTCATAATTAAGATACTAGCTTGTTTAGCCAGAATGCACCTATACTTAAATTCTATAAAGATAAATAGAATAAATTCATTTAAAGTCTTTTGAAAATATTGATGCAGCTTGTGTATGTGCGTATTTGATATTAAATACGGCATAATTTGCTAAGCTGTAGCGACAGTATATTGACTTATTTCGTTATTTATTCTGCTAATATGATTAACATAATTCAATAGCAATAATCATGCCGGTAGTAAGTTAGTGGCTTGACCCAGTGCATAATTGAATAATGAGCAGCAGGAAGGACAGATTTAATCCCCCTAAAGCAAGATAAATCATTATTCGATTTATGTTTTTAAGTAAAACAAACTAGTATCTATTTATTCGGATATTTTAATAAAAAAAGGCAGTGTTATGTCGAGTATCATGGAATCAGTCAACAAACGTACTCAATTAGTTGGCCAAAACCGATTAGAGTTACTGTTGTTTAAGCTTAATGGGCGTCAACGTTTTGGCATTAACGTGTTTAAAGTGAAAGAAGTGCTTCAGTGTCCTCCGTTAACTAAGTTACCTAAACTGAGTCCGTTTGTTAAAGGGGTTGCACACATTCGTGGTGCTACTATTTCAGTCATTGACTTAAGCGCTGCAACAGGTGGACGTCCACTCACTTCTACTGAGAATTGCTTCATTATCATTTCTGAATACAATCGCAGTGTTCAAGGTTTCTTAGTCAGTTCTGTTGAACGTATCATCAATATGAATTGGGCTGCCATTATGCCTCCACCAAAAGGAGCCGGGCGTTATTCTTATTTGACCGCTGTTACTGAAATTGAAGGTGAGTTGGTTGAAATTTTAGACGTGGAGAAAATTCTCGATGAAATTTCTCCTGTTAAAACGGCAATCAGTGAAGAAGTTAATAAGACATTAACCATAGATAGAGAACAACATTATCATATTATGGTGATAGATGATTCAGCTGTAGCTCGTAAGCAAATTATTCGTTCTCTTGAGTCTTTAAATTTACAAATTGATACCGCCAAAGATGGTCGAGAAGCACTGAACAAACTCAAGGCCATAGCAAAAGAGATGGATGATGTATCGTTAGAGATCCCGTTGATTATCTCAGATATTGAAATGCCTGAAATGGACGGATATACCCTTACTGCTGAAATTAGAGATGACCCTAAATTAAAAAACATTAAGGTTGTGCTACACACTTCTTTAAGTGGCGTATTTAATCAGGCAATGGTACAAAAAGTAGGGGCAAATGACTTTATTGCCAAGTTTAATCCTGATGAATTAGCCGCAGCAGTAAACAAACATTTAAGTTTGTAATATTTTTTGTCTATTGAACGCAGTAGGCAGCATGAGAATTCATGAATGTTAGTTATGCGTAAAAGCTCTAATGATAGGGTAAATATAACTCATTATATTAGGATGTGAATGTGACAGATAAATCACTCGCAGAAGCAGAATATAATCAATTTAGGTTGTTTTTAGAACAACACAGCGGCATCGTCTTAGGTGAAAATAAACAATACCTAGTACGAAGTCGTTTAGCTCCATTGATGGGCAAATACAGTTTACCCTCATTATCTGAAGTGGTTAAGCATTCAATGAAGCCCACCGAACGCCAATTACGTGCGGAAGTGATTGACGCTATGACAACCAATGAAACATTGTGGTTTCGTGACCGTTATCCATTTGATTTATTATATAATACTTTACTACCTGAATATTCTAAATTAGGTCGTTCATTACGTATTTGGTCTGCTGCTTGCTCTTCAGGGCAAGAGCCTTACTCATTAGCAATGACCTCTTTAGAGTATCAACAACGCAAGCCGGGTGCACTGCCTGGTGGTGTGACTATTCAAGCGACTGATTTGTCACCTTCAATGCTTGAACGTTGTAAGAATGCCGAATATGATGGCTTAGCATTGGCGCGTGGATTATCAGAAGAACGTAAACGTCAGTTTTTTGATGCTTTGCCTAATGGCAATATGAAAGTCAAAGATAATGTTAAGCGGTTGGTGAATTTTAGAGCGCATAATTTACTTGAAAGTTACACTCTTTTAGGAAAATACGACATTATTTTTTGTCGCAATGTATTGATTTATTTTGCTCCTGAGGCAAAGGCTAAAATTTTGCGGCAATTTGCTGCCGCTTTAAACCCAAAAGGCATTTTATTTCTTGGAGCATCAGAATCTATTTCCGGATTAACAGAAGAATTTGACATGGTCCGCTGTAACCCAGGTATATACTACCAAAAGAAAACCTAGTTTAAACCATTGAAAAGCATGTGTTACTTCCTGCACATGCTTTCCTTTCTACATATCCTCCCATTGATTAAATAATTGGCATAACCCTTGCTTCATAACTATCAGTTAGCTGATGGAGGCAATTTTATGGCGATTAATTTTGATAATGCACTTGGAGTACATCAATACTCCCTTGGTGTCAGGGCGCAGCGCGCTGAAGTGCTATCAAGTAACATAGCGAATGCGAATACTCCTGGGTATAAGGCTCGCGATGTCGACTTTTCCTCAGCAATGCAAGCAGCTAGCTCTCGTCAGAAAGGTTTAACGATGAGCATTACTAATGAAAAGCATTTTGATTTAACTGCTCTCAGTCAGCAACATGTCAAATTCCGAGTCCCTAATCAGCCTGATACTGGCGATGGTAATACGGTTGATATGCAACAAGAACAATCAGCCTTTATGCAAAACTCTATTGAATACCAAATGTCACTAGGGTTCTTAGAAAGTAAGTTTTCAGGTATGCGTAAAGCATTACGAGGTGATTAATTATGAGCTTATTTAATATATTCAATGTCGCCGGTTCAGGTATGACAGCACAGTCTGTCCGCTTAAATACCACCGCGAGTAACATTGCTAATGCTGACTCTGTTTCCAGCAGTATTGATCAAACTTATCGTGCTAGACACCCTGTATTTGAGGCTGAAATGTCCAAAGCCAGTTATCAGCAGTCAGGTTCTCATCGCGTTAATGTAAGTGGCATTGTTGAAAGTGATAAGCCATTGATTAAAGAATATTCACCAGATCACCCTATGGCCGATGGTGACGGTTTTATTTATAAGCCTAATGTAAATGTAATGGAAGAAATGGCTGACATGATTTCAGCTTCTCGCTCTTATCAAATGAATGTTCAAGTCGCAGATGCAGCTAAAACTATGTTGCAACAAACACTTAGAATGGGTAAATAACATGATTATTGTAGGAGGTAAATTATGAGCCTCGTTAATCCATATAGTAGCCAATCTTTGCCACAACAGGCATTGGCATCGTCTAATACCGGTACGGTCAGTAAAAATACCGTTCAATCGAACACGACGAGTACTACAACAGGTAACCCATTTCTAGATGGTATCCGTTTACCTGATGCGCCTGAAACACCTGCTGCAAAAGATCAAATGCTTAAGCAGGAAGATTTTTTTGCACTGCTTAGTCAACAACTTTCGATGCAAGATCCGTTTAAGCCAGTTGATAATGATCAAATGATTGCTCAAATGGCTTCATTCTCAACAGTTGATGGTATTTCAAACTTAAATAAAGAAATTCTAAATTTGAATGGTGTAATGAGTTCAAGCCAGGCTTTACAAGCTTCTAGTTTAGTTGGCCGTAAAGTGTTGATTCCATCAGATACTGGAGCTATTTCGCCGGCAAGTCCTGAAATTAAAGGTGTGGTGAGTACACCTGCAGCCATTGATAAAATAAGCATTCGTATTGAAGATGAATCAGGTCAGTTAATTAAGACCTTTGAAATTGATGGTAGTGCTGGCGGAAACGTAGACGTGGCATGGGACGGTTTAGATAAAAATGGTAAACCGGTGGTTGAAGGTGCTTACGTCATCAAAGCTAGCGGTAAAGTCGATGGACAATCTCAAGATTTACCTGTTTCTACTTATGCGCATGTGACGAGTGTTTCATTAGGTACAGCAGCAACTGGGGCGATTCTTAATCTTCGTGGTATTGGTGGCATTAAATTGACCGATGTACTTGCGGTGTCCGAATCATAAATTTAATAAAGCTTGTGACAATAAATTGTCATTAAAGAAAACCTGATTACTCGAGGTGAAATATGTCTTTTAACATCGCATTAAGTGGTATAGCAGCCGCTCAGAAAGATCTAAATACCACAGCCAATAATATTGCAAACGTAAATACAATAGGCTTTAAGGAGTCTCGTGCTGAGTTTGCGGATGTGTATGCTAACTCTATTTTTTCTAACAGTAAAACGGCAGTTGGTGGTGGTGTTGCTACCACTCAGGTCGCGCAGCAATTCCATCAAGGGAGTTTGCAGCTTACCAGCAACTCTTTGGATATGGCGATAAGTGGTGGTGGTTTTTTTGTGACCTCATCTGAACTTGGTGCACGCGATCAATCATTTACTCGTGCAGGTGCTTTTAAAGTTGATTCAAATAATTATATGGTTGATTCGGCTGGTAACTTCTTACAGGGTTTTCCTGTAGATAAAGAGGGAAATTCAACATCAGTAAGCTTAACCACAACTCAGGCTATTAAAGTACCAGATACAGCTGGAAGCCCTGTAATGTCAAGTAAAGTGGGCCTGCAAATGAACCTAAATGTCGGCGAGTCAGCTTTAGACCCCGCAGCATTTGATCCAAGCAATGCTGACACCTTCAATAACTCTACTTCTGTGACCATCTATGACTCACTGGGTGAATCGCATATTTTGACCACCTATTTTATTAAACCAGAAGATGGTGCCTACACTGGTGAAAGTAACTGGGTTGCTTATTATGCTGTAGATGGTAAACAGGTTAATTTAGATGGTGCAGCAGGCCAATACAGCGTTGATACTACAGGTGATGGTATTGTTGATGGTGCACCTCGTAATGCACAAACAGCGGGGGGCTGGACTGGTTCTGTTATAAAGTTTAATGACGCTGGAACTTATACTGGGACTAGTCCTGTAGTATTAAAAACTCAGGCACTTGGTGTTACTGGTGCAAATGTGTTGGGTCCAGGAGCTGACGGCTCACAGACTATTACTATCGATTTTAACAATCCGACCCAATACGCTTCACCATTTGAGGTGACTGAGTTAACTCAAGATGGCACCACAGTGGGCCGATTAACTAACGTAGGTATAGGTGCTGATGGTTTAGTCACAGCCAGTTACAGTAATGGGTCTACCGTGCCATTATCTCGAGTCGCTTTAGTTCGTTTTGCAAATGAACAGGGATTAACTCAGGTAGGCAATACGGCCTGGAAGGCAAGTTTAGATTCTGGACCTGCGTTAGCGGGCGAAGCAAATAGTGGTACTTTCGGCAGTATTCGTTCTTCATCACTTGAGCAATCGAATGTCGATTTAACCACAGAGTTAGTTGATTTGATTTCAGCTCAGCGTAACTTCCAAGCAAACTCACGTACTCTTGAAGTTAACAATACTTTGAATCAAACGATATTGCAGATCAGATAGTCCTTACTCTGATAGTACCTATTATATTGGTACTAATAAGGTGTTGCCCATAGCGGCAACACTTTGCCTTTTATTTTCTTTATATTCTTTCACTTTCTCTTATCGGTGTTTTTTTGACACTTTATCCGCAATATTCTGTTTCAAATCGTACCACCACCTAATCAAATCAGTTACTTATATTACCTTCGATTGTTGGCATGCCCTTTGCTTTGTCTAGTTAGAATCTTTATTTAAAGCATTATTGACGGAGCGGCAAATGGACAAATTTTTGTATGTTGCAATGAGCGGTGCAAAGCAAGGCATGAATGCCTTGGCCGTTCGTGCGAACAATTTAGCCAATGCCAATACCGATGGCTTCAAATCGGATATGACCCAAGCAAGGTCAATGCAGGCGTTTGGCGAAGGTTTGCCAACGCGGGTATTTTCAATGATTGAAAGCCCCGGGTCTAATTTTTCTCCAGGCCCTATTAGGGAGACGGGTAATGACTTAGACATTGCCATTAAAGGTGATGGCTGGATAGCAGTGCAAGCGGCTGATGGGTCAGAAGCTTATACCCGTGCAGGACATTTGAAGTTCGACAGCACTGGCCTGCTGGTTAATAGTCGTAATACGCCAATTATGGGCGATGCCGGTCCAATTGTTTTGCCACTGCCAATCGATAAAGTCCATATTTCACCTGACGGCATCATTTCAATTCGCCCTCAGGGAGCGACAGCTGAAGTGATTGAGGAAGTAGCCAGAATTAAATTTGTTAATCCGGGCAATGATCAAATGATGCGCGGTGAAGATGGCTTATTTCGCTTAATATCTGGTTTGCCAGCACCTAAAGATCCCATGGTACAAGTTGAAAGTGGTGCTGTTGAAGGCAGTAATGTTAACCCTGTACATGAAATGGTGGCGATGATAGATATTCAGCGTCAGTACGAAATGCAAGTGAAGATGATGAAAAATGCAGAAGAAGCAGACCGCTCATCTTCATCGTTACTAAGAATTGGTTAGGAGTATTTATTATGCATCCAGCTCTGTGGATTAGTAAAACGGGTTTAGACGCCCAACAAACGGATATTGCGGTTATTTCAAATAATGTCGCGAATGCTAGCACCATAGGTTACAAAAAAGGCCGCGCGGTATTTGAAGATTTGCTCTATCAAACAATTAACCAAGCCGGAGGGATCAGTGCAGATAATACCAAGTTACCTAATGGTTTAAACTTAGGTGCGGGTACCAAAGTTGTTGCTACGCAAAAAGTGTTTACACAGGGCAACATGCTTACAACCGACAATTCATTAGATTTAATGATTGAAGGTCCAGGTTTCTTTGAAGTCCAAATGCCTGATGGTACTGCAGCCTATACCCGTAATGGTCAGTTTAGCTTAGATGATACGGGGCAAATTGTTACACCTGGTTCAGGCTACGTATTACAACCGCCAATTACTATTCCTGAAGATGCCATGAGTATTACTGTCTCTGCGGAAGGGGAAGTGTCAGTTAAATTGGCTGGTGCTACAGATAACCAGACAATCGGTCAGCTTACGATGACAGACTTTATCAACCCGTCAGGCCTCGATCCACTGGGTCAGAATCTCTATACCGAAACCGGTGCGAGTGGCACTCCTATTCAAGGTACTGCTTCACAAAATGGTTTAGGGGCAATTCGTCAAGGTGCGTTAGAAACATCGAATGTTAATGTGACAGAAGAATTGGTTAATTTAATCCAAAGTCAGCGGATCTATGAAATGAACTCGAAGGTTATTTCAGCGGTAGATCAAATGCTGTCTTATGTTAATCAGAATCTTTAGGGGGCAGTGATGAGTAAACTTCTTGTTATAGCTACAACAGCCATGCTGTTAGTCGGTTGCAGTTCTACTCAGAAAAAGCCGATCCCAGATGATCCTTTTTACGCGCCTGTTTATCCAGAAGAGCCTTCGACTCAAGTGGTGGCGACGGGATCTATATTTTTAGATTCACAAGCTTCAAGTTTGTACTCGGATCTTCGTGCCCACAAAGTAGGTGACATCATTACCGTTGTATTGAAAGAGTCTACTCAGGCGACTAAAAGTGCCAACAATGAAATGAAAAAAAATACCGGATTAAGTGTCGATCCACTTTACGCCGGTGGCGGTAATATCTCTATTAAAGGGGTACCGTTAGATTTACGCTATTCAGACAGCATGAATACCAAACGTGAAGCTGATGCTGATCAATCGAACAGTTTAGATGGCAGTATTTCTGCCAATGTAATGCAGGTACTGAGTAATGGTAACCTGGTTATTCGAGGCGAGAAATGGATCTCCATTAACAATGGCGATGAATTTATTCGCGTAACAGGTATTGTGCGTAGTCAAGATATCACACCAGATAACACAGTCGAATCAACGCGAGTAGCTAATGCTCGTATCCAATATAGCGGAACTGGCACGTTTGCCGACACCCAAAAAGTGGGCTGGTTAAGCTCGTTTTTTATGGGTGAGTGGTGGCCTTTTTAAGGGGTAGAATATGAATATTAAACCTATTTTAGCCATGCTTTTCACAGCATGTATGGTCATTACCACACCCACTGAAGCACAGCGTCTTAAAGATATTGCCAATGTGCAAGGTGTTCGTAGTAACCAACTTATTGGTTATGGGCTTGTTGTTGGCTTGCCAGGTACTGGTGAGAAAACCCAGTACACCGAACAAACCTTTAAAACCATGTTAAAGAACTTCGGTATAAATTTACCCGATTCAGTTAGACCTAAAGTGAAAAACGTAGCAGTGGTTGCGGTTCACGCTGACATGCCAGCTTTCATTAAACCCGGTCAAACATTAGATGTCACTGTATCAAGTATTGGTGAGGCTAAAAGTTTACGTGGCGGAACCTTGATTCAAACCTTTATGAAAGGGGTAGACGGTAATGTGTACGCTATTGCACAGGGCAGTTTAGTGGTAAGTGGCTTTAGTGCTGAAGGCTTAGACGGTTCAAGCGTTATACAGAACACACCAACAGTTGGACGTATTCCTAGCGGTGCAATTGTAGAGCGCAGTGTGTTATCACCGTTCGCAAGTGGTGATCACCTAACCTTTAACTTACGCCGGGCTGATTTTTCTACCGCTAAGAGAACCGCAGATGCCATCAATGATTTATTAGGACCAGGCATGGCGAGAGCTTTAGATGCCAGTTCAATTCAAGTTAGTGCGCCAAGAGATGCTTCACAACGGGTATCATTTCTAGCAACCTTAGAAAATGTCCAGGTTGAGCCAGCTGACGAGTCAGCCAAAGTGATAGTGAATTCTAGAACTGGCACCATAGTAGTAGGCCAAAATGTGCAATTGTTACCCGCAGCGGTTACCCACGGTGGACTCACAGTCACTATAGCTGAAGCAACACAAGTGTCTCAACCTAATGCTTTGGCAGGGGGCGAAACCGTTGTTACCACCAACACGACTATCGACGTACAACAAGATGATAGACGCATGTTCATGTTTAACCCAGGAACCACCTTAGATGAATTAGTACGCGCAGTAAATTTAGTCGGTGCAGCTCCTTCAGATGTCCTGGCTATTCTTGAAGCATTAAAGGTGGCAGGCGCTTTGCATGGTGAACTTATCATCATTTAAATATTGGCACTTTTTTAAAGTGATTATTTAAATAAGACCGACTTCTGTTACGGGACTACTATGGAAAAGCTGTCAAATTCTTCGCACTTTCTGGATCTAGGTGGACTGGATTCACTTCGTGTTCAAGCCCAGAAAGGCGAGAAAGGTGCGCTTAAAGAAGTGGCCAAACAGTTCGAAGGTATTTTTATTCAAATGCTGATGAAAAGCATGCGCGATGCCAACGAAGCGTTTAAGTCGGACAGTCCCTTTAATAGTGAGTCTACAGCATTTTACGAACAAATGCGTGACCAACAAATGTCGATGGACTTATCAAATAAAGGCATGCTGGGCCTAGCAGAGCTAATGGTTCAGCAGCTTTCTCCTGAGGATAGCCCGATGACCCCCGCATCAGTGTTGCGTGGCAATATTGATGGAAATGTCATTCCAGCGATGGTTGTGAATAACCCAAATGAGCTGAATATTTCTTCTTTATCCCCGTCTTGGACTGCGAACAACAATGTGGGCAGTTCACAGACTTTAGCTGGCGAAAGCGACATTATAATGGCAACACCTGTGTCGTCTATTTCAGCTAAACAAATGATGGATTCAATTTTAGCCGGCAAGGTATCACCAAGTGGAGCTGATCATCTTGACGGCAAAGTATTGCCTACTATGGCTGCTTCTACTGCCGAAGAAAAGCCTGCAATAAGCTCAAAAAAAGCAACAAAATCATTATCATTATTAACAGCATCTACACCCACTCTGGGTGAGGTGGTGAATAAATTTAAAGATCCACAACACTTTATATCAGTTTTGTATCCCCATGCTGAAAAAGCGGCTAAAAAACTAGGTACGACACCAGAAGTATTAATTGCTCAATCGGCACTTGAAACGGGTTGGGGTCAAAAAGTTATCCGTAAACAAGATGGCAGCATGAGTAACAACCTATTCAATATTAAAGCAGATAAACGTTGGCAGGGTGACAAAACTACAGTGAACACTCTTGAATTTGAAAAGGGTATTCCCGTTCAGCAACGTGCAGATTTTCGAATGTATGAAAACTTAGAACAGAGCTTTAATGACTTTGTGTCGTTTATTTCTCAAAATGATCGCTATCAAGATGCGCGTAAAGTGGCCAGTGAGCCGAGTCAATTTATTCACGCTTTGCAAAAAGCCGGCTATGCCACCGATCCACACTATGCCAAAAAAGTGATCAGTGTAATGCAGTCTGTAACTGAAGGACTTAAGTCCATTATGCCTGGGGAGACTAAATAATGGCTATCGATCTACTAAATATTGCCCGAACAGGTGTGCAGGCTTCCCAGGCTCAATTGGGGGTTACCAGTAATAATATTGCCAATGCTAATACTCAAGGCTATCACCGTCAGGTGGCAAACCAAGCTAGTACAGAGTCTCAACGATTAGGCAATAGCTTTTATGGCACTGGCACTTATGTCACTGATGTTAAAAGAGTGTACAACGAATTCGCTGCCCGTGAGTTACGCATTGGCCAAACTAGCTTAAGTGGTGCAGAAGCGACCTATTCAAAGATGAGTGAATTGGATCAACTTTATTCACAAATCGGCAATATGGTGCCTGCAGGGTTAAATAATTTTTTTGGCAGTATTAATAGCGTAGCTGATTTACCTACAGACATAGGGATCCGCAGCAGTGCATTAAGTTCTGCTGAGCAATTGGCCAAAACGATGAATCAAATGCAATCGCATTTAGATAATCAAACTAAACAAACCAATAGCCAGATTGAGTCAATGACGGTGCGCATTAACGAAATTAGTAAAGAGTTGGGCAACCTCAACTTAGAACTAATGAAGTCTAGTGGTGATGACAGTCAATTGTTAGATAAACAAGATGCACTAATTCAAGAGCTTAGCCAGTATGCTCAAGTTAACGTCATTCCATTAGACACTGGTGCTAAGTCTATTATGTTAGGCGGGTCTGTGATGTTGGTATCGGGTGAAGTGTCTATGTCAGTTGGCGTAACCACTGGCGACCCTTATCCAAATGAGCCCCGTATAACCGCAAGTACAGGTAATCAGTCGCTGCTTATTAATCCCTCTAAGTTAGGTGGACAATTAGGTGCTTTATTTGATTTTCGTTCAGAAACCTTAGTACCAGCTAGCCAAGAGCTAGGTCAGTTAGCTTTGGGTATTGCAGATGCGTTTAATGAAATGCAATCAAAAGGGTTCGACTTAAATGGTAATGTTGGCCAAAACCTATTTCGCGACATTAATGATCCATTAATGTCATCTGGAAGGGTTGGTGAATACTCTACTAATACGGGTAATGCAAAAATTAGCGTCAATGTTGATGATGTTGGCAAGTTAAGTGGTGGTGGCTATGACTTATCTTTCACCGCACCAGCGACCTATAAACTAACAGATACCCAAACCGGTAAAGTTAGTCCGTTGACATTAAATCCACCAGGGGAGTTAGTTGGTGGTGACGGCTTTACCATCAATATTAGCACTGGTGCAATGAATGATGGCGACAAGTTTGAAATTCGTCCGACCTCAGGCGCAGCTGCGGGGTTAACCATGATAATGACTGACCCCAAAGGTATTGCCGCCGCCGCCCCTAAAATCACTGTAAATGCTGCAAACTCTGGTGAAATGGAAGTTAAGGTAAGTACTGTTAACCGTGCTACAGCAGGGTTTCCTCTTACAGGTAGTGAACTTACTGTTCGCGTAGATAGTGCTGCCAATACCTTTGAAGTTTTTAATGCATCAGGCACTTCTTTAGCCGGGCCAAGCGCTTTTACACCGCCACAAATAAATACAGGTTTTGGTTTTAGCATCGAAATTGACGACACATCTGCAGCAGGTGTCACTGACAGCTTTACTTTCGACTTATCGTTTGCAGAAGGTGATAACAGCAATGCGGTAGCAATGGCAGAAATGGCTGACGCCAAATTAATGAACGGTGGAACAACCACACTAGTCGGCATTTTTGAAAACACCAAATTAGATATTGGCAGTAAAACAAAAGCTGCTGAAGTGAGAGCGGGTTCAGCTGATGCTATTTTTCAGCAAGCTTATAACCGAGTGCAAAGTGAATCAGGTGTCAACCTTGACGAAGAAGCTGCAAATTTAATGCGTTTTCAACAAGCGTATCAAGCATCCGCCAGAATTATGACAACAGCACAAACCATTTTCGATACTTTATTAAGCTCGGTTCGTTAGGGGATAAATCATGAGAATTTCTACCGGACAAATGTTTAATCAAAACACTAGCAGTATTTTGCAAAAGCAAACTGCAACAAACAAAATTATGGAACAGCTTTCTAGCGGAAAAAAAGTCAATACCGCGGGAGAAGACCCTGTTGCCGCGATAGTGATTGATAACTTGAAGCAAAAAAATGCCTTAGTCGATCAATACGCCAAAAATATTGACTATGCGACAAATCACTTATCCATTAGCGAAAGTAAAATCGGCAGTGCAGAAACATTAATTTCATCTATGCGCGAACAAGTATTACGAGGCGCTAACGGCAGTCTTAGTTCAGTCGAGCGGCAAATGGTTGCCGATGAAATGAGATCAAGTTTAGATGAGTTACTTTCTATTGCTAATAGTAAGGATGAATCAGGTAATTACTTGTTTGCCGGCAATAAAACAAATTCTAAACCTTTTTCTTTTGACGCTAATGGTGAAATTGTTTACAGCGGTGACTCTGGTGTCAGAAAAAGTGTGGTCGCATCTGGAATCGTTATGGCGACAAATATACCAGGAGATACGGCATTTATGAATGCTGTTAATCCACTTGGCGACTACGGCGCCAATTATTTGTCATCACAACAAGGTGACTTTACTGTTTCAAGTGCAAAAATAGCCAACCAAGCATCTCATGTAGCTGATACTTATACTTTTAATTTTACACCAAATGGTTCCAATGTTGATCTTCAAGTATTAGATTCTGGCGGTTTAACCGTCGCAACTGTAGCTAATTTCAACTCGACAACCCCAGTATCTTTTAATGGCATTGACGTTAAATTGGACGGGACGCCAGTTGCAGGGGACTCTTTTACTATTGAACCGGTAGAGACAGTAAGCGTATTTGATACATTTAATAAGGCTTTAGCGTTATTAGAAAGCCCAAACTCAACAAATAGTGCGCAAGGGTTATCACAGTTGGCACAACTATTGAATGGTATAGATAGTGGTCAAAATCAAGTCAGTACAGCACGAGGTATCGCTGGAAATAATTTGAAGGGTTTGGAGAGTATTTCAACAAATCATTCGGACGAAAAAATTATTAATAGTAGTGCGTTATCAATTCTGGAAGATTTAGATTATGCAGAAGCGATAACAGAGTTTGAAAAACAACAACTTGCACTTAATGCTGTATCGAGTGTGTTTAGTAAAGTGGGTTCGCTTTCATTGTTTGATTATATATAACAAAAAAGCAATCACGTTAAATTGTAAAATTTAGCCAAGCTCCACAGTCTTGGCAACAAAACTAGGAATGAGGAATTATTTATGGCTATTACAGTAAATACAAACGTAACTTCAATGAAGGCGCAAAAAAACCTAAACATTTCAACGGGTGCATTAAATACGTCAATGGAACGTCTTTCAAGTGGATTAAGAATTAACAGTGCTAAGGATGATGCTGCTGGTTTGGCTATTTCTAACCGCTTGAACTCGCAGGTTCGTGGGTTAGATGTTGGCATGCGTAATGCAAATGATGCGATTTCAATTGCTCAAATTGCTGAAGGCGCGATGCAAGAACAAACTAACATGCTGCAACGTATGCGTGACTTGGCCATCCAATCTGAAAACGGTGCAAATAGCACCGCCGATTTAACGGCATTAAAAGCAGAGATGGATCAACTTGCTACAGAAGTTACAGCGATTGGCAATAGTACTGCATTTGGTAATACTAAATTATTGACGGGTGGTTTCTCGGCGGGAAAAGTTTTCCAGGTAGGCCATCAAGAAGGCGAAGATGTTAAAGTTACCGTGAAGACTAATAATGCAGCGTCATTATCTGTTAACGCCATAACAGTATTAACTTCTGCAGGGCGTAACTCAGCATTAGGTAGAATTGATGCCGCGATTAACAAAATTGATACTCAACGTGCTGACTTAGGTGCTGTTCAAAACCGTTTGAGTCATAACATTGCTAACAGTGCTAACACTCAAGCAAACGTTGCAGATGCGAAGAGTCGTATCGTTGACGTCGACTTTGCTAAAGAGACATCTGTTATGACTAAAAATCAGGTGCTTCAACAAACAGGCTCTGCAATGCTTGCTCAAGCAAATCAGTTACCTCAAGTAGCACTCTCTCTGTTGGGATAATTTGAAGCGTCAAATAAATCAGCCTCTATCAGCTTCTATACGTAGGGGCTGATTTTGTTTATAGGGTATCTATGACCCAAATACTTTCTTATTTCTAGATCTTTATTTTTCTGTTAAATATTGTTTTTTTTGAAATTTATTTTTTAAACAGATTAAGAACAAAAATAAATCAAAAAAAATCTAAAGAAAAAAAAGTAATTGCCGTTACATATATTGTAACGAGCAAGACCTGTCTGACTTGAGCTAAAGCAAACAGGCGTATCTCAAGTCAGAAATAATATGAGGAAGCAATCATGGCTATCACAGTAAACACTAATGTTACATCATTAAAAGCACAGAAAAATCTGAATTCATCTTCTAGTGGACTTGCGACTTCAATGGAACGTTTGTCTAGTGGTTTGCGTATTAACAGCGCAAAAGATGATGCCGCAGGTCTAGCGATTTCGAACCGTCTAAATTCGCAGGTTCGTGGTCTTGACGTCGGTATGCGTAATGCGAACGATGCAATTTCAATTGCGCAAATATCAGAAGGCGCAATGCAAGAACAGACTAACATGCTTCAACGTATGCGTGACTTGGCAATTCAATCTGAAAACGGTGCAAACAGTTCAGCGGATTTAACGGCACTAAAATCAGAGATGGATCAGCTTGCATTAGAAATTACAGCGATTGGTAATACCACTGCGTTTGGTAATACAAAATTAATGGCAGGTGGTTTTTCTGGTGGTAAGACTTTCCAGGTTGGTCATCAAGAAGGGGAAGATGTTAAGATTACCGTTAAGACAACAAATGCGGGTTCTTTATCTGTTAACTCTTTAAATGTGACTACATCAGCTGGCCGTGCTTCTGTACTCGGTAAGATTGATGCTGCAATCAAGAGTATTGATACACAACGAGCTGACTTAGGTGCGATTCAAAACCGTCTAAGCCATAACATCAGTAACAGTGCTAACACTCAAGCAAACGTTGCAGATGCTAAGTCTCGTATTGTAGATGTGGATTTCGCCAAAGAAACATCAACAATGACTAAAAACCAAGTGCTTCAACAAACGGGTTCGGCAATGTTAGCTCAGGCTAACCAATTACCACAAATCGCATTATCTTTACTATAATGTAAGTTAGTTTTGTAAGCATTAATAGGGAGATTCGCTGGCGGATCTCCCTTTGTTGTTTCAAAGATATCTATTTAAAGCGATTAATTAACTGGTAAAAGAGTATTCGTTGAGGTGAAACATGGAAATTCAAACAAATAGCAGTGCGAGTTTTATTGCCAGGGCAGAGTCGACAAAATCTGATTTAAATAGTGTACCTTTGAGCGCTAAAAAAATTGATGTTAGCCAGGTAGAATTAAATCGAGAATCATCAATTCAAGCAGTAAAACAGCAAGAAGAAACATCAACTGATAGCAAAAAACCAAATGAGTCTCTAGAGGTTGTTGCCAAAGAATTGACTGATATGGTCGCAATGATGCAAAAAGGATTAAAGTTTTCTGTCGATGTTGATTCAGGCAAACAAGTGATTAAAGTACAAGATATTGAATCTGGTGATATTATCAGACAGATACCAAGTGAAGAAGCATTACAATTAGCGCAAAAACTCAGTGAGGTATCTGGGGTATTGATGCCAATTGAGGTTTAATTTTTTTCATAAATTTTATATATTAACGTGTGTAGTTGGTTTTTGCTGTCAGCATTTTAGGTAATCAATCGGCTCAACGGAGGCTATTATGGCATTAACTGCGACAGGTATTGGTTCTGGGTTAGATATTTCAAATATTGTCAGCGTACTCGTTAGTGCTGAAAAAAGCCCTAAAGAAGCACTTTTTACCCGACAAGAAACCCAAATTAATGCAAAAGTTTCTGCCATAGGAACGTTGAAAAGTGGCTTGTCAAACTTTCAAGATGCAGCCAAAAAACTACAAAGTGGTGCGCTGTTAAATTTACGTACAGTATCGACAGGAGACAGTGCATTTTTTACCGCTAAGGCTGATCAATATGCACAACCAGGTAAGTACTCTATAAAGGTTGAGCAGCTTGCCGCTTCTCATAAAGTTGCTGGTGCCAATATAGCCGATCCAAGTCAGGCTGTTGGTCAAGGAAGTTTAGATTTATCTGTAAATGGTGCAAACTTCTCGGTTACTGTCGATCCCGCTGATACGCTTTCCGCTATAGCATCAAAAATTAATAATGCTTCAGATAATGCAGGTATAACTGCGACTGTGGTTAAAAGTGATGCTGGTAGCCGCCTCGTTTTTACCGCCAATGACTCTGGCACCGATAATCAAATTACCATGTCTGCAACAGATACCAGTGGTACAGGGTTAAGCGATATGTTTAATGGCGCTAATCTTGAAGAACTTCAAACTGCAGCCAATTCTATTATTTACATCGATGGTCAAAAGTTAACCTCTCAAAGTAATACTGTTGATGATGCTATTACTGGTGTCACACTTGACCTAACGAAGGCTGATATAGCTGCCACCTCAACGCTATCGATTAAACAAGATACCGATTCAGTAAAGAAGAATATTGAAGAGTTTGTTAATGCTTACAATACTCTTATCTCCTCTATAGATAAGTTATCTTCATATGATGCCGAAACAAAAACCGCATCAGCTTTACAAGGTGATTCTATGGTTCGTTCATTAGAGTCCCAGCTTAGAAAGACGGTTAGTGAAAGAGTCAGTGTTGATGGTATAGAGTCTGCTTTATATGAGTTAGGAATATCGACAGATAATAAAGGTAAACTCAATATTGATAATACCCGTTTAACCGACGCTATTAATAATAACATGTCGTTAGTTGAGGGTGTTTTTTCTACTGAAAATACAGGTTTAGCACATAAATTTGATGATCTGGTTCAGACCTATACTAAAGCTGGCGGTGTGATTGATGGCCGCAAAAATTCTTATACAGAGCAATCAAGTCGGCTAACAGATCAAAGAACTGCATTTAGTTTGAAAATGGAACAGTTACAAGCTCGATTGCTTAAACAGTTTAATGCTATGGATTTGATTGTTGCACAATTAAATCAACAAAGTTCTGGTTTATCAGATAGGCTCAATTCGCTACCTGGCGTCGTTCGAACATAAAAGGAATGATTGATTGCACTCTAAACTTAAACTGATTAACGACACTATTGAAGATACGTTAAATCAAATTGATAATATGCCTGCTGAAGATGAACAGTCTGATAAGTTGGTATCATTATTGCTTGAGTGTATAGGAGAGCGTCAATTATATATTGATTCAATGATTAATGATGCTGTCGATGACACATTTGCTGCTTATTTATCAGAACAGCTATTAGTCACTAATGACTTTGTGAACAGGGCTTCTAAAATAATGTCCCATCGACAAAACTTATTAAATTTAAAAAGCACTCATCAACGACAAATTAAAGTTTATCAAAACATTGATGCAAATAGGTAGGTTATTATGAGAAGTTCTTTACAGTCATACCGTAAGGTTTCGATTGACAGTGAAATATCAGTTGCTTCGCCACATCGTATTATTCAGATGATGTTTGCCGGTGGCTTGGAAAGACTTGCTCAAAGTCGCTATGCCATTGAAAATGGTGATATGGAAAATAAAGGTCTGTTTATCGGCAAAGCTATTGGTATCGTTAACGGTTTAAATAATAGTTTAAATATGGAAGCTGGTGGTGAAATTGCTGGAAATCTTAGTCAATTGTATGACTTTATTTTAATAAAAGTCACCGAAGCGAATTTGAAAAACGATACTCAGTCTATTGATGATGCTGTCAGTGTTTTAAGGACACTTAAAGAAGGTTGGGATGCTATTCCACAAAGTGATCATCATCTAACTTCTGAAGCAAGCTAGTTTTATTCAGGTATGCTGTGACAGATTTAAACGCCATTGAGCAAATCTCAATGGCGTTTTTTTATATTTTTATAAAAAATACATTGTATTGCATGAATTATCAGCAATTGTGCACTAATATGAGTTTAGATAATGATTTAGCCGTTGAAGCACTTGCTTCTGGTTCGGGGTTAATTCATATTTAGTACTGTAAATGAAAAATTAACCCCATAAGCGAAACAATTAGTCCTCTAAACGAGAAAATCATCTTCGGATAGACATTTTATGGTTATAATTAATGTTTTGTTTAACATTTGTCACTTACTGTGACCATTTTGTCCTTTGGTTTTATTATTAAACGCGTAATAATGGCTCAGGATTTTTTACACTTATAATAAGCTTTGGCCCTCTGAATGATGCAAATTGAACAACGAATTTTAATTGTCGGTACCCTCTCCGAGCGTGTAACTCGCCTGTGCTGCATTTTTGAATTCTTAGGTGAGCAATGTGACATTTTAACCGTTGACGCTTTGTTACCTTTGATAGAAGAATCAAGATACCGCGCCATTGTTATAGACTCCGATGTGGTAGGGCTTGATAGTGTTAAAAATATTGCAGCAATAGCGCCTTGGCAGCCACTATTACTATTGGGCAATACCGCTATTGAAGCGTCCAGTATTCTTGGTGTAATAGAAGAACCGATTAATTATCCACAACTAACTGAATTACTGCATTTTTGTCAGGTGTTCGGTCAAGCTAAAAAAGAGCAAGCTCCTACCAGTGGTAATCAAACTAAATTATTTCGCAGTCTTGTTGGTCGCAGTCAGGGTATAGCCAATGTGCGACACTTAATTAGCCAAGTTGCAGGTTCTGATGCCACGGTTTTAGTGCTTGGCCAATCTGGTACAGGCAAAGAAGTGGTTGCCCGTAATATTCATTACATATCAGAACGTCGTGACGGACCGTTTATACCGGTTAACTGCGGTGCGATACCGCCAGAGTTACTAGAAAGTGAGTTATTTGGCCATGAGAAAGGCTCTTTTACCGGGGCAATATCATCACGTAAAGGTCGCTTTGAGTTAGCTGAAGGTGGCACGCTATTTCTTGATGAAATTGGCGATATGCCACTGCAAATGCAAGTGAAACTATTGCGTGTTCTGCAAGAACGAGTATTTGAACGTGTTGGCGGCAGTAAAACAATCAAAACGGATGTGCGTGTCGTCGCGGCAACGCATCGTGATTTAGAGACCATGATTTCTGAGAATGAATTCCGTGAGGATTTATATTATCGCCTGAACGTCTTTCCAATTGAAATGCCTGCATTGTCTGAACGTCGTGATGATGTGCCATTGTTATTGCAAGAATTGGTTAGTCGAGTCTTTAATGAAGGCCGAGGTAAAGTGAGGTTTACCCAGCGTGCTATTGAGTCATTAAAAGAGCACACTTGGTCTGGAAACGTTCGCGAATTGTCTAATTTAGTCGAGCGATTGACTATTTTATTTCCTGGTGGATTAGTTGATGTAAACGATTTACCTAATAAATATCGCTATATTGATGTACCAGAATACTGTGTTGAGATAAGTGAAGAGCAATTAGAGCGTGATGCATTAGCGTCTATTTTTAATGATGATGAGCCCATTGAACTCCCTGACACACGCTTTCCTACAGAGTTACCGCCTGAAGGCGTCAACCTTAAAGATTTATTGGCAGAGCTTGAAATAGATATGATCCGTCAGGCGTTAGAATTACAAGATAATGTGGTTGCTAGAGCCGCTGAAATGTTGGGGATTCGTCGCACTACCCTGGTAGAAAAAATGCGAAAATACGGTATGGGTAAAGAATAGTCACCTTTATGTACAGTGAGTATTAACTGATAAAGCATACCCTCCAAAGGTGTGCTTTATTTTTTTCGTATTTTGGCATACTAAATGCAGTAACCCGTTAAATGTCGTTCTTTTGACGGAGTCACTATGCTAATTGCACACGCTGTAACCCAGCAAAATTCAACAGATTTTCAGCAAACTCAATATTTGCTGCAACAATCTGCTGTAGCTTCTTTGCGAGTGGACACCTCAGCAGAATACCTTCATGACAGTAAATTGACCCGAAGTCAGTTTGCCCATGTGAAAGAGGCTGCCAATATGTCAAATCAAATGGCGCATATTCTTCAGGCGCTACCGTCTGGTGTCGTTATTATTAACGGTGATGGTGTGGTGACACTCGCTAACCCTATGGCGGCAGAGCTGCTTGGCCGACCGCTTCAGGGGTTACGTTGGTTTGATATTATTAATCGCGCTTTTTCACCCCAAGATGATGATGGCCACGAAGTGTCATTGAAAAATGGACGTCGAGTTAAGTTGGCTATTACGCCATTAACTCCAGAACCCGGTCAGTTGATTGTATTAACTGATCTAACTGAAACGCGTTTACTACAGAAAAATTTATCCCACTTACAGCGTTTATCGGCGCTTGGTAAAATGGTGGCAACTTTAGCTCATCAAATTCGAACACCGCTATCAGCCGCGCTACTTTATGCCTCAAATTTAGGTAACACTAAACTAGCAGAGCCTTCAAGAACTCGCTTTCAATCAAAACTGGTTGATCGTTTAAATGAGTTAGAGCGTCAAGTAAACGATATGCTTTTGATGGCCAAAGGGCGTCAAGATGCGAAAGCGGATAACGTAGCAGTATCTGATATTATCAATATTGTTATGGCTAATTGTGAAGTGATTGCCAACAAAAAATCCTGTGAGATATTCCAGCAATGCTCAACCGATGCCAGTTTATATGCTAATCGCGATGCGTTAAGTTCTGCAGTGAATAATTTAGTGATGAATAGTATCGAGGCCGGTGCAACCAAAATTAAAATTTGCGCCACTGAAGCTGAAGGTAATGTCATTATTGATGTGATTGATAATGGTAAAGGACTAGACCCTCAAATGCAGCAACAAGTGCTCGAGCCTTTTTTTACCACTAAAGCACAGGGGACTGGGTTAGGTTTAGCTGTTGTGCAATCTGTGGTGCGTAACCATGGTGGTAACATTCAATTATCATGTAAACCGCAAATGGGTTGTCAGGTGCGATTAAGTTTTCCGATGTCTAAAGATTCGGTATTGAATAGTCAGTCGCAGGAGGGTAATCATGTCTGAAGCAAAACTATTACTCGTTGAAGATGATGCTGATTTACGTGAAGCATTACTTGATACATTATTGTTGGCGCATTATGAATGTGTTGATGTTAGCTGTGCAGAAGATGCGATTATCGCGTTAAAAGCACAACATTTTGACTTAGTCATCAGCGATGTCCAAATGGAAGGTATTGGCGGTTTAGGTCTGCTGACCTATTTGCAGCAAGCTCAGCCCAAATTACCGCTATTGTTGATGACAGCTTATGCCACTATTGATAGTGCGGTTAGTGCCATTAAATTGGGAGCTGTTGACTATTTAGCTAAACCTTTTGCGCCTGAAGTTTTGCTTAATCAGGTATCAAGATATTTGCCGCAGAAGCAAAATACTAACCAACCTATTGTTGCCGATGAAAAAAGTCTCGCGTTGTTAGGGTTAGCCCAACGTGTGGCGATATCAGATGCTTCAGTGATGATTTTAGGTCCCAGCGGTTCTGGTAAAGAAGTGCTAGCGCGCTATATTCATCATCATAGTAGTCGTAAAGATGCGCCTTTTATTGCCATCAATTGTGCTGCTATCCCTGAAAATATGCTGGAAGCGACCCTATTTGGGTATGAAAAGGGGGCGTTTACAGGTGCATATCAAGCATGTCCAGGTAAGTTTGAGCAGGCCCAAGGTGGCACTTTGCTGCTTGATGAAATATCTGAAATGGAACTGGGTTTACAAGCAAAGCTGTTGCGTGTTTTACAAGAACGCGAAGTGGAACGATTAGGCAGTCGTAAAACGATTAAACTTGATGTGCGTGTATTAGCCACCTCAAATCGTGATTTAAAAGCCATTATCAATTCAGGTGAATTTAGAGAAGATCTATATTACCGGATTAATGTGTTTCCATTAACTTGGCCAGCACTTTATCAGCGTCCTGCTGATATTTTACCGTTAGCCAGACATTTACTGGTTAAACATGCTAAAGCATTTAATATCAATCCTATACCTACTTTAGGTGAGGTAGCGACTAGACGATTATTAGCCCATCGTTGGCCTGGTAACGTGCGTGAGCTTGATAATGTTATTCAAAGGGCGCTTATTTTAAGCAATGGTGGCGAGATCAACGGGCAAGATATTATTATTGATTCGGCAGATGTGGCTTTACACACAGATATTGACAGTATCGAAAAACCTTTTGAAGTTGAAGGTCTTGGCGGTGAATTGCAAGCGCAAGAGCATGTGATTATTCTTGAAACCCTAACTCAATGTCATGGTAGCCGAAAACTTGTCGCTGAAAAATTAGGCATAAGTGCACGCACGCTACGTTATAAAATGGCTAAAATGCGTGATGCGGGAATTCAATTGCCCGCATAACTGCCGTTTTGTTTTTTACGAACACACAGTGTTTGTTTTATAGCATTTTTTATCAAAGCTACGCATTCCCGCGTAGCTTTTTTGTTTACTGTTAATCTTGGCACTCAAATTGCTTTATCCCATTAAGAAAGTTAAATATCGTCAAATATTCGACGAATGGGAGTTTCAGCATGCAGATCAACGCCAATCCATTACTTCAAGAAATGCAGTCACTTCGTGGTGAAATTGCACCTTCCAGCCGTTCGAACATGGGGTCGGGTATTAGCCCTAACCTAATCCAGCAAGTGAATAACACCTCAGGGTCAGATTTTGGCCAGTTGTTATCCCAAGCTGTCGGCCATGTGAGTGGTTTACAGAAATCATCTTCAAGTTTAGCGACTCGTCTTGATATGGGGGACTCAACTGTGACCTTATCTGACACCGTCATTGCGCGCGAAAAATCAGGCGTAGCATTTGAAGCGACTGTGCAAGTCAGAAATAAACTGGTAGAAGCTTATAAAGAAATCATGAGTATGCCGGTATAACTTGCATCAGAAAGACGTTATTAAAGCAGTATAAAAGTAGGGGCATATTGTGAGCACAGACATAATGGTAGGTTCAGATGCGGCAGTTGATGCCGGTATTCAGCAAGAGAATAAGTCTGGCTTGTTGAGCAATGTGGGCGGGGCAGACATGATGCGTCAAATCACTATGATTTTGGCGTTGGCAGTGTGTTTAGCCCTAGCTGTTTTTATTATGATGTGGGCACAGGAGCCTGAGTATCGTCCATTGGGTAAAATGGAAACCGCTGAAATGATCCAGGTACTGGATGTACTTGATAAAAATAATATTAAATACCAAATCAGTGTTGATGTTGTTAAGGTTCCTGAAGATCAATACCAAGACGTTAAACTGCTGTTAAGTCGTGCTGGAGTCGAGAGTAGTGCCAAAAATGATGACTACTTAAGCCAGGATAGTGGCTTTGGGGTGAGTCAGCGTATGGAGCAAGCGCGATTAAAGCACAGCCAAGAGTTAAATCTTGCCCGTGCTATTGAAGAATTAAAAAGTATTAGCCGTGCCAAAGTAATTCTTGCACTGCCTAAAGAAAATGTTTTTGCCCGTAACGCATCTAAGCCAAGTGCTACTGTTGTAGTCAATGTGCGTCGAGGCGGCCTAGGCCAAGAAGAAGTCGACGCTATTGTTGATATCGTAGGGTCCGCTGTACAAGGTCTTGAACCTTCGCGCGTGACAGTAACTGATTCTAATGGAAGATTACTTAATTCAGGCAGTCAAGATGGGGTGTCAGCACGTGCCCGTCGTGAACTTGAGTTAGTGCAACAAAAAGAAGCCGAATACCGTAAAAAGATAGATTCAATTCTTATGCCTATTCTTGGTCCTGAAAACTACACCTCTCAGGTCGATGTCAGTATGGACTTTACTGCGATAGAGCAAACCTCAAAACGTTACGATCCTGATTTGCCTGCATTGAGCAGTGAGATGACTATTGAAAGTAAATCATCTGGTGGAAGTGTAGGTGGCATACCAGGTGCGCTAACTAATCAACCTCCTATGGAGGCTGATATTCCTATTGAAGCAGGCGGCGGTGCGGCAGCATCATCAAAATCATCGGATACTCATCGAGAAGCCACCCGTAATTTTGACTATGACACGACAATTAGCCATACCCGCCAGCAAGTGGGGCAAGTTCGTCGAGTGAGTGTGTCCGTGGCAATCGACTTTAAACCTGGAGAGGCGGGTGAAGATGGCCAAGTTAGCCGGGTTGCGCGTACGGAACAAGAGTTAACTAACATTCGTCGGTTGCTGGAAGGTGCAGTAGGCTTTAGTAGCCAACGTGGTGATGCGCTTGAAGTGGTAACCGTGCCGTTTATGGATCAGCTTTTAGAAGAACTGCCTGCTCCTGATATGTGGGAAGAACCTTGGTTTTGGCGTGCAATTAAACTGGTGCTAGGTGCATTAGTGGTTTTAGTTCTTATTCTTACGGTAGTGCGCCCTATGCTTAAGCGCCTTGTTAACCCTGATGGTGTTAATATGCCCGATGATGTTCGTTTAGGGCATGAACTTGCTGAAATTGAAGATCAATATGCTGCCGATACGCTAGGCATGTTAAATACCAAAGATGCTGAATACAGCTATGCTGATGATGGTTCAATTCTTATTCCGAATTTACATAAAGATGATGATATGATTAAGGCTATTAGGGCACTGGTTGCAAATGAGCCGGAACTATCTACTCAAGTAATTAAAAATTGGTTACAAGACAATGGCTGATAATAAAACAGATAAAAAAGAAAAAGCTGAGAAAGTCGGTTTTGATTCTGAGTCCATATCTGGAATTGAAAAAACGGCGATTTTATTGCTGAGTTTAAGCGAAGCAGATGCGGCGTCAATTTTAAAGCACCTTGAACCCAAACAGGTTCAGAAAGTGGGTATGGCGATGGCGGCGATGGATGATTTTGGTCAAGAAAAAGTCATTGGTGTCCATAAGCTTTTTTTAGATGAAATTCAGAAGTTCTCTTCAATTGGTTTTAATAGTGCTGAATTCGTACGCAAGGCGCTAACTGCGGCGTTAGGTGAAGATAAAGCCGGTAATTTGATTGAACAAATTATCATGGGCAGTGGAGCTAAAGGTCTAGATTCGCTTAAATGGATGGATGCACGCCAAGTGGCAACCATCATTCAAAACGAACACCCGCAGATCCAAACCATTGTTTTATCCTATTTAGAACCGGATCAAGCGGCTGAAATCTTTAGCCAGTTCCCCGAAAATACACGCCTTGATTTAATGATGCGAATTGCTAACCTTGAAGAAGTGCAGCCCGCTGCATTACAAGAGTTAAATGATATTATGGAGAAACAGTTTGCTGGCCAAGGTGGTGCGCAAGCAGCGAAAATGGGCGGCTTAAAAGCTGCGGCCAATATCATGAACTACTTAGATACGGGTGTCGAAAGTCAGATTATGGAAACCATGCGTGAATCTGATGAAGAAATGGCACAACAAATTCAAGATATGATGTTTGTGTTTGAAAATCTTATTGATGTTGATGACCGTGGTATTCAAGCATTACTGCGTGATGTACAACAAGATGTACTAATGAAAGCGCTCAAAGGTGCTGATGATGCCTTGAAAGAGAAAATATTAGGTAACATGTCTAAGCGTGCGGCAGAGCTACTGCGCGATGATCTTGAGGCTATGGGACCAATTCGAATCAGTGAAGTTGAAGTGGCGCAAAAAGAAATTTTATCGATAGCCAGACGTTTATCTGATAGTGGTGAGATTATGCTTGGCGGTGGCGGCGGTGAAGAGTTCTTGTAAGAACCACTTCAGCCCATGACGAATGGCAATTGAACTTTCGAAGCGACATCTATCTCGAAAATCAACATGTCACAGCAGGAATGTATATAACATTGGCTAAACTATGACTGACTCAAAAATATCCAAGAAAGTTTTAAATGTTGAGGATGAACATGATTTCAGCCATTGGCAGCTGCCGGATGTCACCGAAGATATTTCAGCTAAACCCTCAAACCTATACGGTAAAAAAGAAGGTGTATATCAGCCTTCAGTTGCCGTGGTTGATAAAGTCGTGTCTATGCCGACTATGGCTCAAATTGAAGAGATTCGAGCAGATGCAGAAAACGAAGGATTTGAGCAAGGCAAACAAGAGGGGCTTAAACAGGGGCTTGAACAAGGTCGACTAGATGGATTAGCCCAAGGCCATGAAGAAGGGTTTACTCAGGGGCAAGAGCAGGGTTATGAAGCTGGAATGGTTAAAGCCAATCAACTGGCAGAGCAATTATCTTCATTAATCACTCAGTTCCAACAGCCTTTAGCTATTTTGGATGCTGAAGTTGAGTCAGAAGTGTTAGCAATGACATTGGCGTTAGCCAAAGCTGTTGTACAACAAGAACTGAAAATGCATCCAGAGCATATTGCAGCCACTATTCGTCAAGGCGTAGATGCTCTGCCAATAAAAGAGCAACGAGTAAAACTAAGATTGCATCCGGATGATGTTGCTTTGGTGATGTCTTTATACGGTGAGTCACAATTAAGCAAAAATGATTGGCATCTAGAAAGTGACCCAAGTTTATCGGTAGGTGATGTATTTATTGATAGTACACGTTCAAATGTCGACTTACGTTTATCACAACGTATTTTACAGGTATTTGGCAGCCTTGATGAACAATCAGCTCAGTTAGCTCGTCAAGTTGAGGTGGCAAAACATGAAGATAGCGTTTATACCACGACACAAGTAGATACAGAACTATCATCTGCTGATGTTAGTTCTACTCACGACAACAATCACAATCATGATAAAAATCACAATGATGATTCAAGCGATGAATATTCAACTCTATATGAGCCTGATGGCACAGCGTCATTAATCAACAATGTGCCAGAGTCAATTTCTGAAACACCAACTGATGCAGTTGGTTCAGTACAGGTTGTTATGGATGAAAAACGATCGGAATCCGAAACGCAATCACAATCAAAATTAAAATCCAAATCTATTGAAGCAACTGACATAGCAGCATCCGAATATGCTGACTCGCAAACTACTGAGCAAGGTTAAGTTGATGAAAGACCGCCAACATCAGTTACTGAATAAACTTAAAACCCATCATCTTAAGGTTGCTCCTGTACGTCCTATTGCTAGCGGTCAGTTGGTGCGTGTTGTGGGTTTAACGTTAGAAGCGACTGGGTGTCGTGCACCTGTGGGCAGTTTGTGTTCAATTGAAACTATGGCTGGTGAGCTGACGGCTGAAGTTGTTGGATTTGATGATAAATTATTATATTTAATGCCGGTTGAAGAGCTTCGGGGGGTATTACCGGGCGCAAGAGTGCAACCGTTAGGTGAGCAAGAAGGCTTAAAAGTAGGCTTAAGTTTGTTGGGCCGCGTGTTAGATGGCAGCGGTCAGCCCCTTGATGGACTGGGCCCATTAACCACAAGTGAACAGGCTTCTCGTCATCCTCCTTATATCAACCCCTTATCTCGACGTGCGATTACCGAGCCATTAGATGTTGGTGTACGTGCAATTAATGCCATGCTGACTGTTGGTAAGGGTCAGCGAATGGGCTTATTTGCCGGTTCTGGTGTGGGTAAGAGTGTTTTATTAGGCATGATGACCCGTGGTTCAAATGCAGATGTTATTGTCGTTGGGCTAGTTGGCGAGCGTGGCCGAGAAGTCAAAGAGTTTATAGAAGAGATATTAGGTGATGAAGGACGTGCTCGTTCAGTTGTTGTGGCAGCACCTGCCGATACCTCTCCATTAATGCGCTTGAGGGCATGCGAAACATCGACTCGTATAGCAGAATATTTTCGAGACTTAGGCTATAACGTATTGTTATTGATGGATAGTTTGACCCGCTATGCTCAGGCTCAGCGTGAGGTGGCTTTAGCGATTGGTGAGCCGCCCGCAACAAAAGGTTATCCACCTTCTGTGTTTGCTAAATTGCCTAGACTAGTTGAACGTGCGGGTAATGGTGGCCCAGGTCAGGGGTCTATTACGGCTTTTTATACTGTCTTAACCGAGGGCGATGATTTGCAAGATCCTATTGCTGATGCATCGCGTGCTATTTTAGATGGCCACGTAGTGTTATCGCGTCGCCTTGCTGATTCAGGCCATTATCCGGCTATTGATATAGAGCAATCGATTAGTCGCGTAGCGCCTATGGTGATCAGCGACGAACACTTAGAGGCAATGCGTCGCGTCAAACAAATGTACTCTCTTTACCAACAGAATCGAGATTTGATTTCTATTGGGGCATATTCGCAGGGGAGTGATCCGCGGATTGATAATGCGATTAGGTTACAGCCTGCTATGAATGCTTTTTTACGTCAGGGTTATAAAGAAGCGATTAGTTTTGACAGTAGCGCTATTATGATGACGCAAATAGCGGGTCAATGTCAGAATTAATTCAAAGCAATATTTATTTTACTGCTGATTTATTCGGTGTGTTGATTTGTTCGGTGTGTTGATAAGAGGTAACCTATGGCAAGTGATCCGTTAATTACCGTTCTCAAATTAGCGACCGAAGCAGAGAGTCAAGCGGCTATGCAGCTTAAGTCGGCTCAATTTGAAAAACAGAAACGGCAAGGTCAGTTAGATGCGCTAAATAACTACCGTCTCGATTACATGAAGCAAATGAAAAGCCGGCAAGGGCAAAGTATTAGTGCCAATCAATATCATCAATTTCATCAATTTATTAAACAGGTCGATAGTGCTATTACTCAACAAGTGACAGCTGTTCAAGACGCTGAATACCAGATAGGTTATCGTCAAACTCATTGGCTTGAAAAACAACAAAAACGTAAAGCAATTGAAATGTTGTTAGCCAACAAAGCAGAAAAAGCACAAATAGCAGAAACTAAGCTTGAGCAAAAAATGTCTGATGAGTTTGCAATGCAACAGTATATTCGCCAGCGCTTAAATAAGTAGCTTTTTTTAGGAGTCGATAATTAAATTGTAGCTATTATGTTGGCACTTATATTGCTTAATATCCATTACGTAATAATTAATCGTCATTGAAGTGGCGTTGTGACATTTTATTTAGCGTGTTATTGGACGGTAGATTAAATACACAAAAGATGATTGATTATCTTCTTTTAGATTGAGTTTGTGGAGCATATATAATGCAACAGATGAGTAATATTCTCTTAACTGGTACGAGTAAGTCTACAGGCTCACAGGCTAAAGATGCTATGCAAGTGTCTGAAAGTAAATCATTCCTAGATGAATTTAATCAAGCAAGCCAAATATCTTCTTTTCAATCGGCTAAACTTGTTAATACGAGTAAACAGTCTGAGCAATCAGCAATTAGCACTATTGATGTTGACTTATCAGAGCCTCTAGAGGGAACTGATATTGAGCTTATTTTCGCCCAATTAGACATGGCGCAATCATTTGACAAGTCAAAGGGCGACGGACAAATATTGCCGATATTCGAGGTTAAGGGGGAAAGTAATGATGCAGATGATGGGGGGCTTGATACTATAACGCAGACTTTATCTAATATTGATGGCATTGATGGCATTGATGGTGAAATTGATTTTGACGTTTTAGATAATCAACTCGCTAGTAATGACACTGATAGTGACATTACTAGCATAGAGCCATTAGAAAGTAGCCTGTTTAGTAATATGATTCAATTGCCGCTTGAAGGTGAGTCTAATGACGTATTTTTGGCGTCATTATCTGATTCTGAAAAAGAATTGTTGAGTGATTTTTCAACTTTATCAGCAGAACAGTTAATTGCCCTGAGCCATGATGATTTAGTTAGCCTTGTAGATGACTTTAATTTACAAGCTCCGGTGCTTGATGAATCTATTTTAGACTTAGCAGCTAAAAATTTAGAGGTTAAATTGGATCCTATTGCTGCTAATTCACTTAATGATGTCTCTCCAGCGATTACAGAGTCTTCTCCAATTGCGCCCCTTCAAGCTCCAATGTCTGCTATGGCTAGTGCCAATATGGTGAAAAATGTCATTCAAGACAGTGATGCGACTAAATTAGCGAATGACTCTTTGGGTCAAAAGAATAATGCTTTGTTTACCTCGGTGGGCACTCAAGATAGTAATAATGTTTTGGGCGATAAAGCACCTAGTCCAGCTAACATCATTGAGCCAAAGGCTTTGGCACAGGTTGACTTTAAAACGCAAACTTCTGCCGAATCGCTTAAAACAGCTTCTGTTGCAGCATCAATCAATATTGATAGCGAATTGGCTAAATCAGCTCGTATTGAAGTTTTTGGTGCTCCCGATGAAGCGATTGATGTAAAGGCGATGCAAAATCAAAGTAGTTTTACCCCTATTCATAAAAGTGAAGTACCGCAGTTTCAACTATCTTTAAAGCAACAGGGTGAATCTCAAGTTCAAATGCAGGAGATGATCCAACGTTTTTCACCTGTAATGAAGCAGCAATTGATCACTATGGTTAGCAATGGCATTCAACAAGCGGAGATTCGCCTTGATCCACCTGAGTTAGGTCACTTGACGGTTAAAATTCAGATAAATGGTGATCAAACTCAAGTACAGTTTCATGTTACGCAGTCACAAGCTCGTGAATTGATTGAGCAAGCAATCCCCAGATTAAGAGACATGTTAGCGCAAGAAGGATTACAACTTACCGACAGCCAGGTTTCGCAAGGTGGTGGCGGAAGAGATGGACAGCCGCAAGATTCATCTAGTAGCTATGCTGAGCAGCAAGATATGGATGAAAATTCAGCGTTAGAGCATTCAATGTTTCAAAATCATCCAGAGAGTTTGCAATCAGGTATAGATTATTACGCTTAAGTCGGTAATCTATAGCATAATTATTATCTTCAAGGTTCATAAGCTAACAAAGCGGTTTATGTTACCCTTATTAGATATTTGCATAATTGATACGCATAATTTGTTTAGGGATCTCCATGGCTGAAGAGTTAGAGCTTAATGAAGCAAGCAGTGAACCAAAAAAATCTAAAAAATTATTCCTTTTTGGTGGAATAGGGCTAGTTGTAGCATTATTAATTGGAGGGGGGGCATGGTTTTTTTTAGGATCTGACGAGCCAGCAGCACCAGCTCAAAGTGATGATGTCGGTGCAGTTACCGAATCCTCTTCCCAAGCACCAACTAATGAAGCAAATTATGTCGGTATGCCAAGACCATTTTTGTTCAATTTGCCAGGGGTCGATAGATCTCGTTTAGTTGAAATTAAGGTGCAATTAATGGTGCGTGGCGCTGATGATGAAACTGCAGTTAGAAAGCATATCCCCTTAATTGAAGATGCTTTACTAACCACTTTTAGCGGTGCAGATGTTCAAAAGTTAAGTACACAAGCGGGTAAAGATGAAGTACGTCAATTGGCGTTATTAAGTGTACAAAATACCTTGCAACCTGTTACTGGAAAGCCTCTTGTTGAGAAAGTGCTATTTACTGGTTTTGTGATGCAATAATCCAGATGGATAGAGTTAAGGTGAACATGTGAGTGATTTATTAAGTCAAGACGAGATTGACGCACTATTACATGGTGTTGATGATGTTGATGAGGATGATGGTGATATAGGTGGCGAAGATGCGCGATCTTATGACTTCTCGTCTCAAGATCGTATCGTTCGTGGCCGAATGCCGACACTGGAAATTGTCAATGAACGATTTGCTCGTCATCTACGGATCAGCATGTTTAATATGATGCGCCGAGCGGCAGAAGTGTCTATCAACGGTGTGCAAATGTTAAAGTTTGGCGAATACGTGCATACGTTATTTGTGCCAACTAGCCTAAATATGGTGCGTTTCAGCCCTTTAAAGGGAACTGCGCTAATTACTATGGAAGCGCGCTTAGTCTTTATATTGGTAGATAACTTTTTTGGTGGTGATGGCCGCTTTCATGCAAAAATTGAAGGCCGTGAATTTACGCCGACAGAGCGAAGAATTATTCAGTTATTATTAAAAATTATTTTTGAAGATTATAAAGACGCTTGGGCACCAGTGATGGATGTAGAGTTCGAATATTTGGACTCTGAAGTTAACCCCGCAATGGCTAACATTGTTAGTCCGACAGAAGTGGTAGTGATTAACTCTTTCCATATTGAAGTGGACGGCGGTGGTGGTGATTTCCACATCACGCTGCCTTATTCGATGATAGAGCCTATACGTGAATTACTTGATGCAGGTGTGCAAAGTGACAAACAAGATACCGACATGCGTTGGTCTCAGGCATTACGTGATGAAATTATGGACGTGAAGGTTGGTTTTGACGCCAATATTATTGAACACGAAGTGACGCTTCGTGATGTCATGGGGTTTAAAGCGGGTGATATTATCCCGATAGATTTACCTGAACATATTATGATGCGTATCGAAGATTTACCCACTTACCGATGTAAATTGGGGCGTTCACGCGATAACTTAGCGTTAAAAATTAGTGAAAAAATTCCGCGACCTGAAACAGTAAAGTCTGAGTTGCAATTGGTAACACGAAAAGGTAAGTCGCGTGATATTTCAGAATTATAAGGTGATGTAAATGAGCACAGAAGATACAGGCGATGATTGGGCAGCTGCAATGGCTGAGCAAGCAATTGAAGAAGCTGAACAAATTGAACTGGATGAATTAGTTGATGATTCAAAGCCGATTTCTAAAGAAGATGCAGCTAAATTGGATTCTATTTTAGATATTCCTGTGACTATCTCAATGGAAGTTGGGCGCAGTTTTATCAGTATTCGTAATTTACTTCAACTTAACCAAGGTTCAGTTGTCGAGTTAGATAGGGTGGCAGGTGAACCATTAGATGTGATGGTCAACGGTACCTTAATTGCCCATGGTGAAGTAGTTGTGGTCAATGATAAGTTTGGTATCCGACTGACTGATGTTATTAGTCAAACTGAGCGCATTAAAAAATTAAAATAATATCAATAAAATTTATTGCATTTCTTTTTACTGTTCTTTTTATATTGTGCTTTAATCATAAATAGTCACTTAGGTGCTTATATTTTTATTAATCATTTAAGTGACATATGGCTCAAGGATTAACCGTGTCATACCTTACAGTTGCTTTATCCAATGCCATTACAACAGCACAAGTGTTACCCGTGGCTGATGTAACGACATCGGTAAATAACACCTCTACAGTCTCTACCTTAGCAAATATGCTTGGTGGTCTTATTGTTGTGGTTGCGCTTATTATATTACTCGCCTATATCGTTAAAAAGCTCAATCTTGTTCCAAGTCAAAATGGGATTATAAAGACGATTGCGATGACACCTGTAGGTCAAAAAGAGAAGTTGATGGTGGTTGAAATTAATCAACAGCAATACTTACTCGGCGTGACATCCCAGCAAATTAATTTAATCGATAAACTTGCAAGCCCCGTTGAAGCCTCTACTCATTCATTTGCCCAAAACCTACAACAAGCTAAGGAAAGACATCATGAGTAAAGTGTTTCAAGCAATACTCTGGGTCTCGGTGTTGGCTGCGACAGTTTGGTCTTCAGGTACAATCGCACAAGATGGCGTATTGCCAGCGTTAACCGTAACCACAGGTGCCGATGGCGCGACAGAATATTCGGTTACCATGCAAATATTATTGCTGATGACCGCCATGAGCTTTATTCCTGCTATGGTGATAATGCTAACTTCATTTACCCGCATTATTGTAGTGTTATCTATTCTTCGACAAGCATTAGGCTTGCAACAAACTCCATCAAACCAGGTGTTAATTGGCCTAAGTTTGTTTATGACATTTTTTATCATGGCACCCGTTTTTGATAAAATTTATGCCGAAGCGGTAGAACCCTATATGAATGAATCGATGACACTTTCCCAAGCATATGATGTTGGCAAAGAACCAATTAAAAGTTTTATGCTATCACAGGTAAGAACCACAGATTTGAAAACTTTCATTGAAATATCAGGCTACAAAGACATTCAATCTCCTGAGCAAGCCCCAATGGTCGTCATTGTGCCAGCCTTTATCACCAGTGAGTTAAAAACGGCTTTTCAAATTGGCTTTATGTTATTTGTGCCATTTTTAGTATTAGATTTAGTGGTCGCCAGTATCTTGATGGCAATGGGTATGATGATGTTGTCACCCATGATTGTGTCACTACCCTTTAAGATTATGCTATTTGTGCTGGTTGATGGCTGGAGTCTCGTGATGGGCACCCTAGCCAATAGCTTTGGCATTTAGGAGAAGACATGTCTCCCGAGTCCTTAATTGATGTTTTTCGTGAAGCACTGTCAATTATTGTATTGATTGTGTCAGCGATTATTTTGCCCGGTTTGGCAATAGGTCTAGTGGTTGCAGTGTTTCAAGCCGCAACATCGATTAACGAGCAAACATTGAGTTTTCTACCTAGATTATTGGTGACCTTATTTGCACTGATGTTTCTAGGACACTGGCTTATACAGACTATGATGGATTTTTTCTTCGAGATGATTAATCTTATCCCTGTTGTGATTGGGTAGATCGATGGAAATATTGTTTGAAGAAATCAGTCAGACAATAGCCACGTATCTATGGCCGCTTTTTCGCATATCAGCCATGTTGATGACCATGACTGTCTTTGGCGCCAATACAACGCCCTCCCGCGTCAGATTGCTTTTCTCAATGGCCTTTACGTTTGCCATTGTGCCGGTTCTCCCCCCTGTTGAAAATGTAGAGTTATTTGCACTTAGCTCAGTGTTTATTACTTTACAACAGCTTTTAATTGGTACTGCAATGGGCTTTGTTAGTGTGATGATGATGCAAACATTCGTGCTGACAGGGCATATTATTGGTATGCAAACCAGTTTAGGTTTTGCGTCAATGGTTGATCCGGGCTCTGGTGAGCAAACCCCTGTGGTGGGTAATATATTCTTGCTTCTTGCGACGTTAATATTTTTAGCCGTTGATGGTCACTTGCTGATGTTTAGAATGATTGTCGCCAGTTTTGAAACTATTCCAGTATCGGCAGAGGGTATTAATATTACCACCTACAAAAATCTTGCTGAATGGGGATCTTATATGTTCGGTGCTGCACTAACTATGTCTATTTCAGCGATTGTTGCGTTATTATTGATCAATTTATCTTTTGGTGTAATGACCCGAGCATCACCACAGCTGAACATCTTTTCAATAGGTTTTCCGGTCACCATGGTTAGCGGATTAGTGATATTGTGGCTAACATTAGGTCCTATCATGGCACATTTTGATGAAGTATGGTTAGCAGCCCAATTATTGATGTGTGATATTTTACAACTGCAATGCCAAATTGATGGTGATGTGGATTTTTAAGGACACAGTAAATGTCAGAAGCTGACAGTGGTCAAGAACGCACAGAAGAGCCCACAAGTAAGCGTCTTGAACAGGCGCGTGAAAAAGGCCAGGTTGCCAGATCTAAAGAGTTAGGCACTGCTGCGGTGTTACTTGCTGCATCGGTTGGCTTTGCTATGACTGGGCCTGCTATTGCCAAAAGTTTGTATACCATAATGAAACAAATTTTTACCATGGAGCGAGATCAAATTTTTGATACTAATTCGATGTATCGAATTTGGGGCGTGGTGGGAAATGAGCTTGCTTGGCCTTTGGTAAGTTTTATTGCTTTGCTCGCTTTGGTATCCTTTTTGGGCAATATCGTTTTAGGTGGCTTGTCTTTTTCTGTAAAAGCTTTTATGCCCAAGGGCAGTAAAATGAGTCCCGTTAGTGGATTTAAGCGAATGTTTGGAACGCAGGCGTTAGTGGAGTTAACTAAGGGCATAGCCAAATTTTCGGTAGTAGCCATTGCTGCTTATTTCTTACTAAAGATCTACTTTCACGATATTTTAATGTTGTCTAGCGACCATTTACCTGGCAACGTTTACCATGCTTTAGATTTATTAGTATGGATGTTTATTCTGTTATGTTCCTCGATGCTAATCATTGTGATTATTGATGTACCGTTTCAAATTTGGAATCACCATAAACAACTTAAAATGACCAAACAAGAAATTAAAGACGAGTATAAAGATTCTGAAGGCCAACCTGAAGTTAAAGGCCGTGTCAGACAACTGCAACGAGAAATGGCGCAAAGAAGGATGATGGCCGAAGTGCCCAATGCTGATGTTATTGTGGTCAATCCTGAACATTATGCTGTAGCGGTTAAATATGATGTTGCCCGCTCCTCAGCACCATTTTTAATTGCTAAAGGAGTTGATGATGTTGCATTTAAAATTCGTGAAATCGCTCGTGAGCATAACGTTGCGATTGTGTCTGCACCACCATTAGCAAGGGCTATTTATCATACAACAAAAGTAGATCAACAAGTGCCAGAAGGCTTATTTACCGCTGTTGCTCAGGTGCTTGCATATGTATTTCAGTTAAAACAATACCAAAAAGGTAAGGGGCGTCGTCCTATACCAGTCCCGTTAAAACAACCCATTCCTGATGAACTAAAGCATTAATATCACTCTTAGATTGTTTTTTAATCGTAGTAAATAGATTCTATTATCAAATTATGATTGAATTTTTTTGTTGGCTTAATTCTTGCTAATTGACTGTACGCGTCAAAAATTCATCAGTAAAAGGCTTTCGCGAATGGATGTAAAAGCAGTTTTCGGCCAATTCAAACAAATCCGACCATCAACCTTTAAAGGAATTGGTACGCCTCTATTAGTATTGGCGGCATTAGGGATGATTGTTTTACCGATCCCGCCATTCTTATTAGATATCTTATTTTCATTCAATATTGCGCTGGCTTTAGTCGTTTTGCTTGTCGCTATTTATACCGACAGACCACTCGATTTCGCCGCTTTCCCCACAGTACTTTTAGTAGCTACTTTACTAAGACTTGCCTTAAATGTGGCTTCAACTCGAGTGGTATTACTAGAAGGGCATAATGGTGGCGATGCGGCGGGTAAAGTCATTGAAGCCTTCGGTTCAGTGGTTATTGGTGGTAACTATGCTGTTGGTTTAGTTGTGTTTTTAATCTTGATCATTATCAACTTTGCTGTTGTAACCAAAGGTGCTGGCCGTATTTCAGAGGTCAGTGCACGTTTTACCTTAGATGCTATGCCTGGTAAACAAATGGCCATTGATGCCGACTTGAACGCAGGTATTCTAAACCAAGAACAAGCTCGAATTCGTCGCGAAGAAGTGACCCGTGAGGCGGACTTTTATGGCGCAATGGACGGTGCGTCAAAATTTGTAAAAGGTGATGCGATAGCCGGTATTATGATTCTGGTTATTAACATGTTGGGTGGCTTTATCATTGGTATGGTCCAGCATGGACTTGACTTTTCTAGTGCAGTTGAAGTTTATACTCTGCTAACTATTGGTGATGGTCTAGTCGCCCAAATACCTGGGTTACTACTTTCAATTGCAGCTGCTCTGATGGTTACTCGTCAAAATGAATCTGGTGACATGGGCCAGATGATGATGAGCCAGATGTTTGACAAGCCCAAATCATTAGCAATTGCTGCAGGTTTGTTATTTGTTATGGGTATTGTGCCTGGTATGCCACATGTCGCTTTTATCAGCTTTGCATTTATTACCGCGGCCACTGCTTATATGGTACAAAAACGTATTAATGAGAAAAAATCAGCAGCATTAGAGCTTGTCAAAAAAGGCCCTGTAGATGTCAAAGATAAGGAACCAAAAGATTTAAGTTGGGATGATGTTCGTCACGTTGACACTATCGGTTTAGAGGTTGGATATAGACTTATCCCCTTGGTTGATAAAGGCCAAGGCGGTGAATTATTAAGTAGAATTAAAGGTGTACGTAAAAAATTATCACAAGAATTAGGCTTTTTAGTGCCAGCAGTACATATCCGTGACAATCTAGATTTATCGCCAAATTCATATCGTATTCACTTAATGGGCGTGGTCGTCGGTGAAGCTGAAGTCAGACATGATTGTGAGTTAGCCATTAATCCTGGCCAAGTTTATGGCAAGCTTGATGGCATAGAAACTACCGATCCTGCATTTGGGCTAGAAGCCGTTTGGATTGCACCAGAGCAACGTGAGCATGCGCAAACACTAGGCTATACAGTGGTAGATACTGCAACTGTGGTAGCAACTCATATCAGCCAATTACTCAGTAATAATGCTGCTAAGTTATTAGGCTATGAAGAAGTACAACAATTAATGGACATGCTTTCCAAGCAATCGCCAAAACTTGTTGATGGCTTTATTCCGGATGTAATGTCGCTAGGTAATGTAGTTAAAGTAATGCAAAATCTATTGAATGAAGGCGTGTCTGTGCGTGACTTACGTACTATAGTGCAAACTTTGCTGGAATACGGCACGAAAAGTAATGATACTGAAGTGCTTACCGCTGCAGTTCGAATCGCGCTAAAACGTATGATTGTGCAAGAAATATCCGGACCTGAGCTAGAAATCCCCGTCATTACTTTGGCTCCAGAGTTGGAACAAATGTTGCATAAGTCTATGCAGGCGACAGGGGGAGAGGGGCCAAATATTGAACCAGGCCTTGCAGAACGCATGCAGCAGTCATTACTTGATGCTTCACAGAAACAAGAAATGGTTGGTCAGCCAGCCATTTTATTGACATCAGGCATGCTACGTTCAACTCTGTCACGATTTGTTAAGTACACTATTCCAAATTTAAGGGTAATTTCGTATCAAGAAATTCCAGATGAGAAACAGATACGGATTGTTTCATCTGTTGGCCAATAGTGATAACGTCAGATAAAAGAGGTGCGTAAGTGAAAATTAAACGATTTTTTGCCAAAGATATGCGCGCAGCATTAGCGCAAGTAAAAGAGACCCTTGGCTCTGACGCTGTCATTATGTCGAATAAAAAAGTGGCAGGCGGGATCGAGATTGTCGCCGCCGTTGATTACGATGAGCCTAAGGCGAGTGCCGCTATGGCGGCACCGACTCCAGGCTTTATGGATCTAAGTGAGGATCGCGTATCACTTGCATCTAACTCTGTAATCAAGGCAAAGACAAAAATTAATCCACCGCCAGCGGCAGATTCATTACAAGCGTTGTTAGAGAAACAACAAAGCCGCTTAAGTCAGCAAATTCCTCCTAAAAAAGATGACTCTGATTTACCTGAATGGGCGCGCCAATTACAAGGTGTGACAGCTGAGGCGAAGCCAGCTAAACCCCAATATCAGCAACAAGCTGGATTTGATAAGCAGTCAAAAAATAATAAGGTCAGTTCGACCGAAATGGATGCGCTTCGTGAAGAAATGGCATCATTACGTAACTTACTGACTCATCAAGTATCTTCATTGATGACTGAACAAAAAAAGCGGAAAGACCCCGTGGGTGCTATGCTTGAAAGTAAGCTACTTGCTGCAGAGTTTTCAGCACCCGTTGCAGCTAAACTTTCATCTTTGAGTCAACACTATAATCCTGCAGAATTAGTGCGTTCATTACCACAAAGTTTGGCTAACTTACTTGATAACCAAGGTGATGATATTGTAAAACGCGGTGGCGTTGTGGCTTTTGTTGGACCAACTGGTGTTGGCAAAACGACATCTCTGGCAAAAATTGCTGCACGTTTTGCTGCACAACATGGTGCAGATCAAGTTGCGCTTATTACAACGGATCATTATCGTATTGGTGCCTATGAGCAATTAGCAACTTATGGCAAAATAATGGGCTGTCCAGTGAAGCAAGCACATGATGTGACCGAGCTTGAACAGATTTTGTACCAATTTAGAAGTCGTAAGTTAGTACTGATAGATACAGCGGGTATGGGGCAACGTGATATGCGTCTTTATCAACAACTTGATAATTTGACAGCAAACAGTAGGATCCCAATTCGCAGCTATTTAGTTATGTCGGCAACAGGGCAACGCAGGGTATTACAAGACGCGGTTAATCATTTTAAACGCATTCCATTAGCGGGTGTAATTTTAACCAAATTAGATGAATCTGTATCAATTGCAGGTGCATTGAGCGTTCTGATACAAAATGAGTTACCATTAAGCTATGTGACTGATGGCCAACGTGTTCCTGAAGACATAAAAGTAGCAGATACTTTAGCTCTGGCTAAGCAAGCTTTAGCCGCGTTAAATGAAACAGAACAAGCAATTTCACAAGACACAAGCGCATGGTCGAATGAAATGACTTATGCATTCGAGTAAGAATATGACCCGTGATCAAGCAAGTGGTTTACGTATGATGAATCAACCAAATAACGAAAAAGTTAAAGTAATTGCCGTATCCGGTGGAAAAGGTGGGGTAGGAAAAACCAGTGTTTCTATAAACACTGCAGTCGCACTCGCCGAAAAGGGTAAACGTGTTTTAGTATTAGATGCGGATCTTGGTTTAGCTAACGTTGATGTGATGTTAGGAATTCGTGCTGAGAAAAATTTATCTCATGTTTTATCTGGCGACGCCGAATTAGACGATATCATTGTTCGAGGCCCTAAAGGTATTGGTATTGTTCCTGCAACGTCTGGAAGCAGAGCCATGGTTGAATTAACCCAGGCTCAACATGCAGGATTAATTCGTGCTTTCAGTGAGATGCGCACCCAATTTGATATATTAATTGTCGATACCGCGGCAGGTATTTCAGATATGGTACTGAGTTTCTCAAGGGCATCACAAGATGTATTGATTGTGGTATGCGATGAACCGACATCTATCACAGATGCCTATGCACTGATAAAAATATTAAGCCGTGAACATGGTGTATTTCATTTCAAAATTGTGGCTAATATGGTGCGCAGTTTACGTGAAGGAATGGAATTGTTTGCTAAACTAAGTAAAGTAACGGATCGGTTTTTAGATGTTGCTTTAGAGTTAGTTGCAACTGTGCCATTTGATGAAAATTTACGTAAGTCTGTGCGTAAGCAAAAGTTAGTCGTTGAAGCGTATCCAAAGTCGCCATCAGCCATAGCTTACCACGGTCTGGCAAATAAAATTATGAGCTGGCCGGTTCCACAACAGCCGGGTGGTCACTTAGAGTTTTTTGTTGAACGTTTAGTCCAACGCAAAGAAACACAAGAGGATAGAGTGAGTGAATAAAGCCGCCGCGTATACTCAGTTCGATAATAAAACATCCGTTGTTGAACAGTATGCACCGCTGGTAAAAAGAATTGCACATCATATGTTGGCGCGATTACCTGCTTCTGTTCAACTCGACGACTTGTTACAGTCTGGCATGATAGGGTTACTTGAAGCGTCATCAAAATTTGATGATACCAAAGGGGCTAAGTTTGAAACCTTTGCAGGGATTCGGATACGCGGTGCTATGATTGATGAAATCCGCCGTGGTGATTGGGTTCCTCGTTCAGTACATCGAAATAATCGCCGGGTTGCACAGGTTATTGACGAGCTAGAACAAGGGTTGGGACGTGACGCTCGTGACACAGAAATTGCAGAAAAACTTGATATGTCGCTCAATGAGTACCATCATATTTTAAATGATGTTTCTGTTGGGAAAATCATAGGCATAGAAGATTTAGGTATTTCGCAAGATGTGTTAGTCACAGATGATGGAATACCAGATGATAATTTTGAAGCATTAGCTGAAACGCAATTTAAATCAGCGCTGGTGGAAGCAATTAAAACCTTACCAGAAAGAGATGCATTAGTACTTTCACTGTACTATGACGAAGCGTTAAACTTAAAAGAAATCGGTGCAATTCTTGAAGTAAGCGAATCTAGGGTTAGTCAGATATTAAGTCAGGCTATGCTTAGATTAAAAGGCAAACTCAAGCATTGGACACAACAATAATTATTAATTAGAGCACTAGAGTGTCAGCTCACCGGAGGAAACCTTGGACAAGAATATGAAGATTCTTATTGTTGACGACTTTTCAACAATGCGACGTATCATAAAGAACTTGTTGCGAGACTTGGGATTCAATAATACCCAAGAAGCAGATGATGGATCAACAGCCTTACCTATGTTGCAAAAAGGTGATTTTGACTTTGTTGTAACAGATTGGAATATGCCTGGTATGCAAGGTATTGATTTGCTGAAGGCTATTCGTGCCGATGATTCATTAAAACATTTACCTGTTTTGATGGTTACGGCAGAAGCTAAGCGTGAGCAAATTATTGCAGCAGCCCAAGCAGGTGTGAATGGATATGTTGTTAAACCTTTTACAGCAGCGACCCTTAAAGAGAAATTAGATAAAATTTTTGAACGTCTCGCTTAAGCAAGGATAAGTTATGCAGCCAATAATATCGGGGTTAATTACTCTCGAGCAGGCCCAGCAACTTGTCGAACTGCTTAGTGCGGGGGAGCAAGATCAAGCTGACGACGTTGTTAGAGAACTCGCTACACCAATACAGCGTGAATTATTTGAAGAGGTCGGGAAATTAACTCGTCAACTTCATAGCGCGCTTCAAGACTTTCAGGTAGATAACCGTTTATCAGAATTAGCCAAGGTTGAAATACCGGATGCTAAAGAAAGATTAAATTACGTTATTGATATGACAGAACAAGCTGCAAATAAAACCATGGATGCAGTTGAAGAATGTTTACCTTTGGCCGATACAATAATTACCAATATAAAATCTGTTACCCCTATGTGGGATAAGTTAATGCGTCGAGATATAGAGTTGAGTGAGTTCAAAAAACTTTGTCATGATGTTCAACAGCTTATGTCACATAGTGAACACGATACAACCCGTTTACGACAATTACTAAATGAAATACTGATGGCGCAGGATTTTCAAGACTTAACAGGGCAAATGATCCGTCGAGTTATCGACTTAGTTCGCGAAGTCGAAAATAATCTAGTCTCTATGTTGACAGTATTTGGTGATTATACGCCGCAACCGGAAACTGTTAAAAAAGAGAATAAAATAGAGGCAGAGGGCCCAATTATGCACGCAGAATTGCGTGATGACGTGGTCGCAGGTCAAGATGAAGTTGATGATTTGCTATCCAGTCTGGGTTTCTAATTAGGAGTCAGTTGAATGTCATTTGATGTTGATGAAGAGATACTCCAGGACTTTTTGGTAGAGGCTGGTGAGATTCTAGAGCTTCTTCAAGAGCAGTTAGTTGCGCTTGAAAATAATCCTGATGACAGTAATTTGTTAAATGCTATTTTCCGCGGTTTCCATACTGTAAAGGGTGGAGCAGGTTTTTTAAGTTTAAAACCTATGGTAGACGTCTGCCATGAAGCGGAAAATACCTTCGACCTATTGAGAACCGGCAAGCGTAGTGTTAATGCAGAATTGATGGATATCATTTTGCAAGCAGTTGATGCTATTAACATTATGTTTGCGCAAACTCAGCAAGGCGAAGAACAAGATCCTGTTGAAGTCGAACTACTTAATAAATTGAAGCTACTCAGTTCGGGTGCGCCTTTGCCATCAGAAATGGGCGGACAGATTGAAGAGCTGATTGAAGAGTCAGTAGAGGAAATCGAGCCTTTCAATCAACCTGAATTCATTGAAGACAATATTAGCGCTGATACTAATATTGACGAGATAAATGAGTCCGAATTTGAAGCATTATTAGATGCGCTTCATGGTCAAGGTAATAGTCCTGTAGCAACCACTTCATCAACGGCTAAAACCCCTCAGCAAACAGCTCCAGCTCCTGTTGGCTCAGATGAAATTTCTGATGACGAATTTGAAGCATTGTTAGATGAACTTCATGGTTCAAACAAATTAAGTGTAGCTGATAGTAAACCTGCGCCAGCTAAATCTGTACAACCTCCAGCTCAAATGGTCGACTCAGATGATATTACCGACGACGAGTTTGAGAAGTTACTTGATGAGCTTCACGGTAAAGGTTCTTCCCCTGCTAAAGTAGATACTTCTGCGTCAAGTTCTACAGCAACACCTAAAACAGCGGCACCTAAAACCGTTGAACCAGTAAAGGCTGCTCCAGTTCCAGCCCCTCAACCTAAAGCACCAGCTCCTGTAGCAAAGGTTGAGGTGGTTGTTAAAGATAAAGCGCCAACAAAAGCGGCAGCATCTGTTCCTCAAGGGGAAACAACTGTTCGTGTTGATACCGCTAGACTTGATCAAATTATGAATATGGTCGGTGAGTTGGTATTAGTCCGAAATAGGTTAGTTAGTTTAGGTGTTACTCGTGAAGACGAGGAAATGTCTAAAGCACTGGCAAATTTAGATTTAGTTACTGCTGATTTGCAAGGCGCAGTAATGAAAACTCGTATGCAGCCCATTAAGAAGGTTTTTGGTCGCTTTCCGCGGGTTGTGCGTGACTTAGCGCGTACACTTAATAAAGAAATTGATTTAGTTATGATTGGTGAAGAAACCGATCTAGACAAAAATCTCGTTGAAGCTTTAGCCGACCCGTTAGTGCATTTAGTGCGTAACTCGGTTGATCACGGGATTGAAATGCCTATTACCCGTGAGGCGAATGGCAAGTCAAGAACAGGTACTATTACATTATCAGCAAGCCAAGAAGGCGATCACATCTTACTGAAAATTGAAGATGATGGTGCAGGGATGGACCCTCAAAAGCTGAAAGAGATAGCTATTACCCGTGGCGTGCTTGATGAGGATACTGCATCTAGGATGACAGATTCCGAAGCATACAATTTAATTTTTGCGCCAGGCTTTTCAACTAAAGTGGAAGTGTCAGATATTTCTGGCCGTGGCGTGGGTATGGACGTGGTGAAAACCCGTATTACTCAGTTAAACGGTACCGTGCATATCGACTCATTGAAGGGTAAAGGCACTGTCTTAGAAATTAAAGTACCGTTAACGTTAGCTATTATGCCGACCTTAATGGTAGATGTATCTAAGCAAGTGTTTGCGTTACCGCTATCAAGTGTCAATGAGATCTTCCATCTTGATTTAACCAAAACCAATGTTGTAGATGGTCAGCTAACGGTTATTGTACGTAATAAAGCCGTACCATTATTTTATTTAGAGCATTGGTTGCACAGCCATAAAACTAAGTTTAAACATGGTGATAAAAAGCACGGCCATGTCGTTATTGTTCAATTAGGTACAAAACAGATTGGCTTTGTGGTTGATGGTTTAATTGGACAGGAAGAAGTGGTTATTAAGCCGTTAGGAAGTATGCTACAAGGTACGCCGGGTATGGCGGGGGCAACAATTACCTCAGACGGTGGTATTGCGCTGATTTTAGATGTACCAGGTTTATTAAAACAGTACGCCAAAAATAAAAAATAAAAGTTCCATTATTTAAGGAATGAAATGGCTATAAAAGTATTAGTTGTTGACGATTCAAGCTTTTTTCGACGTCGAGTCAGTGAAATTGTTAATCAAGATCCTGAACTCGAAGTTGTGGGCGTGGCTGTCAATGGCGAAGAAGCTGTTAAAATGGCGGCAGAGCTTAGCCCTAATGTCATCACTATGGATATTGAAATGCCAGTGATGGATGGTATAAGTGCTGTTCGCGCTATTATGGCAAGTACCCCTATTCCTATTCTTATGTTTTCATCATTAACTCATGATGGTGCTAAATCGACTTTAGATGCACTTGAAGCTGGGGCACTTGATTTTTTACCTAAACGTTTTGAAGATATCGCTACAAATAAAGATGATGCGATACTTCTTCTTCAACAACGTATAAAAGCGTTAGGGCGTAGAAGGGTGTTTAGACCTGTTAGCCGTATATCACCATCTTCCCCTACAGCTTATAGGTCTTCTAGTTCACTTGCTGGCAGCTTAAGCTCGTCCAACACAAATTTAAATAGTGCTAATGCGGCAAGTTCGTTAACCTCTCGTAGGAGCTTATCGTCTTCTTCAGCTGACACTTCAACACGAACAACGTTAGGCTCAACATTAGGTAATGCATCAACAGTCCCGAACTTACCTTCTTCTATTCGTGCCAGTGGTAAATCATATAAATTATTGCTAATTGGTACATCTACAGGTGGCCCTGTGGCCTTGCAAAAGGTGTTAACTCAGTTCCCTGCAAATTACCCGCATCCCATTTTACTTATTCAACATATGCCAGCAGCGTTTACACCTGCTTTTGCTACTCGCTTAGATAGCCTTTGCCAGATTAGTGTAAAAGAAGCAGCAAGTGGCGATGTGCTTAAGCCTGGTTGTGCATATTTAGCGCCGGGTGGCATGCAAATGTTAGTTGAAAAAGCGGGTATATCTGGTCGGTTAAAAGTTATCGCTGGCAACACTGACATGAACTATAAACCCTGCGTAGATATTACCTTCGCATCGGCATCTAAAGCCTATGGGGGAGATATTTTAGCCGTAGTATTAACTGGTATGGGCGCTGATGGTCGTGAGGGCGCTAGAATGCTCAAAGCTGCTGGCGCCAATGTTTGGGCGCAAGATGAAGCAAGTTGTGTTGTATATGGTATGCCACAAGCTGTCGCCTCAGCAGGTATTGCTAGTCACTCTATTAGCTTGGACAACATGGCTGAGTCAATTTTAAAAGAGACTTCCCGTGGCTAGTCAAGGTTTTAAATATTACCGTGGCAGCGTCGGTATCAATTTAATGCTTTTTTTATTAATGTTAGCGGTAATCGCGCTGTCGAGTTTATATTTTGATGCCCTTAAAAAAAATGATCTTTTAAAAGCAGATGTCGAAAGGTTGGCAGCTTCACAAGTATTACTGATGGTACCTGATGAGCAAGCTGCTGATATTGCAAATTGGTTAGCGCAACATCCAGAGCAAACTGAAACAATTATTGAATTTGCAGGTCGTGATAAGAGTAGTACTTATGGGAATATTGGTGAACATTCACGTCAGCAAAGTGTGTTACTAGGGCCACAAATAGCAACAGAGTTCTCTACAACTGAACCGTCTGCTACTCAAATGGTTGACGATAACCCACCGACTGATGTAGTAGTGTCTGAAAATGCCGATGGTGTAAAAGTTATTCGCTTACCTCATGGTGGTATAAGAGTAACTACACGTGAACTACCTAAAGAAACTGAATCAAAACGCTAGCATGATAGAATCTCACTCATAATAACAGGCCGAGGAATCAATATTTGAAAGTCTGGACCGTAGCAAATCAAAAGGGTGGGGTTGGTAAAACCACAACTGTAGCAAGTTTAGCCGGCGCTATTGTTAAACGTGGGCAGCGTGTTTTAATGATAGATACAGATCCTCATGCTTCACTTGGTTATTATTTAGGCATTGATTCTGAAGAGGTTCCAGGTTCGCTTTATGATGTATTTGTTAATCACAAGTCGCTTACCGCAGAGTTTATCCAACAATATATTATGCCAACTCAACTTGAGGGGCTTGATTTACTGCCTGCAACAATGGCACTAGCAACATTAGACCGAGCATTAGGGCATCAAGAAGGTATGGGCCTGGTGTTACGTAATCTACTCGTGTTATTAGAAGATAAATATGATATTGCCATTATTGATTGTCCACCCGTTTTAGGCGTATTAATGGTAAATGCATTAGCGGCAAGCCAACACATTGTTATTCCTGTTCAAACTGAATTCTTGGCGATTAAAGGTTTAGACAGAATGATTAAAACGATGGAGCTAATGGGGCGATCTAAAAAGACTCGGTATAGTTATACTGTCGTGCCGACAATGTATGATAAACGCACAAAAGCTTCTCCGATAGCATTGTCGTATATGCAAGAAAAATACAATAAGAACCTATGGCCAGATAATGTGATCCCTGTAGATACTAAGTTTAGGGATGCCAGTTTAGCGCACTTACCAGCATCACATTATTCTCCATCTAGCCGTGGAGTAAAAGCCTACAATTTACTGTTAAATTACCTTGATTCGCGGGAGTTAGCACATGTCAAAATCGGTTGATGAAACTGTTTTTGATTATTTTACAATGCTCCTCACTGAGCCGGCTTCGGAAACTACTGAGGAGACACAAACTGCGCAATCGAATGATGCAAAGCAGGGATTTGTTGCATCTGAGAATTCTGACTCTACAGGGCTTATATCCAAAGGTAAAATAAGTCGTATAAGTTCTGATAAGTTAGCTTTAGATTTAATCACTAAAAAGTCGGCTGCAGAGATAAAAACTATACCAGACGCTCTTTTAGCAAAAGAGCTGTCTGAAACGAGAAAACTATCTGAGACGAGCTTTATTTCAAAAAAAGTGGATACGGCGGATTTGATAGAGATTGATCAAATCGATGATAAATATTCTAAAACTTCTTTTGAGCCGCTAAACAAACCAAATACTGCAGTTAAATATCAGCAGCCAATAAATTCGATTCTAGAAAGAGGTTTTGCCGAACCAAGTGAGAATATCAATAAGCAAGCACTTGAAAGGCTGTTGTCGGCAGTCTCAAAGCCTGAAGTAAAGCCTGACGTCAAAACTGAAGTTATACCAGCTTCTTCTAAAATGACTATAACAGCTCAGGAAATTAAGGCCAGTGCTGATAAGGTAAGACAAAATTTAGGGCTGCCAATAGAGAAATCGATTAAAAAAACTGCTGTTGATCCACTTTCATTACAAAAAACACTAAATGCCAATAAAGAAATCAAGCCTTTAGTCGATATAAATTTAACAGAAACAACCCCAAGTTCTGTAAATGAAGCTATTATAAATAGTGAAGAGATACTTGATGTAACACCTGAGACTCAATTAGGTGCAATACCACCGAGTATTACTCATGATTTACAGCAAGTGCTTGATGATGAGTTTCAAGTGCTGTTTTTTAATGTTGCGGGCTTAACATTAGCAGTACCCCTTGTGAATTTAGGTGGTATTGTAAAAGTGGAGCGAATAAACCATTTAATTGGTCGTCCTAAATGGTTTTTAGGGGTTCAGCCCTATCGAGAACAAAAAATTAATGTGGTGGATACTTGTGCCTGGGTGATGCCAGAGAAATATTCTCCTGAAATGGCTGAATCGATAGATTATCAGTATCTGGTGATGCTGGGCGATAGTCGATGGGGACTGGCTTGTGAATCGCTAGTCAATGCCGTCAAGATTGATAAATCACACGTCAATTGGCGTGAGAAACCAGGTAAGCGTCCGTGGCTTGCTGGAGTTGTAAAACAACAAATGTGTGGCATATTGCATGTACAAGCTTTGATTGACATGCTTGATGCAGGTTTAGGTTGTCAGGATTCGATTGACCGAGGTTAACTATGAGTGATTCTAGAAGTGTAGCAGCTGTAGCTGCAGGTTCAGACGATGCAGTATTACAGTGGGTTACATTTAAATTAGATAATGAGACCTATGGCATTAACGTAATGCAAGTTCAGGAAGTATTACGATACACTGAAATTGCTCCAGTACCAGGTGCACCGCATTACGTATTGGGAATTATTAATCTGCGAGGCAATGTAGTGACGGTTATTGATACCCGTTCACGTTTTGGTTTACAGCCTGCTGATGTAGATGATTCAACACGTATTGTGATTATCGAAGCGGAAAAACAAGTTATTGGTATTCTAGTCGACAGTGTTGCTGAGGTCGTTTATCTACGCCGCTCTGAGATCGATAATGCACCTAATGTGGGCACCGAAGAAAGTGCTAAGTTTATCCAAGGTGTGAGTAATCGCGACAATGAACTATTGATTTTAGTCGACCTTGATAAACTGTTATCTGACGAAGAGTGGGAAGAGTTAACTGATATTTAGATAAACTTTTCAGTGACAAATGGCCAGCTCATTCAGTATGCTGGCTTTTTTGTTTTAAGCGTTTTTTGAGAGTAAAACATGGGTGATGAATTTTTAATAGCAGCCTTGGTCTATGTCATTGCCTGTTTAGGTGTGGTGCTTTATTTGCAACAACAATCAAGTAAGTTAAAAAGCAAAGTGGAAGCGTTAACTTTATTAGTAAAAGAAAGCGATCGTCAAAGAGAGGCTGTTAAGCGTGAACTTAATGAGCTTCGCAGTGGTACGATAGGCATGGGGCGTAAAGTGGCTGAAATTGAGAAGAGATTGACTAAACAGTCAGATCTTATTGATGAAGCAAGCCAACAAGATCCGCAGGCTAAACTTTACTCGCGCGCAGTGAAGATGATTGCACTTGGCGCTGGTATTGAAGAGCTTATGCAGGAATGTGAATTGCCTAAAGCTGAGGTTGAATTACTACTGCGGTTGCATAAAAAATAGCCTTTGTTAATAGAAAAAACCATCACAACTGTAATGGTTTTTTCGTTTTAATAGCAAGAATGACTATTTTATTCGGCGCATTTTTGCGACAAACATACCATCACTATCAGCCTGTTGTGGCCACACTGTTATCATATTACTTTGTGTACCATCAAAAGGATGAGTCAATATTACCAGTTCAAAGTTAACATTACTTTGTAAGAATGCATTCACCACCTGTTGATTTTCTGCCTGTGCAAGCGAGCAGGTTGCGTAGACTAATTCCCCGCCGAATTTTACACCATCAGCACTGCGCTTAAGAATATCTAATTGCAGCTGAGGCTTCATTTCTATACTACTAACATCATCTATCCAGCGCATGTCTGGGTTTCTACGCCAAGTTCCTGTACAACTGCAAGGTGCATCGACTAACACACCATCAAAAAAGTCTGACTTAACCGGCAGCTGCTCGGTTTTCCATGGGCAAATACTTATTTGCTTAAAGTTGGCTCTTTTAGCACGTTTTAGTAGCTCATTAAGCGGATTTAATCTTATGTCAGAAGCTGTTACATGCCCCTCAATACCGGCCTGCTGCATTAATGATAATAATTGAAGGCTCTTGCCACCAGCACCGGAGCAAGCGTCCCACCATTGACTATCCGGCTTAGGATCGCAAGTTTGACCAATCACCTGTGAAGCAATGTCTTGGATCTCAAGCAAGCCTTCGGTGTATGCGGCTACTTGATTTAAATTAACGCTGTTATGGCCTAAATTGATCGTGTCACTAAAATACTCAGAACCTACAGCTTGAATATTGTCCAGGGACAACCGGTTTAATACATTTTGAGTCGAAGCCTGTTGTGCTCTTGCCCAGATAGGCGGGCGTGAACTCATGGCTTGGATTAAAGCTTGTTTTTCTATCTTAGAATCTACAAGGCAGTGCTGCCAAAACCAAGCGGGTAAAAGCTGTTCAAGTGTGCAGCCATCCAGTTGGGAGAATTGCTTAAATAGGCTAAGTTTATCGACAACATTATCTGATGCAGATGATGGCAGTGGGTTGGCTAAATGACTATGCTTGCCAAATGTTAACCAAGCGTCACGAATATCAATCCATGAGTGGTTTTCTAATTGTGCCGCACTCGCTAACATGCTAAAAAAAGTTTCTTGTTGTTGGTATTCACCAAGTTGTTGGATCCAGCCCCACCAACGAAATAAACTAAACAAACTCTCTCTGATCACACGCCGATCTTTTGAACCATGCTTTTTATGTTCTCTAAAATAGTTGGCTATGATGCGATCTGCTGGTTGCTTAGTTGTTAGTACAGAGTCAAATAAATTGAAAATAGTACTGGCATAACTTATTGCACGTTTTTCAGCACTAGAAGTGGCCACTTTGCTGATAGTAAATGGAGAGTCAGTCATGAGTTTTAGTGTCAATTGCTGGAATAGGGAATAAATATGAAGTTTACCACGTCACTTAGCTATTTGACCATGCGAACACAGTTTCAAGATCTCAGCTCTCTGTTGCCTACCAGTCATTAAACTTCAGTAAGGATACGCTGATGCAAATTATTCCATTGCTCTGGGAATTTCCCCTCTAACATATAGACAAAGGCAATAAGCTCTGCAATTAGAAGATAAAGCTCTTTAGGAACCTCTTCACCTATTTCAAGTAGTTGTAGAAACTCGCTTAAATGAGGGTCTTGATGAATATGAACACCTGCTTCTTTCGCCAGTGAGATAATTTCCTCCGCGACCAAATCTTTCCCTGATGCGGTTATTTTAGGGGCATTTTTACCATCAAAACTTAAAGCAACAGCATGCTTTACTTTGTTCTTGTGATCATTTTCTTGCATATTTTATCTCCAAACTCAAACTCAAATCGATTAAGCGCGTGTTTTTACCAAGAAATGATCACCCGGTAACAGGGTTGCTGGAATATTGGCTATTTGAGTTGAAAACTCGCCGGGTGTAAATCCAATTTGACTCATTTTTTGTGATAATGCGCTGTCAAAATTGGAGATTTTATCTAATAGCTGTTGGTTATTACCCATAAATTGTAAATTGAGTACATCAGCTTTTTTGTGCGCGATAATTAAAATAGCACCTTGAGATAAATTAAATTTTAACTGTAAACGCCAACCCGCTTTATCTTCAGTGTCTTTATCAGGTTCCTTTTGAAAGTGCCCTTCAAATTGTTCGTTTCGTTGATTGAGGGAATAGGGTAAAGCAAAATACCAATTTATGGTTTGATCACTGCTGCTGGCTTGCTGATAAAGTTGAAAACTATTGGCTAGCTGACTCATGCTATCTAAGGTTCCTGCTTTTTCAAGCAAGCCCAATAACCCACTATTTGCTGAAGATTTTCCTGAGGTTAAACGTTGTAGTAACTGCAAGTGGTTTTGTAGCTTTTCGCTGATTTGCTTGCCGCTATTTTGGGCTTTAACGCCCAACAATAACTGAAATAATGTTGACACAGCACCACCTGAAAAAAGTTGAGACTGTGAAGCAGGAGGTGCTGTTTGGGCTAAATTTAATCCGGTTATACTGTGTAATTCACCCAGTAATTGATTTGGTTCTGTCAATGTTGTCATAGGTTGAGGCGCTAATTGTGGCAGTAACTTTAGTAACTCTAATGCTAAATTTTGAGGTGATTGGTTGGCGGTTTTAGTCATTACGGGCATGGCACCTGCTTTAGACAGTGCTTTTTGCAACACTTCAATGGGACCTAAAGTCGGTTTTTCTGTATTTGAAGAAGCTGGATTATTTATCTCTAATGGTGATTGAGTTTTAGTTGAACCTGAATTTAAAGCGTTCTGATTTAAAGCGTTTTGACTGAAAGCTCCAGCAATGTCTTTAGCCATTTTTTGCGCAGATAATATGTCTATTTTTGAGCTAGCAATAGTCTCTGTAACAGCCGCTGATTTGCTCTGTATACTTAAACTATCTGCAGATAGAGCTTGTTTAATGACCGTTTCAGATTGTGATGCTTGTCCGCTAGTTGGTTGATTATTTCTGAGTGCCGTTTCTGTTAACAATGAGGTTTCGAGCTTTTTAAATAGTAGATTGAGCAGCTGTGAAGGTTCTGGTTTACTTAACACAATAGAGTCTTGTTTGGTTGTTATTGTGCTATCTTGCGTTTGAGTTATTGGGGTTAAACTCACCTTTACTTCGGCTTGCACAGGGGTAAGAGTCAGCACCAATCGCTGATTAACGTTCATAATATTGACTAGGTATTGCCCCTTTGCCAAATGAGCATGATCTAATTTTATTGTTGGCCCATCAACAAAGCTGAGTTGTTGTTGATTAATTATCGCATTGGGTAATGGATAACCTTGGGGCCGAGATGCTAATTGTGACAGTTGTTCAGTTGATACGCCATTTTTAACCGCCAGTGCAATCAGAGTTGTCGGTAATTTTATTTGAATGGTTTGTGCTAATAATATCAACTGAGTTTGAACTTGGTGATTTGGTGCAAGCATAGATGTAGATGTAGATGTAGATGCCAACTTAGATGCACCATCTAGCGAGGCTGTTTGTATTAATGTATTAATGACCGCTATTCGTTGCAGGTTAACCTCTTTCGCCGCATCAGCAGTAATAACAATTTGAGCACTGTTTTGAAATATTTTTTGCAGTTCTGCGGTCAAGTTAAATTGATACTGCTGATTTGCAATGGTGATGTTCATATTTTGAGATGGCGTACTATTATTTTGTGTTGTTGATATCACCACAGGTTGGATATTATTGGTCGGGATAAATGATTTGTCTGCACTGACAATAATAGGGCTGTTGGTTCCGCTTGAGCTTGTCTGTTGAGTGCTTACACCTTGTGTCGAAGCCCATTGAGTTGGCACTGTATTGGTCGTTGCTAAGGCTGATGTAGTTGCAACAACATAGGCAGAGTTATTGACACTTGCACGTAAGGGGACATCTAACAAAGATTGAGACTTATTTGTAGGTGCCTGTGCATGCTGATTAGCAGAGCCAGTGACTTTATTTATTTGCTCAGTTTTACCATCAGGGCTAGAACTTACTGCTGGCTGTAATCTTGTGTGTGGCGCCTTCATGTTATGGCCTTAGGTGTTTCTGTTATAAAACTAAAGATGCAATTTTCATTTATTTTTACAATTTTGAGTTTGCGATTAATGTCTGCTGAAGTATCCTTAGCGACCTAATGGCTTTTTAGAGTACATAGTCAATTTTTAATGACTCGTTAGCCTGTGTAGTACGCTGGGATTGACTATCTCAGCATTTATCGACTTGAACAATCATTGCTTTAATAAAAACGACAAAATAGCAGTTTGTTTATAGCTTTATCCGCTGTGTTTTTAAGAGAGTATTATGAATAAGTCTAAGGGAATATTACTTCCTTTCCTGTTATTGAATGTCAGTAATGCTGCCGCTAGTGAGCCTGATACAGATTTAATGCAAGTCGGTGACAATGTATCTTCAGTTACCGTAATCCATAATGATCCCCGAGATCCATTTGAAGGTTTTAACCGCGTGATGTGGGATTTAAATTACTTATACTTCGATAAGTATTTATTTCGCCCAGTAGCACATGGTTACAATGATTATGTACCTCATCCGGTAAAGTCAGGTTTAGATAATTTTGTTCGTAATTTTGAAGAGCCTAGCTCAATGGTCAACAACGCCTTGCAAGGTAAATGGGGTTGGTCAGCCAATGCTGGTGGGCGATTCACTATTAATAGCACCTTAGGACTTCTGGGCATTGTTGATGTTGCAGAAATGATGGGCATGGCGCGTAAAGATGATGACTTCAATGAAGTGCTCGGATATTACGGTGTACCCAATGGTCCTTATTTTATGGCGCCCTTTTTAGGCCCTTATGTGACACGTGAACTCGCGACAGACTGGGTTGATGGTCTATACTTCCCTTTATCAGAGTTTACTTTATGGCAATCAGCTTTAAAGTGGGCATTTAAAGGGTTGCACACACGTGCATCCGCTATCGATCAAGAAAGACTGCTAGACAATGCTCTTGACCCTTATACATTTGTAAAAGAAGCATATTTTCAGCACATGGATTATAAAGTTTATGATGGTAATGTGCCTCAAGATCAACAGGATGATGAACTGTTAGATGAATATATGGATGAGTTAGAGTAAGTAGCCAGAGAGATAACGACTCTGGCAGGTTTTCATCTGTGGAGTTGTAGCATGGCACTGACAGATATATCGGTTTTAATTGTTGAAGATGATCCTATTTTTAGTCAGTTAATGACAGACTTTTTGCAAAGCAAAGGGGCTGTTGTTAAACATGGTGCTAATGGGCGTCAAGGTTTAGTGCTGTTCAGTGAGTTAACATTTGATATTGTTATCGCTGATTTAAATATGCCTAAGTTGGGTGGTTTACCCATGATAAGGCAGATGATGGTGATTAATCCAAATGTGCCTGTAATTGTGATTTCTGGTAACGATGAAATGCCAGATGTCGTCGAAGCATTACGAATTGGGGCGTGTGATTATCTTGTTAAACCTTTAGCTAATTTATTTATTATTGAAGCAGCTATCCAACAAGCATTAAACCACTCCGTTAATCAAACCGCAAAGAATACATATGATCCCACAGATGTATTTGAGCATCAATTAGCTGAGCTATCGTATCTTGAATTAAATGAAAATTTATTGTTACTTGAGCAAAGCTCACATGCCGCTAAAAATGTGCAACAACAACTTTTCCCCGCTTCTCACATTCAATATCCGCAAGCTGCGATAGATTACAGTTTATTTAAAAACAGCGATGTCAGTGCTTATTTCATTGATTCGACTATGGTGGGTGATGATCACCTTGTGATGTATATGGCTCATTTTCAACCTGAAGATAACAGTGCTGCATTTGGATGTGTATTATTGCGTAGTTTTATTAATCAAAAACTGAAAAGTTTTAGAACTGGAACAAGTAGCGAGCTACTTAACCCCGTTGAGATGCTTAATTACCTCAACACACGGATAATGAGTTCCGGGCTACATATTTTTACCAATATGGTTTATATCTGCATCGACTTAAAGCGTTATGATGCGGTTATTGCGCGAGCAGGGGCAGGATTAAGATGTTATTTGCGAAATAGTACCGGTTTATTGCCTTTAGCATTGCCTGATTGTCAACCAATAGGCTCTGTTCTATGGGAGAAACCTAGCGTGCAACGCCGTCATCTTTCTACCGGTGAGTATTTGTGTATTAGTACGCATTTTCAAGAGCATCAGCAAGCGTTGCTTAACAATCATTTTAAAGGCTTAACCTTTGATAAAAGCACCCATGCAGGTGGCTTTATGCAGTTAAACTGCGGATAGTTATTACCTGAATTTATTGTATTTTTGAAGTGACAAAAAGGTTTAGTAGTGATACTAAACCTTTTTTGTTGACCGAATTATAGACTGCTATTTGACTAGCTTATTTTTTCACAGCGTTGCATATAGTCATTGACCAGATGAGTCATAATGTCGTTTACCGAAGCATCTTGGCAGCAATTATCTAAATAAACTTTAAACGTTACTAAACCGTGACCATCATTTTTTAAGCGACTACTTTGCATCGCAAAGTAAGCTTCTTCCTTATCAGCTTTACGAATAGTAATGCCGTCAATTTCAAATAATTTACTGCCAGCATTGTTATGCCATTTAGTGATTCTGTCTAAGGCTATTTCGCAAGAATGGTTAACTTCGATATGATTCTGCCAAGAGGCTTGCTTGTCATTTTGTTGGTAGTGAGGGCAACGAACGGTGTAATTGTGGACATGAGTTATCGCTGTCATTTTAGGTGCACCTTTTCTTTATAAGATAATTTATCATAGACCGTAAATTCTATGGTGGTCAATCGTTATTATCAGAACTGAGATCTAGGTTCGCTTTTACTAATGTACTGACTAACCATTTGTTGGTAAACAAAATTTTTCTAATAAAAAGCTCGCAAAATATGCGAGCTTTTTATTTATTGAAATGATATTTTTGGAAAACGGTACTAATCGTTTTCACCGGTTAACTTTTACAACGCAGCTTGATAAATTTGACATATTTCGTCAAAGGTTGCCTGTTGTGGGTTAGTAAAACCACAGGCATCTTTTAATGCATTTTCTGCCAGTGTTGGAATATCTTCGGCTTTTACGCCAAGCTCGCTAAGTGTCGCAGGAATGTTGACAGCTTCAGATAAGCGCTTAATTGCACTAATGGCTAGCATGGCGGAGGCTTCAGCTGATAAATCACTGATGTCTTCTCCCATCGCTTTGGCCACGTCGGCTAAGCGTTGCGGTACCACTTTGGCGTTATAAATTTGCACATAGGGTAATAAAATGGCATTACAAACTCCGTGAGGTAAGTCATAGAACCCCCCTAATTGGTGCGCCATAGCATGTACATACCCTAAGCTTGCATTGTTGAATGCCATACCGGCTAAAAACTGGGCGTAAGCCATTTGCTCACGGGCATCAATATTGTGACCCTCTTTTACTGCATTAATTAAATTCGCCCTAATTAATTCGATTGCTTTAATTGCACACGCATCAGTAATAGGATTAGCGGCAATAGAGACATAGGCTTCAATAGCATGTGTTAATGCATCCATACCTGTTGCTGCGGTTAATGCCGCAGGTTTTTCGAGCATTAATTCGGGGTCATTTACCGATAAAATAGGAGTGGTATTTTTGTCAACAATAGCCATTTTGATATGACGTGCTTCATCTGTGATAATACAAAAACGTGTCATTTCACTTGCTGTGCCTGCTGTAGTATTAATAGCGACTAAAGGAAATTGAGGCTTAGATGACATATCAACGCCTTCATAATCTTTAATGCTGCCGCCATTGGTAGCAACTAATGCAATTCCCTTGGCGCAATCATGTGGTGAACCACCACCAAGCGAGATAATAAAGTCACATTGGTTTTTAGTTAACAAAGCCAATCCAGCTTCTACGTTGCCTGTAGTGGGGTTAGGCTGAACACCATCAAAAACTGAAACTTGAATATTTTCGGTTTGCAATTTATCGGCTACCTTGGCGACTAAACCAATAGCGACCAATGGTTTATCTGTAACGATAAGTGCGTGTTTAAAGCCGAAACTTTTAATGTCTTTTACTGCTTCTTCAACGCCGTTTTTACCTAGGATATTGACACTAGGAATAAAGAATTTTGTCGCCATGGTGTTACCTCTACGGATTATTTTATCTGTAGTTAACATACCAACCTCAGTGGATAATATTTGTGAGAGATATCAAATATTTCACGGAATCATACTTAAAAAGGAGTAGTTTTGTTACTAGGACGAAAGTACTGAATATAATGTGATATGACTTCTATCATGAAATGCTAAAAAAGGTGCGCTTGCACCATTTTTAGTGTTCTTGGCTGTTATTTAAATTCGTTATTTTATTAAGCGTGTTTACTGATTAAAAGGCAAAAATATATCGCTAATCATTGAAGTTTGAATAGCGATATTACCAAGGGGAGAGGCTATTTTTACGATTAACCGTAAGTAAATAAGTAAGTAGCCAGGTGAATTGGGTATTACCCTGGGCAGTTTGTGTCACTGATTGAATTAACGATAATTTCTTCAATAGGGACATTGGTAAAGGTGACACCATCTTTTTGTACTGATTGAGTATTCACCGCATTCATAATATCAACTACCTCCATGCCTTCTACTACCTTGCCAAATACCGCATAACCGCCCTGGCTAGGGTAGTTTAAGTTATCGTTATCATGAATGTTAATAAAGAACTGACTGGTAGCTGAATCTAATACTTGGGTGCGTGCCATCGCTATAGTGCCGCGATCATTTTTAAGCCCAACACTCGATTCATTTTTTATTGGGTCATAAGTCGACTTTACATTCATGCCGGGGGTAAAACCACCACCTTGGTTTACAAAGTTATTGGCAATACGATGAAATAGAGTGCCATCATAAAATTTTTCGTCAACATAACGACTAAAGTTAGCAGCGGTAATAGGCATGTTAGTATTATCAATACCTAAGGTGAATTCGCCCATGGTGGTATCTACCGAATAACACACATTAATCGCTAACTCAGGCGAAGGAGTTGGCGTCGGAGTTGGTGGGGGCGTTGGCGTTTGTGGTGATGATTCTGAACCACCACAGGCGGTTAAACTGATTAAAGCTGCTGCTAATAAATAAGCTTTCATATATTCCTTTATAAAGTTGTTATAAGTTTTGCGACATAGTTGCTGTTTTAGGCCATTGATTCAACCAAAAATTGTCTGGTTGATACAAAATGTTACTCGATATGTTTGAATTATGATCGGCAAACCTTAGTGAGATTGCCGTTTTTTATAAGTTTTCGGATCAATCCAGTATATAATGCGCGATTGCTAATTCTTTTACTCTATAGAGCCTGTTATGTCTTTTTTATCGCTAGGATTAAAGCCTGAAATTCAACGAGCACTGACCGCTATTGGTTATGTGACCCCTACGCCAATTCAACTGGCGGTGATCCCCAAAATCCAGGCTGGTAAAGATATTCTAGCGAATGCTGAAACAGGTACAGGTAAAACAGCGGCATTTGCATTACCGTTAATTGAAATGATCACCTCAGCAGATGATAGCTCTGACCATGAAGGTGGCATAGACGCTAATCCACTCACGGTATTAATCATGACACCAACGCGTGAACTCGCGATTCAAATTGAACAAAATATTGTACAATTTAGTCAGTTTTTGCCAATTAAAAGTGTCGCTGTTTATGGTGGTGCCAGTATTCGCCCGCAGCTCACAGCAATAAGCCAAGGGGTTAATATTTTAGTGGCCACCCCAGGTCGTCTTTTTGATATTGTTGGTCAGCATGACTTATCACTTGCATCGGTAAAATATTTAGTCATTGATGAAGCTGACCGCATGCTTGATTTAGGTTTTGTTAAAGACATTGAAAAAGTGAAGCGGCTTATTAATCGCGATCACCAGACGATGATGTTTTCAGCGACTTTTTCTGATGAAATTAAATTGTTAGCCGATGATATGCTTATTTCACCTGAGCACATTAATGTGGCAACCACAACGACAGCTGCCACAGTCACTCAGCTGGCCTATCAAGTCGATCAACGCCGAAAGGCTGAATTATTATCGGAACTTATCGGCAAGCATAATTGGCAGCAAGTGATGGTGTTCACCAGCCGTAAAGAAACCGCTGATCATCTTCAAAAAGAATTGTCATTAGACGGCATTAAAAGTGCTGTGTTTCATGGTGACAAATCCCAAGGAGCACGTAATAAAGCCCTTGAAGAGTTTAAGTCTGGCAAGTTACGTGTATTAGTGGCAACCGATTTAGCCGCCCGAGGGTTAGATATACAAGCGTTACCGCGGGTGATTAACTTTGAACTACCTGAAGAGCCTGAAGATTATGTTCACCGAATAGGCCGTACTGGTCGTGCCGGTTTAGCTGGCGAGGCTATTTCGCTAGTGAGCCCGCAAGAACAGGAGTGCCTTGAGGCTATTGAAGCGGTTATTCAACAACGTTTAGTATTAACAAGCATTGCTGGCTATGAGCAAGGTGCGCCGCTTCCTGCTCGGTATCGTGAATTAGCGTCAGATCCGACCAAAACAAAGCAAGTTAAAAAGCATGCTCGTCCAAATCGCAATAACCGTTCAGGCCAATTTGATAAAGACTCAGCTAAGCCACAACGCCATGGTAAATACAGTAAGAAGAAATAACTGAGTTAATAAAAACAACTGAAGTATAAGCAAAATATGATCATAAAACCCGTCAATACCAATGTGATTACCGGCTTTCTAGGCGTAGGTAAAACCAGCCTAATTAAACAGTTACTTAAGCATAAACCTGATAACGAGGTTTGGGCTGTACTGGTCAATGAGTTCGGTGAAATTGGTATTGATGCGGGATTAATTAATCGCTCGCCAACAGATGGTGTAGTGATTAAAGAAGTAGCTGGTGGCTGTTTATGTTGCGCCGCTGGCATACCAATACAAGTGGCAATAAATCAAATTATTCAGCGGGCAAAACCCGATAGGTTGCTAATTGAACCTACCGGCATTGGTCACCCGCAGCAAATTATTAACACTTTGAGTGAGCCTCATTACCAACAAGTTATTCATCTGCAGGCTTGTTTATGTTTGGTGGATGCTCGTAAACTTGTCGATAGCCGTTATCGTCAGCATGAAATATATATTCAGCAATTGTTAATAGCAGATGTCATCGTTGCCAGTAAAAGTGAACTGTACCAACCATCTGATATTCAACAATTAAGCACATTGTGTGACGAGCTTGAGATTAATCCTAGTGTTGTTACCGCAGCCGATCATTTTAGCTCACCTCAACTTATTGACACTTTGCTAAAAAATTTGCATAAGCCCCATAAAAGAACCATTAAGCCGATTAAACAGATTAAGCCACAACATGCTTTGTTAAACAGTGGCTTATCTGCAAAATCAACTTTATGGTTTAATCAAGTTGAAGAGACTGTTTTACCCATTTTAAGCCATGGTGAAGTGGTGTGTAAAATTAATCAAGGTGAAGGGTGTTTCAGTGTGGGCTGGTTAATTAGCCCAAGCGTAATGTTTGATTTTGATTTATTAATGGCCTGGATTGACACATTTAAACGACCTGAAATACTTCGTCTAAAAGCGGTAATGATTACCGAAGAAGGTATTCTTGGGGTGAATATGGTCGATGCGCAGTTAAGTTTATCTGAACTGGATGACGCGAATGATTCACGTTTAGAGATTATTGCGACAACTTCATTAGATCCCAAAGCATTACAGCTAGGTTTATTAGCCTGTTGCGGTTAACGATTTTGAGTTGCTTTATTTATTTTTTACGGCGCGCAGAATTATTTAACGTACCTATTTCATTATTCGATTTTACAATTATTTCGCTAAAAAATAGGCCTGTCACCAGACAGGCCTATTTTATATGAATGTACAAAGTTTATTGCAACTGTTAGAGAAACTAACGGCTACACTCTTCCAGTAAATAGGCTAGATGACGATACGAAATGCCGCTGTGTTGAGTTAAGCCCACTTCACACATTCTGTTGGCGTAGTAACCTTGTTTAACTTCAATAGGAATAAGATTTTTGATATTACGTAATGCACTGGCGTTAATTTCAGGCTTATACAAACCTTTTTCACCCGCATAGCCACAACAGGCAATGCCAGCCGGCAATATCACATCCTGAGCACAGGCATTGGCAATTGCCTGGAGGGTCGGCTCAAGTTTCATTTTACGCGCACTACAGCCCTGGTGTAGCGTAATACTGGCTTTTTTAGTGATAGTCACTTTAGGTAAAATATTGTCATGCATAAACTGCACAAGATCTAAAATATCGACTTTGGGGTTACCCGTGAGTGTGCGATATGTACAAGATAATGCATCAACCACAACAAGGACTTTACCGTTATCACTGAGCTTGCTGAGGGAATCAATTAACTCATCTCGTTTAGTGTCAGCATTTTTGAAATCACCCTTTGATTCCCACATTTGGCCGCAACACAATTCACGCGTGTTATTTGGCGTAACAACGTTATAGCCTGCTCGTTCAAGTAAAGTCATAACCACTTCAGATAAGGTGCGACTGTCAGGATCTTTTGGCGTAGGGCCAAATGTTCGCCCACCACAAGCTGGGAAGTAAACCACAGTAGGCTGGCCAATTATGTGGGCTGACGGTTTAGCAACATTGCCGCCTTTAGGGAAGTCAGGGTTCCAATAGGGTACTTCTTTGCTGATCATGCGGCCGACATTCATCAACGAGTTGGTAATACCATCACCCGTCAGTTTATGAATAGTGCCTAATAGATTAAAGCCTGTGCTGATAACGGTATTCACAGCGCCATAGTGCTTGGCTTGAAAATCTAATACTTTTTGTTCAGTGGTACTGATATAAGGAGTACGCAGTTTACGCACCAGTTGCCCCATACTGCTGTCAACAGGGCAGGCAATAGTACATAACTGACAAGCAGCACAGGTATCAACAACATCATACTTAGCGCTAGCGCGCATTTTTGCAGCCGCTTGTTTGTCACCGGATTCGGTTAATCTTTCTATTTCACGCAACACCGCGATACGTTGACGTGGTGAAAAATTAAGTGCTGATGTTGGGCAGGTTTTTTCACAAAATCCACACTCAATACATTTATCGATAAAATCATCAACCACAGGGCAAGGTTTGATATTTTTGACATGGATTTCAGCGTCATCATTTAAAATCACCCCAGGATTGAGTAACCTTTGAGGATCAAAAATGTGTTTAATTTGCTTCATTATGGTGTAAGCATCAGCGCCCCATTCCATTTCAACAAAAGGGGCGACGGCACGGCCAGTCCCATGTTCCGCCTTCATTGAACCATCATATTTATTGATGACCATATCCGCGACATCCTGCATAAAAGCATGGAAATTGCGCGTGTCGGTTTCAGATGAAAAGGTGGGGGTAATAATAAAATGAAAGTTGCCCGCTAATGCATGACCATAAATTACCCCTTCAGGGTAACCGTGTTTATGAAATAAGGAGGTTAGATCGGCCGCGGCGGCAGCAAGATGCTCAAGTTCAAAGGCCACATCTTCAATAATAACGGAGGTCCCTTTAGGGCGTGCGCCACCAATAATAGGGAACAAACCTGAACGCATAGCCCAGTATTGAGCAAATACGGCAGGGTCGTTGCTGAATTCAATTGGGCGTTCTGTTTCAATATGGGCAATTTTGTTAATCACATCTTGGGTATATTGGGCTAATGTTGTTTTATTGTTTGCTCTGCACTCAATTAATAATATCGCCGCGCCTTGAGGTAATTGATTTAACCAGGTAGGCATACCAGGCTTACCCATAACAGATTTAATCGATGCCCAGTCGAGTAATTCAACCGCAGCTACGCTGTCCCCCTTCATCGGTGGAACGGCACTTGCTGCATCTTCCATACTGAAAAACACGGCCATAGCAGAAGCTTTAAAAAGGGCTTCGTCTACTGTGTGATAAGTCACTTCGTTGACAAAGGCTAATGTCCCTTCTGCAGCCACAATAAGGTGGTTGATTAAATCAAAAGGGTCATTAAAGTCGACTAGCGCATTGATGCTGTATCCAGTGGTATTTTTAATCGAGAACTTTTTACGAATTCGTGCAGCCAAAGCCGAATTATTTTGGGTCTTTTTAGCTAAAGATGATAAAGCTTCTAATAAACCTGGATGACTTAGTGCGAATGCAGATTTAGATTGTTCACAACTAGTGTCTAATTCGGTTCCATCTGCAAACAATAATTTCACTGACGAAATCGTTTGATAACTATTTTGAGCGGTTCCACAACACATCCCAGAAGCGTTATTGGATACAATACCACCAATTTTAGCTGCGGCGAGAGTGGCAGGGTCTGGACCAATTTTTTTATTAAATGGTTTTAATGCCGCATTCGCATCTGCACCTATGACCGCACAACCTAAGGTTATTTGACTTCTATCAGCACTGATATTAATGGTGCGAAAGCCGTCATGGCCGAGTATTAATAAAATACCTTCACCAATCGCTTGGCCTGATAAGCTGGTGCCTGCTGCCCTGTAGGTAACTGGTGCATTATGTTTGCGTGCAATCTCAAGGGTTATTTTAACTTGTTCAAGTTCATCTGCATGAACAACGATTTCAGGTACGATTCGAAAATAACTAGCATCTGTAGACCACGCAAAGCGACGAGTAGGGTCATTACTCACCGCTTTTTCGCCTAGTTGTAGCGTTAACTCTTGCATGATGGTTCGATAATCAATCGTCATAATATTTCTCTTATTAATTCAGCAGCAAATCACAGTAATAAACCATCAACAGTAAACTTCAGTGACTTGCGACATTGAGAACAGGTCATTAAGCTTAGAAACCACCCCAAATTACAGCAATGGTGCCAGCAACAAGCGCATAACCTAATGCTATAGGCATTGTTTTACGAATAATTTCAGACTCACGTCCTGCCATTCCCACCACGGTTGCCGCTGCAACAACGTTCATCACACACATCATGTTACCTGCATTAGCACCAATGCCTTGCAGTGCTAAGGCCAACGCATGGCTCATTCCAATATTATCGGCAACAGAGTACTGTAAGCCTGAAAACATCATATTGGAGAAAGTGGCTGAACCGGAAAGAAATGCACCAAAGATGCCGACTATGGGCGACACCCAAGCCCAAACTGAGCCCATAGTATTGGCAAGTAAATCTGCTAGTGCTACCGGCATAGATTGCAGGCCTGCAGAGTTTGCACCTGAGTTTAAGAATATTTTGACCATAGGCACAGATGCGCCGAGTGAGATGATGGTGGGTAACATTGAGCCGCAAGATACCGTGATAGATTGTTTAATGGCTTTCGGTTTCATTCTGAATAATATAAAACCTACAACACACACTAGAATAAAGAAAATCCCCGGCGCATAGAATGTGGCAAAGCTGGCTTTTAACTCGGTTCCTAACAACCCCGTCCAGCTGATATTAAAGCCTGTTAACCAAGTTTTGAATGGGGTGACTATTCTGGAAAGCACTAACAATGCGGCCATAATAATATATGGGGACCAGGCTGCAATTTGCGAAAACTTAGCTTCTACAGGCTTATCTTCAGTGGTAATGTTCTGTGACAGTTGTTCATTGTCTGCAAAGTCATTCCAGGGTGTTGCTGGAAGTAACCAGCCTTTTTGAGCGACTGGAATAACCACTGCCATGCCAATTAACGCACCAATAACCGAGGGGAATTCAGGACCCGCAAGGTAATTAATTAACCATGCAGGAATGGTGAAAGCGAAACCTGCTAGCAGTGCAAATTTCCAGATTTGTAACCCTTCTTTAAATGATTTGTTCTTACCAAAAAAGCCAGTTAACACACAGACAACCACTAAGGGAATTAATGAACCCGTGATTAAATCAATAGTGATAATGTGCATGGCAATAAACTGAGCATAATTAGCAAAGTTACCGCCATGTGCTGTAATTTGTTCGGTTGCCATGGACACGCCATTTTGTATTAGACCTTGTTCCATACCAAATAATACAGGCAAACCTATTGCGCCAAATGATACCGAGGTCGAGTCGGCAATTAATGCCACTACAGCGGCCGCAATAGGCGGCACACCTAATAAAACCAGTAATGGGGCGCCAATGGCTGCGGGTGTACCAAAACCAGCCGAACCTTCAATGAACGAGCCAAATAGCCAACAGATAATAATAACCTGTACTCGCGCATCTGCACTGATACTCGTAAAGCCGGCTCGAATAGTGTCCATGGCGCCAGAATATTTAAGCGTATTGAGTAAAAACACTGCGCCAAAAATAATGGTGAGAGGTGTGAGGGCTGATAATAACCCTTCTACAATCGAAGCTGCGAGTATTCTAGTGTCCATTTGCCAAATGAAGATAGCCGCTAATCCTGTCGCGACCATTGAAATGGGCATGGCTTTAGACGCAGGGAGCTTAAGTAAAACAAGGAACACCATAACGCTGATAATGGGCGTTAAGCTCGCGATTAGCTGTAACGTAGTCATGCACACCTCTTTATTTGTAAGGTTGTTAGTTTAGGTCTTATTTTTGTTTGTTATATTTCTATTACTTGGATGTAACAAAAGGTAGATGTAATAGACTGTATTTTGTGACTTCAATACTTGATCAAGATCATTTTAAAACGTAACTATTACAAACCATCCAAACATTGGGACATAGATCGATTTCACTCATTTAAGTATGTGATTAATATCACCGTTTAAGTGTCCAGTGAGTGAAGGATGATTTTACTTAATATTAGCGATTATGAATGTGAACTCACTCACGAGATGAGCATTCAAGGTGATAAAAAAACGCTATATATCACCTTGATAGGAAGCAGAAAGGAGCGGGCATGAGCATTAAGTGATTAAAATAGCTTGCTGCCCCAGCCCAGTTTATTGCGCAATACGTGGAAGTAATTATGGCCTTTAGGATGGATTAGTCTTAATTGTTCACTTGAGCGGCGAATAATAATTTCATCACCAGGCAACACGGCTAAGTGAACGTGGCCGTCACAACTGACTTCAAGATTTTCACCATTCTCAGGTGACACTACTAATTTGATAGTGCTACAAGCATCAACCACAATAGGGCGACAAGAAAGGGTGTGGGGAAACATAGGCACTAGAATGAGTGCTTGTAAATTAGGCGTTAAAATAGCACCGCCTGCTGACAATGAATATGCAGTAGACCCTGTTGGTGTTGATACAATCATACCATCCGCGCGTTGGCTGTACATAAACTGCTCGTCTATGTAGACTTCGAATTGGATCATGTGAGCAATTTTACCAGGGTGCAATACCGCTTCATTAACCGCAGTATTACTTGAGGTTATTTTGCCATGGCGATGTACTTCAGCTTCTAATAAAAAGCGGTATTCAGTTTCAAATTCACCATCAAGCACATCAGACAAGGTATCTTCAAAATTATCTGGAGGCAAATCGGTTAAAAACCCTAAATTACCCCGGTTGACACCAATGACAGCAACATCAAAACGGGCTAATACCCTTGCTGCACCTAGCATATTTCCATCACCACCGACCACAATGGCGAGATCACAATGTGCCCCCATCTCGAGTAAGTCCATGGATGATATATCATTACCAAGTTCTGCTGAGACGCGGGACTCAACAATAACTTGGTAGCCTTGCATTGATAACCAATGATGCAAACGCTTCAAGGTCAAGTTTGTGCCATGATGATGGGGCTTACCGATAAGGCCGATAGTATTAAACTTTTTGCTCATATTGATATTTGTTGGCCTTAAAAGCCTTGAAACGCTGAAATTGATCCCCATAATATACCCAAACTAATTAAAAGTGTCAGAAGCATGATAATTAATCTTCTTCTGACATGTTTCTGTCAGATTTCCGAAAATATCGCATTTTTTAGCTGGAGTGAAAATGAGCAACGAGTCAAACTACGATCCACAAGATATCGATACCCAAGATCAAGTGGAAGAAGGTACCGTCATTGAAGCTGGTGAAGCAAGCTTAATGGATGAGTTAACCCAGGCTAACTTCCGCATTGAAGAATTAGAGCAGCTATTAGCAGAGTCTGAAGCAGCACTCGCTGATCGCAAAGAAGTTGAAGTGCGTGCGGCAGCTGAGATACAAAATATTCGTACACGTACTGCAAAAGATGTAGAACAAGCGCGTAAGTTTGCCCTAGAAAAATTTGCTAATGAGCTTTTACCCGTTATCGACAACATGGATAGAGCGTTACAAGGTACCTCGCCAGCTGATGAGGCCACTAAAGCGATTTATGAAGGTGTTGAATTAACCATGAAAGGTTTCTTAAGTACTGTTGAGAAATTTGGTGTGGTACAGCTTAGCCCATTAGGCGAGACGTTTAATCCTGCACATCACCAAGCTATTGGTATGCAGCCAAGTGCTGAGTATCCAGAAAATACAGTGATGTTAGTGATGCAAAAAGGTTATATTTTAAATGACCGTTTATTACGTCCAGCTATGGTGATGGTATCGCAAGGCGGTCCAGGTGTAGATACTCAAGCATAATCACTTAGAACGGTAGCCTTCTACCTTTCCAAAAGTAATCGATTAAAAAGGGCTGATAATTCAGCCCTTTTTTTATGCGTTTTTTTAGTTCGTTTAGATTAAGAAGTTATTTTAGCTACATTGATATCAACTAAGCTAAATAGTCTCTAATCTGCTGCTCAATACCTTTGGCATCTAATTTCAGTTCACTGATAATTTCATCTGGAGCGCCGTGTTTAATAAACTCATCCGGCAGACCTATTTGAAGCACAGGCATAATTATTTTAAGTTGTTGTAACGTTTCCATCACGCTACTACCAGCGCCGCCCATTATCGCGTTCTCTTCAACTGTGACAATCACATCATGGTTGTTTGCCAGTTCTGTCAGTAGCTCAATATCTAACGGTTTCACAAAGCGCATATCGGCAACGGAAGCATCTAATGCTTCAGCAGCAATTAAGGCGGTTTCTAATGTTGTACCAAAATTAACGATTGCAATTTTTTTGCCGTGGCGCTTCATTACGCCTTTGCCGATAGGCAATTGGGTCATTTCTTCAACTTGTTCAGCACCTGTTGCACACCCTCTTGGGTAACGCACAGCAGTAGGACCGTCCTGATAGCAATAGCCGGTGTACAGCATCTGACGACATTCATTTTCATCAGAAGGGGTCATAATTATCATGTTGGGAATACAACGCATAAAGCTTAAATCAAACGCGCCTTGATGGGTCGGACCATCTGCGCCCACAATACCACCACGGTCAATGGCAAATAACACTGGTAAGCGTTGTAATGCGACATCGTGAATGAGTTGATCATAACCACGTTGTAAGAAGGTAGAGTATATGGCTACAACGGGCTTTAAGCCTTGGGTTGCCATACCAGCACTTAAGGTTACTGCGTGCTGCTCAGCAATAGCAGCATCAAAATACTGTTTAGGGAAACGTTGTGAAAACTCAACCATGCCAGAACCTTCACGCATAGCAGGGGTAATCCCCATCACTTTATCGTCAAGCTCAGCAACATCACATAGCCATTTACCAAACACCTGTGAAAATGTCGGCAAACCTGGTTTAGTCGCAGGTTTTTTAAACTGGCTAGGATCAAACTTAGGCACGGCGTGCCAACCAATAGGATCTTTTTCTGCTGGCTCATATCCACGACCTTTCTTAGTCATGATGTGCAGGATCTGTGGCCCTTTTAGGCTACGCATATTGCGCATGGTTTCAACTAAGGCATCAACATCATGGCCGTCAATAGGGCCGATGTAATTAAAGCCTAGTTCTTCAAACAAAGTCCCTGGAACCACCATGCCTTTTAGGTGTTCTTCTGTTCTCTTAGCTATTTCCTTAATAGCAGGCATGCCTTTAAGCACTTTTTTACTGCTTTCACGGATAGTCGTGTAAAAGCGGCCAGACATAAGTTGAGCAAGGTGATTATTAAGTGCGCCAACATTTTCTGAAATCGACATTTCATTATCGTTCAGCACGACTAACATATCGTTGCGTAAGTCACCGGCATGATTTAAAGCTTCAAATACCATACCGCCTGTCATTGCGCCATCACCAATAACAGCAACAACTTTACGGCCTTTATTTTCTTTTTCGGCGGCAATTGCCATGCCTAAAGCTGCACTGACAGAGGTGCCAGAATGACCGACACTAAAGGTATCGTAATGACTTTCTTCACGCCATGGGAAAGGATGCAAACCGTTTTTTTGGCGAATAGTGTGCATGCGGTTACGGCGGTCAGTTAAAATTTTGTGAGGATAAGCTTGATGGCCAACATCCCAAACCAATTGGTCAAAAGGCGTGTCGTACACATAATGAAGCGCTACGGTTAATTCAACCGTGCCTAAACCAGAAGCAAAATGACCGCTAGACATGCCTACCGATTGCAACAGAAACTGGCGCAGCTCATCTGATACCTGCGGCAATAAACTCTGAGGTAGCTGTCTAAGTTCTTCTGGGGTGTTAGCTTTTGCTAACACAGGATATTGAGAATTATCGAAACTCATAGTGAGATATCTGTCTTATTATATTCTTCGCACGATAATATACCGAGCAAAGTCTGCAATTAACTGACTATTGTATGGCAATTTAGTCAGTTCTGATAGAGCATCATCAACAAGTTGCTGTGATGTCTGCTTGGCACCTTCTAAACCGAGTAATTTAGGAAAGGTACTTTTATTTGATTGCTCGTCACTGCCTTGTGGTTTACCTAACTCTTCGGTGCTAGCAACGATATCTAATATATCGTCTTGCACTTGAAAGGCTAAACCTATTTTACCAGCGTAAACCATTAAGGCTTGATGTTCATTATCGGGGGCATTGGCTGCAATCAACGCCATTTCTACTGCGCAGCAGATTAATGCACCCGTTTTTTTGTTATGAAGCTCGGTTAATCTCGCCATTTCAATACGCTGATTTGTAGCGCTAAGATCAATTGCCTGACCACCACACATACCCATATAACCAGAGGCTTTTGCCAATGACTTCACGATGGCTAATTGCTGTGAGGGAGTTAAACCCTCAATAGGCTCACTGATAATATCGAATGCAAGCGTTTGTAATGCATCACCTGCTAATATTGCGCAGGCTTCATCAAAAGCAATATGAACAGTAGGTTGGCCACGGCGAAGACTATCATTATCCATTGCTGGTAAGTCATCATGGATAAGCGAATATGCATGAATACATTCAATGGCAGCGGCTAAATTATCTAATACCTTTAGCGGGACATTTAACATTTGTCCTATACTGTAAACCAAAAAAGGTCTGATACGCTTACCACCTAATAACGCACCATGGGTCATGGCCGCTTTTAATTTTGGTGCAGCGTTATCAAGGTCAGTTAATTTTTGGCTTAATACTTGATCAACTCTTTGTTGATAAGTCTTTATTGCATCAGTTAGCACTGTAATACCTCAACATGCTGTCAAAGCTGTTTATTGTTCAATTTCTAATGGGGTTAAGGTGTCTTTGTCATCTAATAAAATGGATACTTTCTGTTGTGCCTGTTCAAGTTTTGCCTGGCTTTGGCGTACGAGGTTGATGCCTCGTTCAAACTGCTTTAATGCATCATCAAGGGAGACTTCACCTTGCTCTAAACTGGCTACAATAGTTTCAAGTTCATTTAAAGATTGCTCAAAACTGAGATTTTCAGGTTTTTTTGCCACGTTGATATTTCCTCTTGTTCAGCGTGTGACAAGGTATATCAGCCGAGCTTTTGGGTCAAATACAGACGCTTGATATTTGCTCAATAGCACGCTTTGTTACTGAAATTTGTTTAGAAAGTTGAAATTCGAGCTAAACTAGAAATGATTTTGACCGATAACATAGTAAGATGATGTTTAAGTTTAACGATTTTAGCATTAGCATATTCAAGCAGACTTTACTGCATTTGAGGAGACGTTGTGGATTTAGCAACCCTGATAGGAATTATTGGTGCTTTTGCATTTATCATTGGCGCTATGGTGACCAGTGGTGGTATCGGCCTATTTATCGACGTACCGTCAATTTTGATTGTTGTTGCCGGCTCTTTATTTGTGGTGATGATGAAGTTTAACCTAAAGCAATTTTTAGGTGCGATTAAGATTGGCTTAAAAGCCTTTATGTTTAAAATTGATAAACCAGAAGACCTCATTGAGCAATCCGTTAATATGGCCGATGCTGCCCGTAAAGGGGGCTTTTTAGCGTTAGAAGAAGCGCAAATTAGCAACACTTTTATGCAAAAAGCAGTCGATATGTTAGTTGATGGTCATGATGGCGAGGTCGTACGTAATGCATTAGAGAAAGATATTGCCTTAACTGAAGATCGCCATAAGTCTGGGGTAAATATTTTTAAAGCCATGGGAGATGTTGCACCTGCGATGGGGATGATTGGTACGCTTGTTGGTTTGGTCGCCATGTTATCAAACATGGATGACCCTAAATCAATTGGCCCATCAATGGCGGTGGCGTTATTAACCACACTTTATGGTGCAGTAATCGCCAACATGATAGCCATCCCAATGGCGGATAAATTATCACTGCGAATGAATGAAGAGCTATTGAATCGTAATTTGATTATGGATGCGGTATTGGCGATTCAAGACGGTCAAAACCCGCGTGTAATTGAAGGTTTTTTGAAAAACTATATTTCTGAAAAACAACGTAAAATAGATACAACGGACGGGGAGTAACCCATGGCTAAGGCCAAGTGTGAATGTCCACCTGCCGGCGCGCCCATGTGGTTAGCAACCTTTGCTGATCTCATGTCGTTGCTGATGTGCTTTTTCGTATTATTATTAGCGTTCTCTGAAATGGACGTAATGAAGTTCAAGCAAATTGCAGGTTCAATGAAGTATGCCTTTGGTGTACAGAATAAAGTTGAAGTCAAAGACATCCCCAAAGGCACATCGGTTATTGCACTGGAGTTTCGACCTGGTCGACCCGATCCCACTCCGATTGAAATTATTAATCAGCAAACTAATGAAATGACTCAACCAACCATTGAGTATCAAGCAGGTGAAGAAGACAGTGCTGGCGGGGTGCAAAAACAGAATGGCGCTCAACGCGGCGGTAATGCTAGCGCAACTGCACAAAAAGAAGCTGAAGCGGTTAAAAAAGATGCTGCATCTTCACAAGATAATATCAATGAGCAACTTAAAAAAATGGCTGAACAATTGAATGAACAAATTGTTGATGGTGCCATTGAATTAGAATCGTTAGGTCAGCAAATTATTATTCGAATTCGAGAAAAGGGATCATTTTCTTCCGGTTCAGGCTTTCTACAGCCCCAGTTTAGGCCTATTGTGCGATCCATTGGTGAGTTACTCAAAGATGTACCTGGCATTATTACAGTGTCAGGACATACAGATGGCGCTCATATCAGCAATGAACTTTATAGTTCAAACTGGGATTTATCCAGTCAGCGAGCTGTTGCGGTAGCCCATGAATTGATGAAAGTGCCTGGCTTTGATGAAACACGGATGAAAGTGATGGGAGAGGCGTCCAATAATCCACTGGTGCCGAATGACAGTAACACTAATCGAGCTCGAAATCGTCGAGTCGAAATAGCCATAGAGCAGGGCAAACCTAAAGAATCTGATGAAATTAAAGTGATTTAGGATCCGCAGATAACTCAAAACCCTTAATAAACGCAAATGACTGAATTTAAAGCGCAATCAAATGATTGTGCTTTTTTTGGATCATACTCAGCGTTATGTATATATATCGTGACGCTTGCTCAAGCGGATAATGTTATTACAAGCGACTAAAAATTTGATATAATCCTCATAATTACTGCTTTTTTTACGTACGGTAATTAATTTATTCGACTCAGTGTAAGCTGGGTCGATATTTTTTTGCCGTGAAAAATAAGTATTTATTTTCTTAATTAAAACCATTAACTATGACGTTGGCTAAATACATTGTCGTGTTTAGCCAGTAATTAATGTTGCCGGAACCGCTATGAAGTTTATTGTAAAGTTATACCCTGAAATCATGATGAAGAGTAAATCGGTAAGATTACGGTTTACTAAAATGCTAGAAACGAATATTCGAAATGTACTTAAAAAAGTCGACGAAGAGGCTAATGTGCTACGTTTATTTGACCGGCTCATCGTCAAGGTACCTGAAGATAAACCAGAATTGCAGGACATATTTGGGCAACGCTTAGCGTGTATTCCTGGTATTGCGCATGTAGTGCAAGTTAGCGAGTATCCGTTTGATACTATTGATAGCATTTACCAGTTAGCCTTACCCCGGTATCGTGATGAAATTGCCGGTAAAACATTTTGTGTACGGGTAAAACGTACTGGAAACCATGATTTTAATTCGATCGAGGTTGAGCGTTATGTTGGCGGTGGCTTAAATCAACATGCTGATGCCTTGGGCGTAAAACTGAATAATCCAGATGTTACTGTTAATCTTGAAATTGATGGAAATAAAGTTTATTTGGTTGAGCGTCGTATCGAAGGTTTAGGTGGTTTTCCAATGGCAACCCAAGAGGATGTGTTATCACTTATCTCCGGTGGGTTTGACTCTGGTGTATCAAGTTTTCAATTTATTAAAAAGGGTTCGCGTACCCATTATTGCTTCTTCAACTTGGGCGGCGCACAGCATGAGATAGGCGTTAAACAAGTTGCCTATCATTTATGGAAAACCTACGGCGAGTCACATAAGGTACGTTTTATTACCGTGCCGTTTGAGCCAGTTGTAGAACAAATTTTAGAAAGAATAGACAGTGGGCAAATGGGCGTTATTTTAAAGCGTGTGATGATGCGAGTAGCTGCGCGTATTGCCGAAAAATTTAAAATTCAGGGTTTGGTGACAGGTGAAAGTTTAGGTCAAGTGTCTAGCCAAACCTTGACCAATTTGAATGTTATAGACCGCTGTACTGACATGTTAATTATGCGTCCACTGATAGCCATGGACAAACAGGATATCATCAATCAAAGTCGCTTAATTGGCACAGAGGATTTTGCTAAGACAATGCCTGAATACTGCGGTGTTATCTCTCAAAAACCGACGGTAAAAGCAGTGTTATCTAAAATTGAAGCTGAAGAATTAAAGTTTGATGAAGATCTTATCGAACGTATCGTTTATTCAGCTAAAGTGATGGATATTAGAGATATTGAAACCGAAATGAATCAACAAATCACTGAAACAGAAACGGTAACTGATATTGCATCTGGCGAAATAGTGATTGATGTGCGCGCTCCAGAAGAAGAAGAGCGTAAGCCATTATCTATCGAAGGCGTAGAGATTACAGCAATTCCATTCTTTAAGTTGGCAACAAAATTTGCTGAGTTAGATAAGAGCAAAACCTACCTATTATATTGTGACCGCGGTGTGATGAGTAAGTTACAAGCCTTGTATTTAATTGAGCAAGGCTATCAGAATGTAAAAGTTTATCGTCCATAAAACGTTAAACTGTTTGTAATAAAGGCTTGTATCTTCAACGGTGCAAGCCTTTTTTATAGCAATTTTTTATAGTAATTGTTTATCGCAACGGTTTATAGCAACGGTTTATAGCAATTAAGTGATAATCTTCGATATGGAAAAATCTAATCAATACCGTTTCGTGAATGCGAATTAATCCCCTACTGTTCAGCTGAAATACACCTCGAAAATACTCCCCTGCTAACGTTATTTCAATATACTAGTCTAATCAAAAACCTGTTCTTTACAAACCGTTAAAAATAGAGATAATCATTAGAAAAACTAATTAAAATAATAAGAGATTAATCATCATGGCTAGACGATTACCGCCCTTGAATGCAGTTAAAGCATTTGAAGCGGCAGCAAGAAACCTCAGTTTTACTAGGGCTGCAGAGGAGTTGTTTGTTACTCAGGCTGCGGTGAGCCATCAGATTAAAGCATTAGAAGATTTTCTAGGGTTAAAACTTTTTAGACGTAAAAATAGATCATTACTGTTAACCGAAGAAGGTCAGAGCTACTTTCTTGACATCAAGGATATTTTCATTCAGTTGGGGGAGGCGACCGACCGCTTGCTTGCCCGCAGCGCTGTGGGCTCGTTAACGGTAAGTATGTCACCGAGTTTTGCGATTCAATGGTTGGTGCCGCGGTTAGCCAAATTTAGTGAAAAGAATCCTGATATTGATGTGCGTATTAAAGCGGTAGACAGTGATACTGGGTCGTTAACAGATGATGTTGATGTGGCAATTTATTATGGTCAAGGTAATTGGGCAGGGCTTAGAGCGGATAAACTGCGCAATGAAGTATTGATCCCCGTTTGTTCACCATTGTTATTAAATGGACCTAAGCCACTAAGTACCCCAAGTGATTTGAAATATCATACCCTATTACATGACTCAAGCCGCCACGACTGGCAGGCCTGGTTTAGACAATGCGGGGTAAGTGATATCAATGTCAATCAAGGCCCCATTTTTAGTCATTCATCCTTAGTGTTACAAGCCGCTGCCCACGGGCAGGGGGTTGCATTGGGCTACAGCGTGTTAGCTAGGCCAGATATTAAAGCGGGTCGTCTGGTATGCCCGTTTTCAGAAGTATTAGTCAGTAAAGATGCATACTATTTAGTGTGTCAGCAGAACCATTCTGAATTAGGCAAAGTCAGTGCATTTCGTGAATGGATGGTGGATATGTTTGCTGAGGAGTCACGCAGTGAATTACTCACAGGATAGGATATCTGTCAGTCCTTTAAATACTGATAGCCCAGCAAGCTTGTTAGCAACCGATTACTTGCTTGAAGGCGATAATCAAAGTGACACCTTAATTGTGCTTGCCCATGGTGCAGGCGCTAATATGCACCATGCTTTTATGCAGCAATTGGCTGAGCTCTTGGTATTACAAGGTTTTGCAGTATATCGATTTAATTTCTTATACATGCAGGCCAATATGCTTGATAGCAAGAAGCGCCCACCGGATCGCGCCCCTAAGCTACTGTCGCATCTTGAAACTGTGTTAACCGATATTCATCACAAACAGCAGCAGGGAACCATTACCGCTAAACGAATCGTGTTTATCGGTAAGTCGATGGGCTCAAGAGTGATGGCGACATTAACATCAAATCTGCATTCGTGTGATGCTGTTGAGGCACAAACTATATTAGGCCAGGTTGTTGGTCAAATATGTCTAGGTTATCCCTTTGTTCCTATTAAAGGCGGCGAGCCAAGGTTGCCACCCCTGAATGATTCGAACATGCCAACTTTAGTGCTACAGGGTGAGCGTGATAAATTTGGTTTGCCTGAACAAATAGCGGTATGGACGTTCAGGGACGGCATTGAGTTTGTCACTATTCCAGATGGCGATCATAGTTTTACACCAAGAAAGTCGTCAGGCATCACGTTTGACGCTAATCTAGAGCTTACTGTGACAGAAATCGTTAAATTCTCTCAGTCTGTCACTTAATTCATTTTAGGATGATAAATCCGCTAACTCAATTCAAGGTGCGTTATGAACCATCGTTTGTTATTTATTGCTGCTATTAGTGGTTTTATTGCTGTTGCTTTAGGGGCTTTTGGCGCCCATGGATTAAAAAATATTGCCTCAGCGGAAATGGTTAGTATTTTCAAATTAGCGGTTGAGTATCAGTTTTATCACACCTTTGCACTAGTGAGTTTAGCTTTTGCGGCCCAATGGTTGTCAACTAAGTGGCTTAATTGGTCTGCGGGCTTCTTTATCGTAGGCATACTCTTGTTTTCTGGTTCACTGTATTTATATGCTTTAACCCAGGCTAAATGGATTGGTACTATCACTCCTATGGGAGGGCTTTGTTTACTCATAGCTTGGGCGTTATTTGCGATTGCTGCATGGCGTAGACCCATTAGTATTGATCAAATCTAAATCTGCTATAGCGTCATATTCTTGCTATAATCCGACAAAATTTGGCTCCAAGATCGACTATTGCTAAGGCTTTACATGAAAAACCTATTCTTATTTTGCCGCGCTGGATATGAAAAAGAGTGCGCAGCAGAAATTCAACAACGTGCGGCAGAGCTCAACATTGGCGGCTTCGTTAAAACCAATAACAATGACGCTTATGTTATTTATCAATGTTTTGAAGACAATGGTGCCGATAAATTAGCCGAGCAACTAGCATTACGCTCGTTAATTTTTACGCGGCAGATGTTTGCTGCGGGTGAGTTATTAATTGACTTGCCAGAGCAAGACAGAATGAGTCCGATTGTTGCAGCCTTAGGTGATATATCTCGTTGTGGTGAATTACGGGTAGAAACACCTGACACTAACGAAGCAAAAGAGTTGTCGGCATTTTGCCGTAAGTTTACTGTACCATTACGCCAGGGGTTGAAAAAAGCTGGTATTTTATTGGCCAAAGAAAGCCAAAGCCGTCCTATTGTACATGTGTGTTTTATTGGTCCGGGCAAAGCGTATGTTGGCTATTCACTGAGTAATAATAGTTCACCACATTTCATGGGCATTCCGCGCTTGAAAATGGTTGCTGACGCACCGAGTCGCTCGAGTTTAAAGCTAGATGAGGCTTTTAGTGCTTTTTTGACCAGAGAAGAGCAGGATTTGCGCTGTCGCAGCGGTTTAAATGCTGTTGATTTGGGTGCTTGCCCTGGTGGTTGGACTTATCAATTAGTCCGCCGAGGGATGATGGTGGCGGCTGTTGATAATGGTCCAATGAATGAAAAGTTAATGGAAACAGGCCAAGTTAAGCATTATCGTGCCGATGGTTTTCGCTTTGAACCCCCAAGAAAAAACATTTATTGGCTAGTGTGTGACATGGTTGAAAAACCTTCCCGTGTGGCAGAGTTGATGGAAGCATGGGCCATTAATGCGTGGTTTAAAGAAGCTATTTTTAATTTAAAATTGCCAATGAAGAGTCGTTACAAAGAAGTGCGGGTTATTTTAGACACTATGGCTGAGATTTTAAAAGAAAATAACATCGAATACCGTATGCAATGCAAACACCTTTACCATGACCGTGACGAAGTGACGGTACACTTATGGTTATTCCCAGAAAAAGGCGTTAATTATGCCATATTGGGTGAAAGATAAGTTATTAATTACATGTTAAAAGTGTACAAAATAAAAAGCCCTAATCAATATTAGGGCTTTGTTATTTAGTCATATTTATCAGGGTTAATTTTGTAAGTTTCAGCTGTAAAAATTAACCTAATCGTTCTAATACCGCTTGGGTGAAGTCAGTTGTACCATAAGTGCCACCTAAGTCACGGGTAGTACGGTCGCCTTCTTCAATCACTGCCGCCACAGCATTACGGATCATAACCGCTTTATCTGACATACCTAAATATTCAAGCATTTGAATTGAGGCTAAAATAACGGATGTTGGATTGGCTAAGTTTTTACCCGCAATATCTGGTGCACTGCCATGTACCGCTTCAAAGATAGCGGCGTCGCGACCTATATTGGCACCCGGTGCCATGCCTAAACCACCGACAAGGCCAGCACATAAATCAGATAAGATATCGCCGAATAAGTTGGTTGTGACTATTACATCAAAGTTTTCTGGGTTCATTACCAGCTTCATGCAAGTGGCATCAACAATCATTTCTTCAGTAATCAAATCAGGATAACGTAAGCTGACTTCTCGAGCCACTTTCAAAAACAAACCTGAGGTTGATTTCATGATATTGGCTTTATGCACAATAGTGACTTTTTTACGATTTTCCTTACGGGCTAATTCATAGGCAAATGTCACAATTTGCTCAGCACCTTTACGGGTAATAATACTGGTTGCTTCAGCCGTTTCACCGTCGTCTGATACTTTTTGGCCAAAACCAGAGTACATGCCTTCGGTATTTTCTCGCACCGTAATAATATCAATATTTTCATAACGGGCCTGAGTGCCCTTGAATGAGTTTACTGGGCGGACATTTGCATACAAGCTGAACTTTCTACGCAAACTAACATTAATTGAAGTGAAACCTTCACCAACAGGAGTGGTTAACGGGCCCTTTAAAGTAATGCGGTTTTTTTCAATTAAGTCTAAGGTACGTTGCGGTATTAGCTCACCGTGTTTTTCTAACGCAGCTAAACCAGCATCGGCAAATTCATATTCAAAATTACAACCAGCCTTATCAAGAATTTTTAATGCAGAATCGATAATGCTTGGGCCAATTCCATCACCTGGAATTACGGTTATTGTACGTTTTGACATGAGAAGTCCTTACACCTGAGATGTGACTGCAATGAATACAGCGCATTAATATTGACCGCCTAAGCAAGGTGATTTAAATATGGCTTACACTAAGCGGTGGCACTAAGATCGAAACGCAATGTTTCGGTGAGCTATTTTAACGATTTAACATCTTTATTTACACAAAACTGAGAGTGAAATGACATTTTAAAGGTCATTTAAAGTCATTTTGGATTAAAATAATTCAATAAATGACAGATTCAACTAAATCTTAACAAATCGATAAGTCAGCCTGCCTTTTTCAGCAAGAGTTAACGATATTAAAGCAGGATATATTGTTCATTTATTGCGGTTATTTACTAGACGACCATAGTCGCATAATGAAAATAGCCATACTTATTTGGCTGCTAGTGGAGACTGTAACTAATTACAAATGAGCACTGACCAGTAAATACTTCGAATTGGGTGTTAGTTGTTATTAATACCCCATAATTATAAAAGAGGAAGATTGTGAAATTATCTTATTTGTCTACTTACCCAGTGTTGGTGGCGCTGTCTTTATCGTTCTCATCGAGCCTGATATCAGCAGAACCATTAACTCTGACCGACATTATGCACTTTAAAACCTTACAGCAACCGGTATTAGCTGATGATGGTAGCATAATGGCAGTTGAGGCTCAGCCTGACAGAGGTGAGAGTGATGTTATTGTTAAATCGACTGATGGTAGCAAAAGTTTTGAAATCACTAATGGAACTCAACCTGAAGTGACACCCAATGGCCAATTTGTTATCGCTACTATTCCAGCAAGTTTGCTAGATAAAGAAACTAAAAACAAAGCCGAATTAACCCAGAATATAGTGCTACTTAACACTAAGACAAACACACAACAGACATTTGAAAATATTAAGTCGGCGCATTTTAATGATAATGGCCAGTATTTGGCTATTTGGTTTAAAGAACAAAAAACTGCACCAGACAGTAAGCCAGCAGAAGATAATACCGAGCAATCAGATTCGAATAAAAAGCCCAAACTTGATGATGCGGATAAAGGCACCTCGTTAACCTTAATCCATTTAACGACTCAAAAAGAAATCCAACTCACTAATGTGACTCAATACGCATTTGATGAGTCAGGAATTCATTTTGTCGCGGCGGTTAATGATCATGATAATAATCAACATCATGTCACTTTAGTTAACTTAAAAGATCAAGCACAGCGTAATATATATAGCGCGATAAATGAGCAAGTGGGCGAGCTGGCTTTAAGCAACGATGGTCGCTTTGTTGGATTTACGGCGGGAAAACTGGCCAGTAAGCGTGATAGTCGTGAATATAAATTGCATCTTATTGATATAAAGTCAGGTAAAAAACGTCAACTTAGTAGTGATGGGTGGACGTTGAATCAACATGCTAGCGTGATGTTTTCTCGTGATAACGAGCGGTTATTTGTTGGTAGAGTACCGCAAGTTATTGCCCCTACAGCGCGGGTAAAATATACCGATGGACAATCATTATTTGATCAAGGTGTGATTACTGACAATAAAAACTTACGCGTTTGGCATGGCGATGACCCTAAAATTAAGCCCCATGAAGTTAAAGAATATCAAGATGAGTTAAAGCGTACTTATTTAGCTGTTTATCATATTGAAGCCGATCATATGGTTCAATTAGCCGATAAAACTGTGCCAACCATAAATTATGGTGAGCAACAGCGTTATTTAGTGGCGACATCAGATGTGCCTTACCAGAAAATGATTACCTGGGCAGGTTTTTATCAAGATGTGTATTTGGTGGATGTGAACACGGGTCGAAAAATTTTAGTGTTGGCACAGCAACCTAGTGACGCTATTCCGACATTATCACCTAATGCTCAATTCCTTCGCTATTATCAGCAGGGAAATGTTTATATTTACGATATTGCTCAAGCGGTAAGTTATAACTTGAGTGGTCAATATGATGTGCCATTTTCCGATGAAGACCATGATTATCCGAGCCAAGCTCCAGGTTATGGTTTTGGTCCATGGTTAGCCGATGGTTCAGGCTTTATTGCCTATGATAAATATGATGCATGGCAGTTCAATACTAAGTCTCATAACGGTTTTATGTTATCTAATGGGGAAGGGCGAAAGCAAGGTATTGAATTTCGCGTTAGAGGGTTAGTTGAAGATAAACAGCCTGCTACGCTTAAGCAAGATCAAATGGTGCTATTACAAGGTTACAGTCATCGCAATAAAGAGGATGAGTTTTACCAAGCAAAAATAGGTACTGCAGGGGTAAAAAAACTCACCAATAGTAATAGTAAATTAACCGTGCTAGCCAGAGCTAAGCAGAGCGAACAGGTATTATTTTCAACCCAGCGTTTTGATTTATATCCAGATATTTATACTGCAACGCTAGACTCCCTAAGCAGTGCTAAAGCGCTTACTCAATTAGACAAGCAGCGCCAAGGGTTTTCTTGGGGTCATGCTGAACTGGTGCAATGGACCGGTGCAGATGGTGAGTCTATTGATGGCGTGTTGATTAAACCAAGTAATTACCAGGAAGGAAAAACCTATCCTGTTATGGTCTATTATTACCGCTTTATGAGTGATCGTTTACACGCCTTTCCTGATATGAAAATTAACCATAGACCTAATTTTGCTTGGTATACCGATAATGGTTATGCGATTTTCTTACCCGATATTCGTTTTGAAATTGGCTATCCAGGTATATCGGCGGTAAAAGCATTAACCTCTGGTGTACAAAAAATAGTTGAAATGGGTGTAGCTGATCCTAAAAAAATCGGCCTGCATGGACATTCATGGAGCGGTTATCAAACAGCTTATGCTGTTACTCAAACTAATATGTTTGCCGCAGCGGTAGCGGGGGCGCCGGTATCGAATATGACTAGTGCCTACAGTGGCATTCGACATGGTAGCGGACTTGCGCGTCAATTTCAGTATGAGGCAGGCCAAAGTCGAATGGCTGAAAGCTTATATAAAGCGCCGCAGAAATACATTGAAAACTCACCGGTATTTTATGTTGAACGCATTCAAACCCCTATGATGATTATGTTTGGTGATATTGACGATGCTGTGCCTTGGGAGCAAGGTATTGAAATGTATTTAGCCATGCGCCGTGCAGGTAAGGATGTGGTATTTCTTCAGTATGAAGGTGAACCACATCATTTGAAAAAGTACCCTAATAAACTGGATTACACCATCAAAATGCGTCAATACTTTGATCATTACTTGCTCGGTAAACCAGCGCCATTATGGCTTGAAAAAGGTGAAGCTTATCAAGAGTATTCTGCAGACTAATAAGATGCTGAGTTGACTAGAGTATGCAGGCACTAGCAGCCTGCATTTTTATTAGAAAACATACATCTCAGTGCATAATGCTAGCACCTCTGATTGGCTGCGATAATGCTATTGAGATCGGCGATAAAAGCGACTTATTGAAAAATGATAATACATTTAAGTGGGAGTATTAGATGATCTGGCCTTATCACCCATTCTGTCTCCAACAGTTATCATCCTGAGTAAGTAATCCTTTATTTGACTTAATTATAAGATTTGAATATCAAGGATACAAAAAAATTAGTCAATCTCATAAATAGAATAGTGCTAAAGAGTTAGCTTTGCGGGAAAAATATCGATTATTTAACTGATTGCGGCTCACGGCTCAATATTGATGAGCCGCAGCATAAATGCAGGATTAAACTAGTGAGCCTGAATACTGTTATCAGCAAAAATAGTGCTAGCTAAATATTGTTGGAGTGTTTCGGTTCCCCAAGCTATTAAGATATTATTTTTAAACAACAGCGGTGTGCATTCATCGCGGGTGGTAATGCCATCTGATAGCACATGGTGGGTGCGATAAAATAACAGTTGATATTGACCATCTATAGCCGTTTTAGCCTCAACAAAATCCGCGCTGCCAAATATCTTTATAATGTCTTCCCGTGGTTGTCCAAAGCTGAGTTCACTCATTTTCTGGTTATTATAAGCTTGCCTGTCATCCCACTCCCTATCTTCTGGCTGTGGTTCGTAAACAAACATCACAACAGCGACAAAAAAGAGGTATGCGATAAAAACCCCACCGATAACGTAAGTAGCTTTAGCTTTCATTTCTAGGCCCGAATATATTTTAGTGTTGAGTTACAATACTATTTAACTTAATGGATTTAGATGTTTTTGTAACGGCTAATTTTGTAACTTATGGTGTCGATATCCCAGCTTGATATCTAAATTGTTTTAAGTTGATATTGAGTGGTATGTCACATTGCAGCTGGGCTAATTTGTAACTAATACGTGCTATTTCTTTTCCATCTGCAAGTTTTTGTGCCTGTTTGGGGCCAAGATTTTCCAGTGAACGATAGATATTAGCTAAAGTGCGAAATTTATTCAGTAAGTCCGCCGCTGATTTAGGACCGATACCTGCAATGCCGGGGATTTTATTGCCGCTGTCGCCTGCAAGGGCAATAAAGTCCAAAAATTGACTGTGTACTACATCAAGTTTGCGTTCATGTTCAATTAAATCAAATGCTTTTTGATTAAAGTGATCCCACAGTGTCAGTTTATTTTGGGGTAATTGGCTAAAACCTTTATCAGTAGAAGCAATAATTGCTTCGCCATGGTTTTCGGTAATTTTAAGGGCTAACGTAGCGATGACATCATCAGCTTCTGATGTAGCATCTAACGAATGGATGTGCTCTGCAGCTAGTGCCGATTTAATTTCCTTTAACCCTTTATGTAAGGCTTCAGGCATCGGCTTTCGACCTTTTTTGTAATCAGCATAAAGCTTTTTACGCCAAGACTCTTGTTCGCCGTCCCAGACGGCAATGACATGGGAAGGTTGGTGGTGTTGTAACATTTTATGACAAGCTGCCAAAGAGCGTGTCTTAACACTGTCAATATCAGTCTCGTCTGGTAACACCGCATGTATACGGCGAACCAGGTTAAGACCATCAATAATGAGTAAATTATTCATATTATTATTTTATGTGATGATTTTATAGCAAGGCTCATAAGCGCTGCCAGGAAGTTTCATTCGCTGTTGTTCCACAAATGCAGTAAGTAGTTTGTCCATCATTTTCATTAATTTAGGGTCGCCTTTAATATGGAATTTGCCGTGCTCCTTAATGCGCTTGATGGTTTCTCCTTTCACATTACCTGCCACAATACCAGAAAAGGCCTTACGTAAATTAGCGGCAAGCTCAGCTTTATTATTTTGAAAGTATAGATTTAAATTTGCCATAACTTCATGGCTGGGATCAAAGGGTAATTGAAATTCTGGTTCAATTTTTAAAGACCACTGATACTGATAAGCATCGCCTTTTGTTTTGCGATAGGTTTTCACTTCCGCCATACCTTGTTTCATTATTTGAGCAACCTTAACAGGGTCATCAATAATAATTTGATACTTATTCTGGGCTTCTTCGCCAAGGGTAGCACCAATAAATTTATCAATTTCTTCAAAATATTGTGCACTTTCCTTAGGGCCAGTAAGCACTAATGGAAAAGGAGTGTCAGCGTTTTCTATATTCAATAAAATACCTAAAAAGTACAGTAGCTCTTCAGCAGTGCCCGCACCACCTGGGAATATAATAATCCCATGACCAATGCGTACAAAGGCCTCAAGGCGTTTTTCTATGTCGGGCAAAATGACCAGTTCATTGACGATTTGATTAGGAGGCTCTGCGGCAATAATACTGGGTTCGGTTAAACCAATATAACGAGCATTTTTAACCCTTTGTTTTGCATGACCAATTGCCGCGCCTTTCATCGGACCTTCCATTGCACCAGGGCCACAGCCTGTACAAATATCAAGTTGCCTAAGCCCTAACTGGTATCCTACGTCGCGAGTATATTGATATTCGACGGCATTAATACTGTGCCCGCCCCAACATACGACAACATTGGGGTCCTTCATTGGCGAGATCGCGCGCGCATTTCTCAATATATCGAAAACAACATTGGTAATGTGACTCGCATTGGTTAAGTTGATGTGTTTGAGGTTATCGTATTTATTGGTGATGTAAATGATGTCACGCAGTACAGCAAATAAGTGTTCTTGAATACCGGTAATTATTTCGCCGTCGACAAAAGCTTGCTCGGGAGGGTTGATCAATTCAAGCTTAATACCACGTTCACGTTGAAGTACATTGATATTAAAGGTGTCGAATCTATCGAAAAGCGCTTCAGCGTCATCACTGACAAGGCCTGAAGATAACACCGCTAATGAGCAGCTGCGGTACAATTGATAAAGGTCGCTTTTGGCGCCTTGTTTTAGTCGATCAACTTCCAACTGTGAAAGTTGATCCAAACTGCCTCGAGGGCTAATCCGTATAATCATAAGCAACTCCTTTAGACCTAAGTGTAAAGACACTTAAGCTGCGGTGCTGCTTATATGTCTATTACGACTCTGTCTCTGCCATTATTTTTCGCTTTATAGAGTGCCGTATCTGCTCTTTCAAAAGCTTCTTCGATGGTTTCATTGTCCATCACTTGCGCAGCACCGATAGATAATGTAACTGTAATTCTCTGATTTTTAAATTTAAATGGAATATTTTTTACTTTTTCTCTTACGCGGTTAAGTAATGCTGAAATATGCTCTTCGGTAACGTCAGGCAGTAACAGCACAAACTCTTCACCACCGTACCTTGCCACAAATTCACTGTCGCGTAATGAGTTTTTAAGAGCCATAGCAATTACTTGCAGTGTTTTATCACCCGTACTGTGGCCAAAGTTATCATTTACCGATTTAAAATGGTCAATATCAGTTACCGCAATCCACAAAGGTGTCTTAAATCGAACATGATTTCGATATTCTTGATCCATTCTGTCCTCAAGGGCGGTTCTATTGGCCAGTTGAGTCAGTGGATCAAGAAGATTAAGTTTCTGGTGTTCAAATAGCTTTTCTTTATAACAATTTGCTTCTTGGGTAATACTATTGAGCTCTTTACGCATGGCTTCAATAGACTTACGTAATATTGTTTGTTCACGTTGCTCAAGCGCTTCTTTACGAGATAACACATCACGAAGGGATGATAACTGCACTGTTAGCTGCGTCTTTAAATCACTTAAGTCATCGACTTCAGTGATAATACCGTCGGCATTATTAACCCTTAAATTAATCTCTTTATTTAACTGCTGCTTAAGTTGATGGCTTCGCTCATTGTTGTTTTGCGAATTATTGACGACATCACGAACAACGGTTAAAGCATCATTTAATGCGTATAGAAAGTCCTGGGAAGCTGATTTTTCTCTGGCAATATTATCTAATAATAAGCTTAGGATAGTTTGATACGATTCAAGTAGAGTATTTAAGCTAATATCGCCCAATAATACTTCTTTCATTACCAGGATTTGGTCGCGTTGATCTTTACGAAACTCTATTTCAGATATCTTTACTGCCAGTTCACGCGCAAGTTGAATGTGCTGCGGTAATATGTCGTAATTGTCTGCACCGGTAAATTGTTGCTGTAAAATTTCTTCGTAAAAGCCTATAAGCTTTTCAACTTTGGGGATGTATTCCCATACGGTGTGAAAAGGTTTAGCGAGATCTTGCTTGAAATAATTGATTTCTTTTTTGACTTTATCGGGTGCTGAATTGACTCGTTGAATCTGCCTTATCACTCTAGCTAGACCTAATCTGCTTTCTTCAAGCTGAGTCATAGTATGGTGATATTGACCTTTCAAAATTCTTTCAATATCAACTAATTCAGGTAGCGCCTCGTCAATTTGCTCGTAATCATGTAATTGATGACGTAATTTGGCTAATTTATTATCAAGTTCCAGATTCTGTCCTTTACAGGCCAAACTTAAATGGCTAATAAACTGGATCAAGGTCTTAAGCTTATCATTACGATCTTTATTAATATCCTCTAAAGCTGTTCGGGCAGCATGAAGTTTTTGTTTCATTAGCGCTATTTGTGATACCGCTATCTCAGAATCTTTCATAAAATGCCTTGTTGCTTCCGCTAAATTCAACTAATAAAAAAGATAATGACTATATATCGTCAATTACACCGATAACTAAACACAGATAACTAAAATTTAGATTAATTGGGTAATATCTAACATAACGACTCTCGACTATATCTATAGTGTAGCAATGTTATAACAAAGCGTTGTAGACGGGTATCTAAAATCAGCACAAAAGATGATGATTCCTGATGTTCGCTGATTAATTGTGCAATATTTAACGTGGCCAAGACTCTTCAGCAATTATCTGATTACTGTCGACTTTAATTATCCCTCTTTTCAATGCTTGCGTGAGGTTAAGATAGAGTGGCGCACTAAAAATAGTGGCTGGAGCAAAGTTAAGGGTCTTGATTGATACATAGGTATTGTCGGTTTGAGTCATTGCTGCTGCAATAGCATATTGCGCGGTCTCAAAATGCAATTCTGCAGATATTGATATATCCGGGTTGGCAAGTAATGGCATATTAATATGACCGATATAAATACGGGATAATTTTTTTTCTCTGTTAAAGCTGGGTATTACGGGGTTAAAAAGTGTGGTTTTAGCGACATAACCTTCAATAGTTGACAATAAATCATGCGCGTTAATAGCATGATTAAAGTAACAAGCAAATTGCCCCGGCTTGATAACGTAGATATCTGCGGTTAGTAACTGGCTTAATTCATTAATAAACGACTGAATAATTTTAGCTGATTCAGTTAAACCCATTTGGGTATCGCTATGAGTCAGTGCTTCTATTTTAAGTAAAGCAAAAGTGGATGTCTCAGATAGTTTGTCATTTTGCAAACGTAGAATGCAGGCTCTAAATCCATTTAGCTGGCTTATGGGTTCCAATAGGTATTGTTGTTTATAATCTCGTTGCGCCCGAATGATTTTCTGAGAACGGCTTATGGTCACTAACAATACAATGACAATGATAATAGCGCTGCAGAGTAATAAAATAGTCATCAACTTATTGTCATTAAGCGCTGTTTTTTGTTCGTTGACTTTTGTTTGCAATAGGCTTAAATCGAATTTTAATTTTTGCTCAGTGAGCCCCGAACTCTCAGAATCATCCTGTTCTACTGCGTTTATTCCGTCGGATAATTCAATAATTTGATCAACAATCTCTATGGCGGCATTTAAGTCGCCAACTTTTCGGTAGGACATTGATAGATATTTTAATGCTTCTAACTTTTGATCTGTTAAGTTTTTTTCTGTCGCTAGGATGAGTGACTTTTTAGCATGTTCAATGGCTTCTAGCCACATTGCTTGTTTAATCAGAATTTCTGTGTACAAGGCTTCATTATAAACTAAGTAATGAGTAACATTTTTAGCGATGAAGATGCTATTAGCTTTGGCTATCGCAGCCAATGCTGCTGGCCCATTATTAAGGTTTAAATAGGCCTCAGCAATGTTGTGGCTGTTTAAACCTTGACCTATTTCATTACCAAGACGTTCGTTAACTTGTTGTGCATTAAGATAATAGTCAATTGCTTTGTTCCATTCTTTCTTACCTGCGTAAATCATCGCAATAACGGTCAAGGCTTCTGCCGTATATGAACCTTGGTCAAAAGTCTGGAAACTTGTTGTTGCATCATGGGCGTGTTTGAGCGCTTCATCCCACTGCTCTAAATCGCGATAAGTACGTGCTAAATTGAGTTGAGCGTGTGCTTTAATCCCTGGGTAGTTGATGCGGTTACCCACACGAAAAGCTTCAGTATAATATTGCAATGACTTTGCTGGTTCATTTCTTCTATTGTAATAACGTCCAAGCTCTAATTCTGCTAATGCGATGAAATAATCATTACGTAATTGATATGCTATTTCACGATAACGGTTTAAGTGAGTAAGGTTAGGTGATGGCTGTAAAGCCATTCTATATAAGCCACTTAAGTGCTCATGAATTGAAAATCTGAATAAGGTGGCTTGCAATGATAAGTCTGAGCTTATCTTATTCAATGCATCGTTATACTGGCTTATCGCATAAGTGTAATCTTGGTTTTTTCGCGCGTTTAACCTCCCGTCTAACATAGTAATTACCGCTTTATCTAACGGTGTGGTTGCTACTATCCTTAATTGCTTTATGAGAGTAATAGCATCGTCACTTTTAGTGTCTGAGTTCACATTTGACTCTAGGTTAAGCCTAGCCAGCAATATTAATTGTTGGATCAAATCATCGGGTGACATACCAAGCTTTTTGGCAATCAGATCAAATTCACTCTTGTTGCTAAATTCTAATGGGAACTGAGTACTAGATTTGAGTTCAAGGTACAGTTCTTGTGGTGTTTCGCGAAAAGTAATTTCCTGTAGCTCAAGATCTTTAGCATTAGATGATGCAGACAAAATAATGAAAACCAGTGAACACCAAGTGATAATATGCCGCATAAAACCTAGACCTTCCTTGATAAGCCGGCAACAGCCGGAAACTCACAATGAGTAATAATGTGTAAACATATGTTGTTTATTGCTGAGACTCTGGCAATAGGTTGTTATAATTTTTAAGATAATGCAAAACTAAATCAACATAAAAACAATAATAGAATCATACCAGAAGGATGCCACAGTGAAACCTACCTCTTTAGCAATAATGTTAAGTAGTGCTATTTTTGTCGCCAGCTGGGCGACGCCAGCGTTAGCCGATGTTGAATATCAAATAGATTTAACGCAGCCACAGCATCATTTAGCCAAAGTGGCGGTGACTTTTCCACAAATTGATACAAGTTATCTGACTATTAATATGCCAGTGTGGCGTACCGGTCGATATCAAGTATTACCCGTTGCCGATGGGGTGAGATTATTTAAAGCAACAGATAGTGAGGGGAAAGCATTAGATTGGCATCGAACGGCGAGTGGCGAATGGCAGGTAAAGTTACATAATCCTTCAAGTGTAACGGTTCAATATCAAATTTATGCTAATGAACTTGGCGACCGATTACGTCATATTGATCGCAGTCATGCTTATTTAGATGCCAGTGGTATTTTTATGTATAGCCCTGCATTTCGTGACGAAGCGGTAAAAGTTAATTTGTCTGTGCCTAAAGAGTGGCGCAGTTATTCTGGCATGGAAAGCGGTAAAAAAGCCCATTCCTTTGTGGCTGATAACTACGATGTGTTAGTTGACTCTCCAATAGAGACAGGTATTAATCAGCATTTTAGTTTTAAAGCCGATGGACGGGAATATGAGGTTGTGTTTTGGGGCGAGGGTAATTATGACACTCAGCAAATTATTACCGATTTAGAAAAAATCAGTCATCAGGCGAGTGTTATTTGGGATGATTATCCGTTTGAACGGTACGTTTATATGGTACACGCCACCAGTGGAGTAAGCGGGGCAACTGAGCATTTAAACTCAACTGTTATTCAATTACCGCGTTTTAGTTTTCGAGAACGTAGCGATTACTTACGTTTTATCAGTACCGCTTCACATGAGTTTATTCATAGCTGGAACGTTAAAGCTTATCGTCCTCAGGGATTAGTGCCTTACGATTATCAGTCTGAAAATATGACTGAACTGTTGTGGATTGCAGAAGGTTCAACCAGTTATTTTCAACATCAATTGTTATTGCGTGCTGGTATTATTACCGCCGAAGAATTTTTTGATGACCTCAGTAAACGCATTGTCAATAATCAACATAATCCAGGCCGTGAAATTCAATCGATTGCTGAAGCCAGTCTAGGTCAATGGAGCAGTACTTGGGGGGACTATGCCGTTAATCACAGTGTGAATATATACGCTGAAGGTTACATGACATCATTATCATTAGATTTTGATTTACTTGCACAAACTAAGTTGAAGCATTCATTTCGTGATGTGCATAGAAAGCTTTATCAAGATTTTAAAGTACCGATGGGCTATAACGTCAGCGACATTAAAAATATTCTCAAAGGTTTATCAGGAAAAGATTATCAAGCGTGGTGGAGTAAAAATGTTACCTCACCCGTCACCTTGGACTTTGACGCCATGTTATTACAAGCTGGTCTTCAACTTGGATACGGTAAAGAGGCTAAAACCGAAGTGAATGCAGGTTTAACCCTAACTGGTTTATATGATGATTTAACGATTTTATTTGTGACCCGAGAGGGCCCTGCATGGCAAGCTGGCATTAATGCAGGGGATCAAATTGTTGCGGTAAACGGGCTTAAAGTGAGTGCATCAAGTTGGGATAAACGTTTAGCGGATTTTAACCCTGGCGACATTATTGAGTTGACGATATTTAATAATGATCAACTGGTAAAACGCAGTCTTACTTTAGCCGAACAACCAAAAGGTGAGCTAACAATATCTCCTGTTGAAAAGGTGACTGTCGAACATAAAGCCTTTTTAAAAGCATGGTTAGGTGTTGAATGGCCATTTGATCTTGAAGGTAAATATATAAAAACAGAATGATAAGTTAGTGAGATAAAAAAATGCCCCTTCAAGAATTGATGGGGCATCTTTATTGGCCTTTACTGTGGTGGTTTAGTGTCAGCAAAAGGAGCATGGTTTGCTATGCCACTTAAAAAGTTCTTTAAATTTTGGCACTTGTCTATATTGATACGATTACGGAATAACCCCCAGTCTAAGTAACAAGCTAAACGCAGCTCCGGGTCAGTATAGGGGGCGCTATCGCTTAAGGTGAGTTGCTCAAACTGTGCAAGACTTGAGTCAATTCTAGCCGCTTGACGTTGGGTATAAGCGACTGAGTTGATATCAACGCCATCTTTCTCTAAAAAGAACAAATTAACTGTGCTGTCTAAAGCGGTATTGACCATACAAAACAGATCGAGTTCAGCTGGAGTGCCTAAGTATGGCTGTCCAGCTTGCTGCCTGATATAAAATAAAATCGCACTTGAATCTGTTAAAAAAGTATCACCATGTTGTAGGAATGGTACACGTTGAGTCGGTGAGAGTAACGCACTACTGACTTGGTCCGTTTCGATAAATTCGAAATCTTGACCAGACTCCATCAATGCAATTCTGCAATGGCGGACAAACGGTGAGGTATAACTTCCATATAGCTTCATTACCACTCCTTTCACTTGTTAAAAAAGTAAGATGTTTATTGATATAGTCACAGCTTAAATACTTTGTTCCATTGGACCAAATGCACCATGTAAAGCTTGAACAAAGGCGATAAGCTCACTGCCCATTAATGCAAAATCTGCATCCAAACGCGCCATAGGATCCTCATTGCCGACTTCGTCGTTGCCGGCTCTAAACTCTTCAGAGAATTTAATTCGTTTCACGCTAGCATCAGACTGCATAACAAATGCGATAGACTGAGCAAAATGTAGCGCGAGTTTGTGCACTTGTTTACCAGTTGCTAAATGGGCCAATACTTCGTCTTCTTGAAGAACCTGCTGTTTAAAACGCACAATGCCACCTTCATCTGATTCAGATTTTAACTCTGCTTCATCTTGCATTTCAAAAGGCTGTGGTGCTTCACCCGCTTGTAACCATTCAGTTAAAGTTTGCTCAATAGGCTTGGCATAACTGAGTGGAATAACTGGTAAACTGCCTAAAGCTTTACGCAATAAAGCTAACATTTCTTCAGCTTTGGTTGCACTTGAGCTATCAACTAAAATCATTTCCAATTCTGGCAAAATAAGCGCTCGGGTTTGACTTCGACGAGTGAAGGCTCTTGGCAGTAATGTGGTTGTGATGTCATCTTTCATGGCATCTTTTTCTTTTTTAGTCACAGTGCGGTTTTCTGCATCTTCAATTAAAGCCACTTTTTCATCAAGTGCTTCTTTAATTACCTGACCAGGTAATATTTTGTCTTCTTTGGTGACGCAAATAAGGTGACGATTTTCAGCGCTATGAACTAAAGCTTGGCCTTTTTTGCCCAGCGCATTTGAAAAACCGAATTTACTGATGTCTTGGCTACCACAAGGTGAAAAGGTGAAATCTGCTAAGGCTTGTTCTAACGCTTCGGTGTCGGTGGAAAACGGTTTATTGAAACGGTATAAGGTGAGATTTTTAAACCACATAAAGAGACACTCATTATTTAATAAATAGTTGGCTAAGCAGTTTACGGCATCTTATTGGTTGGGTAAACAGGCCTTTAAAATCGGCCTATTGATTCATATGACAGAATTCATAAAAATGTCACAAAGCAATTAATTGTATTTTTATTGTTTAAATTCAATTGTTAAGTTGATTTTTATTTGTTAATTATGCTTGTTTGTTAGTTTTTTCTGAATGACTGAAATATTTCTGAAACATTAGCAAGGCAAACTTCGGCTCGTTCCCAAGCTGTAAACACATATGATTAGAAACGTTGAAAGGATGAAATGATGAACTTATTTGCTAAAACTCTACTGGCTTGCGCTGTAACAGCTGCAACAGCATCAACAGCATACGCCGCAGACCCATTACAAGTTTATGGTAAGTTAAATGTATCAGCACAATCTAACGATGTAGCCGGTGAGACAGAAACAACGATTCAAAGCAATGCTTCACGTTTTGGCGTGAAAGGTAATTTTGACTTAGGTAATGACCTTGAAGCTTTCTATACTATTGAGTATGAAGTTGACACGGGTGATGATGTAAAAGAAAACTTTAAAGCGCGTAACCAATTTGTTGGTTTGCAAGGTAATTTCGGTCTTGTGTCTGTGGGTCGTAATGATACCGTTTTAAAAATATCACAAGGTAAAGTTGATCAGTTTAACGACTTAGTTGGTGATGTAAAAAATGTGTTTAAAGGTGAAAACCGTATGGCACAAACCGCGACATATATGACGCCAATGTTTAGTGATTTCCAGTTCGGCTTAACTTATGTAGCTGACGGCGATGCGGAGCAAAGCGAAAACACAGGCGTGAGTATGGCCGCTACTTATGGTGATTCAGGCTTAAAGGCAACGCCATTTTATGCTGCAATAGCTTATGATTCTGAAGTAAAAGGCTATGATACTGCGCGTGCTACAGTACAAGGTAAAGTCGCTGGTTTAGTGTTAGGCGGTATGTATCAGCAACAAGAAAAGCTTAACTCTGGTGTAACAGATAATGGTTATCTATTAAGTGCTGCATATGACATAGATGCAGTGACCTTAAAAGTGCAATACCAAGACATGGATAATAAAGGCGACTCAATGTCAGTGGGTGCAGATTACACATTGGCTAAGCCAACTAAATTATTTGCTTACTATACAACTAATGCAATGTATGACTCTGGTGATGTTGATGACTCATATTTTGGTTTAGGTTTAGAGCATAAGTTTTAAGCTTAATATTTAGATGAAAAAAAGGAGCTGCGGCTCCTTTTTGCTTTGTGGTATAAAGTGTTATTGGTTCAGTTTTGAAATGTAATTAAGCAAAGCATTTTGAAGCTGTTTATCAAGGAATATGGTTAAATATCTTCAAGATCATAATTCTGTAACAAAACTGACCAATAATGGTCATCGTGGCAAATTACTGATAGAAGCGAATATGACAGCAAGGATTTTAATTGTAGAAGATGAATCAGCCATCCGCGAGATGCTGACATTTGTGATGGACCAACACGGGTTTACAACCGCTGCAGCTGAAGATTTTGATTCCGCCATTGCGTTATTAGCGGAACCTTATCCAGACTTAATTTTATTGGATTGGATGTTCCCTGGAGGCAGTGGTATTCAATTAGCCAAACGGTTAAAGCAAGATGAGTTTACCCGTCAAATCCCTATTATCATGCTTACCGCCCGTGGCGAAGAGGAAGATAAGGTTAAAGGCTTAGAGGTCGGGGCTGACGATTACATCACTAAACCCTTTTCTCCCAAGGAACTTGTTGCACGTATCAAGGCTGTATTAAGACGCAGTGCGCCAACAAGGCTTGAGGAAACAATAGACGTACAAGGTTTACAATTAGACCCTGTTAGTCATCGTGTTTCAGCTGGTGATGGGGTACTTGATATGGGGCCCACTGAATTTAGGTTGTTACATTTTTTTATGACACACCCAGAACGTGTTTATAGCCGTGAACAATTGCTTGATAACGTTTGGGGAACAAACGTTTATGTTGAAGATCGTACCGTTGATGTGCATATTCGACGTTTACGTAAAGCGATAGAGCAAGGCGGACATGATAAGCTAATCCAAACGGTTCGTGGGGCCGGTTACCGATTTTCAACAAGGATGTAGTGGATATTCACTGTTTGAATATTCATATCACTATGTTTGCAGTGGCAAAAAGTGCTAGTCTAGCTGCTCAAATGTAAAGTCACACTGTATGGCAGTTAAATTATCATTATTGAATAATTTAACTGCCATATTGCGATTTAGGTAACGTATATTGAACTCTTATTCAGGCTTTCGCTTGCTTTTTCGCCTTGGTGTGATGGTACTACTATTACTGCTGCTAGGCTGGATTGTTGACAACATACTGTTAACAATATTTCTCGGTTCCGCTGTACTGCTATTCTGGCATTATCGTCAGCTGTCTCGGTTAAGCCATTGGTTATGGAAAGATAAAAAGCTTACACCGCCACAGGGTCGGGGGAGTTGGGAAGGTATTTTTAATGGTATTTATCGGCTTCAAGGAAAAAACCGTCGTCGAGTGGGTCAGCTAGCGTCATTACTTGGACGTTTCAGACAAGGTGCTGAAGCACTGCCAGATGCTGCAGTAGTGCTAGATTCAGAGCACAATATTTTATGGTGCAACAAACTGGCTCAATTAATATTAGGTTTTGTATGGCCTCAAGATAATGGCCAACGAATTGATAACCTCATTCGTCACCCTGATTTTTCAGCCTACTTGCGTAAACATAATTTCAGTGAACCTTTAGAGATCCCATCGCCAGTATCAGAAAGACGATTGCTAGAAATTAGGCTAATGCCCTATGGCGATCGTCAGCTGTTATTAATGGCTCGCGATATTACCCGCATTCATCAATTAGAAAGCATGCGTAAAGACTTTGTTGCTAACGTATCCCATGAGCTAAAAACCCCGCTGACAGTATTGCAGGGGTATTTAGAGATAATGCAAACTATGGAAGATGATAACTCGCCAAATCAAAAACCGCTCAACATGATGCAGCAGCAAACGAGCCGAATGCAATCTATGGTAGAGCAGTTATTGGCATTATCACGCATTGAAGCAGGGGCGAATGTTGACCTGTCACATACTGTGAATATGGACATCATGTTTAATCAGCTAAAAGTAGAAGCGCAAGCATTAGCGGCTGAACAATACGAACTAGTGTTTTTTTGCGAACCGGGATTAAATATTCATGGTCAAGAGCAGCAGGTAAGAAGTGCATGCTCTAATTTGATATCAAATGCTATTCGTTATACCTCTCCTGGAGGGAAAATCTCTATAACATGGAAAAGTGTTGCCAGTGGTGCAAAGTTTTCGGTGACAGATACCGGTGTGGGTATAGCTCCTCAACATATCAATCGTTTAACTGAGCGTTTTTACCGGGTAGATAACGCACGCTCCAGTAAGACGGGAGGCAGTGGTTTAGGCTTAGCGATTGTGAAGCATGCATTAAGTCATCATCACAGTGAATTAACAGTATTGAGTGAACTTGGTAAAGGTAGTACTTTCAGCTTTATCGTTCCTACCCATTTAATTGATAGGAAAAACTAACTTTTTGATATTCTGAATGCCGTCATATTGACGGCATTTTCATTTTTGTGACTTAAATATTTCAATAATGATGCTAAATCAGCAAATATATTTCACCTGTCACCTAACTGTCACATTATAGTCATAGACTTGTCATCATTGGAGTTGATACTGACTACGTTATAAAAACTTAGCACGCTTAATTTGGAGCAATACAATGAAACTGAAAAAACTTGTCGGCGCAATTACCCTAACAGCCGCTGGTGTGTTCTCGGCAGCATCTATGGCTGCAATTGATGAAACGTTACCTATGTATGAAAAAACAAGTGGTGTTTCTGGTAACTTGTCTTCTGTTGGTTCTGATACGTTAGCGAATATGATGACATTATGGGCAGAAGAGTTTAAGCATATATATCCTAATGTTAATATCCAAATTCAAGCAGCTGGCTCTTCTACAGCGCCTCCAGCATTAACTGAAGGAACTTCACAGTTCGGTCCAATGAGCCGTAAAATGAAGCCTAATGAAGTTGAGTCATTTGAAAAGCATTTCGGTTACCAACCAACCGCTATTCGTGTTGCAATTGATGCTCTAGCTGTGTTTGTGCATAAAGATAACCCAATTAAAGGATTAAGCATCGAGCAAATCGATAGCATTTTCTCTTCAACAAACAAGTGTGGTGGTAAGCAAGTTGAACGTTGGGGTGACTTAGGCCTAGACGGTAACTGGACAGCAAAAGACGTGCAATTGTACGGCCGTAACTCAGTATCTGGTACTTATGGCTACTTTAAAGAAAAAGCATTATGTAAAGGCGATTTCCGTCCAAACGTGAATGAGCAACCAGGTTCTGCATCTGTCGTACAGTCAGTATCTCAAGGTCTTAACGCAATCGGTTACTCAGGTATTGGTTATAAGACAGCGGGTGTAAAAGCTGTAGCAGTATCTAAGAAAGGCGATAAGTTTATCGAAGCATCAGCTGCCAATGCTGCAGATGGAACTTACCCACTTTCTCGTTACTTGTACGTTTATATCAACAAGCACCCAAACAAAGATTTATCGCCGATGGATCGTGAGTTCATTCGCTTCATATTATCTAAGCAAGGTCAGCAAGTTGTTGAAAAAGATGGTTATGTACCATTACCTCGCACAGTAATAGCAAAAGATTTAGAGAAAGCCGGTATCCGTCTTTAAATTAAATTAAGTTGCACGATTAAAGACCTCCATAGTGAGGTCTTTTTTTTGCTTCGAGCTTAGCGGTATTTTGGAAGCAAAAAAAAGCAACCTATTAAGGTTGCTGTAACTGCAATGTGCAATTCTGTTGATAGGATAACTCACTATCGAGAGGGGAGATGATGAAGAACAAAATCATTTACAGGCTCAAACGTTCAGTAAAAGTAGGTATATAAAATTCGGTTCATATATTCAGACTAGCGTTATTTATAAAAGTTCCAAATAAAGATAAAAAATTGAATTAACTATCTTAAGTACTGTTCCCACTAACATTGCTCGCCGTTTTCTTATTAGAAAGCACTTTACTATAAAACGCCTGTTAAAAATGATGGCACTAAAACATAGTGGCAGCTTAGCCGTTACGATGTTTTTCAAGATAATCGGTAAAAAACAGCCAAAAAAAAGCAACCTATTAAGGTTGCTGTAACTGCAATGCGCAATTCTGTTGATAGGATAACTCACTATCGAGTGGGGAGATGATGATGAACAAAATCATTTACAGACTCAAACTTTCAATAAATTGGGGTGTACAAAATTCGGTTCATATATTCAGACTGGCCTTATTTATAAAAGTTCCAAATAAAGATAAAAAAACTAACAAAAATGTGTCGAGTATTATCTGACAGCTCTGTTCTGATGAAAAGGACTTAAGGTTAGCGTTAGAAATGTTATTTTTTTATCGTTTGATGAGCGCAGCGTTATAAAATCCGCTTTATAAATGTGCAAGAAAAAGATTATCCATAAACCGGGTGACGGCTTCGACCTCAAAAAACAGTTAAAAAAAAGCAACCTATTAAGGTTGCTGTAACTGCAATGTGCAATTCTGTTGATAGGATAACTCACTATCGAGAGGGGAGATGATGATGAACAAAATCATTTACAGACTCAAACTTTCAATAAATTGGGGTGTACAAAATTCGGTTCATATATTCAGACTGACCATATTTATAAAAGTTCCCAATAAAGTTAATTATTTTTATTACCCGCATAATTTAAGGCTATAAACCTGTCGAACCTCAGGGGGGCGATACTAAAGAAGCCTTTTAAATGTTATGTTTAGTGCTATTAATTTGACTTAACAGAACAGTCAAAACTAAAACAGCCATTAAGGAGACTAAAGTGGCCACTAGTCTAACTTCATCATGGGATCATCAGTATGATTACCATTCAAGTGCAAATACTGACATAGTTTGTGTTTCTCATTTAGAACTTAATCTAGAAGTTGATTTTAGTGCTAAGCAACTTATCGGGCTGGTCACTTTACACTTTGATTTAACTAAAGAGTCATCTAGTCAACATGAGCAACTTATTTTAGATTGCCGTGATTTAACCTTGATAAGTGTGAGTGACTTACAAGGGCAGTCACTTGATTTTTCGCTGGTTGATGTGGGAGATATCTTAGGGCAAAAATTGGTGATACAGATTAATCAATCAATTAGAGCGGTAACCGTTCATTACGCCACGTCCCCACATGCCCAAGGCTTACAGTGGTTGACCCCGGAACAAACTCTGGGTAAGCAACAACCCTATTTATTTAGTCAATCACAACCAATTAACGCCAGAAGCTGGATCCCTTTGCAGGATACGCCTAAAGCGCGGGTAACGTTCGACGCCACCATTAAAGTTAATAATGGTTTACGTGCAGTAATGAGTGCGCTTAATAATCCGCAGATGCCTAAAGATGGTATTTTCCATTTTGTGATGGATAAGCCCATACCGACTCATCTACTGGCCTTAGCAGTAGGGGACTTAGCGTTTGAAGTGACAGGACCTAGAAGTGGTATTTATACCGAACCTGCAATGCTAGCAAGTGCGGTTAAAGAGTTTGAAGATACAGAAGCGATGATCAAGGTAGCAGAGTCATTACTTGGCCCTTATGCGTGGCAAAGGTACGACATGATTGTATTACCACCTAGTTTTCCCTTTGGCGGTATGGAAAATCCTATGCTGGCATTTATGACCCCAACCTTGATAGCGGGTGATAAAAGTTTAGTGTCTACGGTAGCCCATGAGCTGGCACATTCTTGGACTGGAAACTTGGTCAGTAATGCGACATGGCGTGATCTATGGCTTAACGAAGGATTTACCACCTACTTTACTAATCGTATCGTTGAAGCTGTATATGGCAAAGAGCAAGCTGATTTAGAATGGGTTAATGAATACACTCGTTTAGAAGCTGAAATGCAGTGTGTTGATTTGATAAATCAAACCTTGCCTGCAAATGTTCAAACGCGAGATCCAAATCAGGCATTTAATCGTTTTACCTATGATAAAGCATCAATGTTTGTCCATGAACTAGAGCAGCGTTTTGGCCGTGAATCCTTTGATGCTTTTTTGTTTCAATATGTCACTCACTTTGCTTTCAAAGCCATTACCACTGAAGTCTTTATGGCTTATATGCTGCAACATGTATTACCCAGTTTTCCAGATAAGTTATCTGAAGTTGAATTAAAAGAGTGGGTATATGGTGAAGGACTGCCTCATTGGTTTGTACCTCCTTCTTCAAGCAGTTTAGATAAAGTATATTTGGCGCTTATAGACATTAAACATAAAAAACCAGCAAAAATGCTGAATGTGAGTGACTGGCGGGTTCATCATTGGCAGTATTTTTTAAATCAGTTACCACAGGTTATCAGCCAAGAACAGTTACTTGATTTAGATGACACCTTTTTATTTAGTCAAAGTAAAAATGCAGAAATTGTTTGTGATTGGTTTAGGGTCGCTATTCGAAATCATTATGATCCCGTGCTTGAACCCTTATCGGCGTTTCTCATTTCAGTCGGGCGCGCTAAGTTTGTTAAACCACTTTATAGCGAGTTATTAGTTGCTGGGTATAAACAGGAAGTTGAGCAAATATACGCTAAAGCCAGGGCAGGATATCACCCATCACTGCAAGTGCAATTAGATAAGCTAGTGAGTTAGTGAGAGAAGGTTAATAAATTCTAGTTATCCGTTATATCGTATTCGTTATTCAATCGAAATTATACAAATAAAATGGGCCTTAGATTTACATCTAAAGCCCATTTTCATATCATTAATATGATGATTTATTTACCTATTAAGCTACCTTAGTAACTTCAATAGCAAGCGATTAACGTTTAATCGCTTCGTGTTCTGCAGTAACGGCAATTTCTTCCGCTAATGCTTCTTCTTCAGAATCATTATGGCCTTCAGCACCGTGCATCCAATCCACTAACTTGTCAGCCATAAAGTATAAAATTATACCTGAAACCGCCGCTGTAATTGCGATGCCGGCGAAGATTGACATTGCATTAGCAAGTTGATCTTCAACGCTGCCACCGTGGCCAATCAGTGAACCAACTAATCCGCCAACTTTGTTTGCAATAGCAATAAATAGGAACCATGCGCCCATCATAAGTGATGCTATACGCAGTGGAGCCAGTTTAGTGACCATAGATAAACCAATAGGTGATAAACATAGTTCCCCCATAGTATGGAAGAAATATGCGCCGACTAACCACCACATGCTTGATTTGATTGAAGCGTCGCCGCCCATTTGCAAAACAGCACCAATCATAAATAAGAAACCAATGCCAAGTAATACTAGACCAAGGGCAAACTTAACGGGCGAATTGGGTTCGTTCTTACCTAAACGTATCCAAATTGAGGCTATCACGGGGGCGAAAATGACGATAAAAATAGCATTCAGTGATTGGAAGTAAGTGGTGGGGACTTCCCAGCTACCAATCATACGGTCTGTAAAGTTATTGGTGAATAGGTTCATTAATCCACCGGCTTGTTCAAAACCAGCCCAGAAGATAATGGTAAATAAACCCATAATCATAATTACTTTTATGCGATCACGTTCAATTTTAGTCAGTGGCTCACTGCGGACTTGTCCTTTAAGTGCATTTCTGTCTCGTTCGAGCTTTGCTGCAGGAACAGTACCGATATCGCCAAGTAATCTTTGAGCAAAAAAGAATTGAATAATTAACGATGCAACCATACCAACACCTGCACAGAAGAAACCAGCCTGCCAGTTATTAACAAATACCTCTTGTCCTGCAACCACTTCAGTATGGCCAAAAGTTGTGTAAGCCCAAGCTACAATAATACCCGATAGCGCGGCGCCAACGTTGATACCCATGTAAAAAATAGTGAATGCACCATCACGACGGTGATCGCCTTCTTCATACAAGTCGCCAACCATAGTAGAGATGTTAGGTTTAAACAGTCCGTTACCTAATATTAACGTACCTAAACCAATATAGAACAGAGTGGTTTCTAAACCAGAAAACCAGCTATGCGGCGCTGCAAGGGTAAATTGCCCTATTGCCATTAACGCACCACCAATATAAATAGATTTACGTTGGCCAAGGTAATTATCTGCTAACCAACCGCCAATAAGCGGCGTTAAATAGACTAAACCGGTAAAGGTTCCATAAAGAGATAATGCATCCTGTGGGGTCCAACCTAAACCACTACCACCATCTGCTTGAACTTTATCAACCAAATAAAGGACCAATATGGCACGCATTGCGTAATAACTGAATCGTTCCCACAATTCAGTTGTAAAGAGAAGGAACAATCCTTTTGGATGCCCAAGCATCGTTCCTGGTGCTTTTACTTCACTCATTAAGTTTTCCACCTTAAAGCTTGTGATTGGCTGCGGCACAAGTTGCACCACAGAATAATTGTTTGCATATTTAGGCAAAGTATTGCGATTAGGCATTGCATCATGAAGATGTTGTGCTTTTTATCTGGGCAATCTTGGCCGATTTATAGTTCATTTCTTATAATAAATATTATTCATTTAATGTTTAATTTGTTTAAAACATCAAAAATCCCACCTTATATACCCTTTTCAGGACGCTTAAGTCAATGTTTGTGCGGGTATCAGGCGCATTTTGCGGGTTACACTTTTGTAAACATATATCATTTTTTAAGTTGGCTTGTATGCTTATTATACAGGGCCAGTTATTTTCAATATCTCTATGCTGATTTCAGCTACTGTTATCAAGTTTGTGAGTTTATTGCCGATAATTATAGATTGACCTTATAAGTTTTAGATGGTGCTATTTTGAGCTGAAATACATAAAGCATTAACTTGTTTGCAGTAATTTATGTTTGCTTGATTGCAAATGTGTCGCTAGAAGTTAAAATATGTATAATTCAAACTTGTTAAAAAAGTTAAAATCTCAAAAAGTGTTGTCTTACTGTATTAAAATCACATGATTGGAGACAGCATGCGTTCATTACTGACTATATTCGTACCTGTATTAGTACTATGGCTTTTTTTGATCAGCACCCCAGCTTTGGCATGGATTGATTCAGACATGGATGGCGTACCAGATAAAAAAGATGCCTGTGCTGATACTCCTCAAGGTGAGGTGGTTATGGCTAATGGCTGTAACGATCCAGCTTTTGCTTTAACTGAATCCAATATTGATGAAGCTCCTATTTTTGATGAAGAACCTATAACAGCAGTTGCTGAACAACCAACCAGCACTACAGAATATGTTAATCGCTGCGAGCAACTGGGTGCTGATGGCGTAGTTAATTGTTTACAGCAAGTTGTACAACCTATTTATTTTGAATTTGCTAAAGCAGAGGTGATGTTATCGCAAAGACCTGTGTTTGACAGTATCAATAAAATAATAGCCCAAGGTAATAATGTAACTTTAGACCTAGTTGGACATGCCGATTTATTGGGAAGTGATGAGTTAAATCAAGCGCTTTCATTAGCCCGGGCAAACAGCGTAAAAGCAATATTAGTCACCGAATTTAATTTTAATCCTGACAACATTTCTGTAAAAGGGATGAGTAACACCCAACCCGCTGCGGATAACGCCACATCTGAAGGGCGACAACGCAATAGACGGGTAGAATTTATCATTTCGGCAGAATAATCTGTCACTTTAGGGAGTAAAAAAATGGAAAACCTTGACGGTTTAGAAGCGTTAATAAAGCAAGCACCAGAGTTTATTATGGCTTATGGACTTAAAACATTAGCTGCTTTGGCGATGTTTTTTATTGGTAAGTATTTTGCTGGTGTAGCAAAACGCCTCACTGATAAAGTATTAACCAGTCGCAAAGTTGATCAAACTGTAGTGTCATTTGTGTCAAACCTTGCATGGTCAGTTGTATTTGTATTCACCATTGTGGCTACATTAGGTCAAATAGGCGTGCAAACCGCTTCACTCGTAGCTGTTATTGGTGCTGCAGGTTTGGCTGTTGGTTTGGCATTACAGGGGTCACTATCTAACTTTGCCTCAGGCGTATTAATGGTATTATTCCGTCCATGTCGTGTGGGTGACTTTATCGAAGCCGCAGGCGTTGCCGGTGTAGTAGATGAGATTACTATTTTCTCGACTAAGCTTCGTACGGGTGATAATAAACTTATCACTGCGCCAAACTCAGCCATTATGAATGGCACTATTACCAATTATTCAGCGCTTGAAAAGCGTCGTATCGACTTAGTCATCGGTGTGGGCTATACCTCTGATATCGCGAAAACTAAAAAAGTATTGGCTGAAGTATTAGATAACAATGAATTTGTATTAAAAGATCCTGCTTACACTATTGGTTTAGCTGAGTTAGCTGATTCATCGATTAACTTCGTTGTTCGTCCATGGGTGAGCACGGGTGATTACTGGCCAGCGCGTTTTCAAATTTTAGAGCAAATCAAAAATGCATTAGATGCAGCTGAGATTGAAATACCATTTCCACAAATGGATTTACATGTTAAAGAATTAGCAGCAAGTTAATCAGTTATTTGATTAACTGCGTATATCAAGAACCAGCCACAAGGCTGGTTTTTTATTATTTTTATCATTAATCAGGAGAATATAATGACATTTCAACAATCTTTATTGAACATAGGTTTGTCCTTAGTGTTAATTGCCAGTCCAGTATTTATTAACTTTACGCAAGCTGCTGAAGTCACAATGGGTGGACAACCGGTGGTGCTTAAAGGTGATTTACCCGCTAATAATATGCCAGCCCCTGAGTTTAAAGTGGTTGATGATAAGTTTAATCCGGTTAATTTAAGTGATTTTAAAGGTAAAACAGTATTAATCAGTGCCGTACCAAGCTTAGATACCGGTGTGTGTGCGTTGCAAACAAAACGATTTAACAGTGAATTTGCTAATTTTGATGCCGACGTTGTTATGCTGACTATTAGTACAGATTTACCTTTTGCTCAAAAGCGTTTTTGCCAAACTGAAAGCGTTGATAAAATTAAAGTATTATCTGATTCAGTATGGCGTAACTTTGCTGACCAATATGGATTATTGATTGAAAGCCGTGGCTTACTGGCTCGGGCAATATTTATTATTGATGCCAATGGCCAGCTACAGTATCAAGAGCTTGTTAAAGAAGTCGGCAGCCACCCTGATTATGATGCGGCAATAGCAGCATTAACAAAAATTGCTGCAGCTAAATCTTAATCCGTTACACTGTCGGCCATGGTTTGGATAAATGATGATTTATTATGATTGATTTTAGAAGCGATACTGTTACTCAACCTACAGCAGCAATGCGCAAAGCAATGGCCAGTGCCCTTGTGGGTGATGATGTTTATGGTGATGACCCGACAGTCAACAACCTACAAGATATGGCCGCTGAAATGTATGGCTTTGATGCGGCCTTATTTGTTAGCTCTGGTACTCAAGCTAATTTATTGGCCTTAATGTCACATTGTGAGCGTGGAGACGAGTATTTATGCGGTCAACAAGCGCACAATTATAAATTTGAAGGCGGCGGTGCTGCGGTGCTTGGTAGCATTCAGCCACAGCCGTTAAATAATCAGCAAGACGGTAGTATTTTATTGTCAGATATCGACGCTGCTATTAAACCTGATGACGTTCATTTTGCCAGAACCCGTTTATTGAGCTTAGAAAATACCATTGGCGGTAAAGTCTTATCGCAAGAGTATTTAGCACAAGCACAAACTTTGGCCTTTAATCGGGGTTTAAAAATTCATTTAGACGGCGCAAGAATAGCCAATGCAGCGGTTGCCCAAAATCTTGCGATTGCTGATATTACCCAATATTTTGATTCGGTTTCTATTTGTCTATCAAAAGGGTTATGTGCCCCAATTGGCTCTATTTTGTTAGGCGATGAGCGGCTTATTGGTAAAGCGACTCGTTGGCGTAAAATGTTGGGCGGCGGAATGCGTCAAGCTGGTATTATTGCCGCAGCGGCTAAATTGGCTTTAACCGATCAAGTTGAACGATTAGTTGAAGACCATCACCACGCAAAACAGCTCGCTGAGGCATTATATCAATTTGACGAATTTGAGATTGATATGAAATCAGTACAAACCAATATGGTATTTGCTCGTTTAGCCAGTCATATAGATCCCAATCGATTATCACACGCGTTATTGCAAAAAGGTATTAAGGTTAGCCCTAGTCAGCAACTGCGCCTAGTAACCCATGCTGATATTACAGCGAAAGATATTTCTACTTTCATTACATCTTTAAAGCAGGTGTTATCTACTTAACTAGGGCCGTACTTTTATCCGCTGATAGTAAACGTCATTCGTGATATGAGTGATGCCTTGAATGGCGTTAAATAGTGCAAATATAATTCCGTTATAGGGCAGTTTTTATTAATCAATCATATAAGTAATTGATTATTAAGGTGACTAAAACTGGCTTGAACTTTGCTACCTCTTTAGTGATACAAGAGTTTCTTATTAATAACTAAAGGGTTTTCTTATGAAATACTACAGCCGCCACTTAATACTTCCGGTCCATTTAAACAGTAGCCATACTCTATGCTGCGGTCAGCTATTGAGTTGGATAAATGAACAGGCAACAATATTTGCCAGTTGCCAAATGAACAGCCAATGCCATGTTGCTAAGCTGATTGCCGAGATCAGCTTTATGACTCCAGGATTGGTTGGCGATATGCTTGAATTTGGTTTTGAAAGTGTAAGTTTAGGTCAAAGCTCAGTGACTATTCGTTGTAAAGTACGCAACAAAGTCACTCAGGCACCTATAGCCAGTGTCGATAAAATGGTCTTTGTTAACATAAATGCTAATGGGGTACCCGTACCCCATGGCATGCGAGCAAATGCGGCTTAGCTGTTTCATCATTATTACTTTGCTTTAACTCTTTTGCTAGATAAGCTTTTTAAGCTACTGACGCATCTCTTTCTTGATTGAATGTATGGCTATATTACTGTTGGTATTATTAATGATGCACAAAGATTATATTTAGTTGCCATTAGGTTTATCGGCAACAGTTTAGTAATCTAACTCAAGCGCAAAACACAGATAGGCCATTAATTGAGTCGTTTTTTGAAATTCCATTTGACAGAACTCGACAAAATCAGCCCGGCAAACTTGTGCTTCAGTTATCGTCTTTAGCGCGATAAAGTCTTTCCGTTTTAGTTCAGTAAGTAGCGGATGATCTTTATCAAATCCCCTTGGTGGTCTGACTAAACTGTCACCTGTCATAACAAATCCTGCTCTTTCTATCGCTTGTAACGCTTTTTTATAGCCATTAGGGTTTTCATCGATACAGTGTCTTATGGCATTTAAGGCTGTTGATTCTGGATGCCAAATACCTGCAGCGATAAAACATTCATTATTGGCTAAATGCACATAAAACCCAGGTGAATGGACATCTTTAGCCTGGAAATGTTTAAATTGAATCCCAATATTAGTTTTATAAGGTGTTTTATCTTTACTAAAACGACTATCTCTTTGGGGGCGCATTAAGCTGCCGCCGACTTTTTTGGGCACAGCATTAAAACGTGGTGACAAGGATAAAATAGGCCCTTGCATGGCTTCAATAAATTGTAATGCGGGTGTACGCACTTGAGCTTCATAACGAGGTTGATTGGCTTTAAACCAATCACGGTCATTATGCTGATTTAGCTCGGTTAAAAATAGGAAGCTATTGTGAGTGAACATTGTTATGCCTTAATAATTAAATCTTTTATTATTAATAGGTTAGTATTAGTCTGTTGAGTGCGTGTTTGTAAAGCGTTATGGTTGATAATACTAACGTAAAAATTCTAATTAAAAAAATTTGTTTTATTAAAAATGCAGTGTATATTGCGCCAAAATTGATTGATATTAGCTATGATTAACTGACTTTCTCGCATACTCAAGTATGCAGTAGATGATATGACATTTGATGAGTAGTATCGGACAAGTTATTCGAGAAAGACTTATTTCCTTTAAACGTAAGGACTGACCATGACGAAACAAACCCTCGATATAGTGGGATGGCGAGAATGGGGCACGTTTCCTGAAATTGGCAATGAAAAAGTCAAAATTAAGGTAGATACAGGGGCAAAAACCTCTTGTTTACATGCTTTTAAAATTAAACCGTTCCAAAAAGAAAAAGAAAAGTGGGTGCGTGTATGGTTGCATCCTGAACAAGAATCTGAACGTGAAGTTATCTGTGAATTCCCCATTTTTGATCGCCGTAATGTTAGCGATTCTGGTGGACACGTGACTAAACGGTATGTAATTAAAACACCAATCATTATCGGTAGAAAGCAGTTCGATATCGAACTCACCCTAACCAATAGAGATAATATGAAATTTCGTATGTTGTTAGGTCGCCGAGCACTGGAAGGACGTTTTTTAGTGGATTCAGCAGCATCTTATATAACTGGAGAGTAAAATGCACATTGCAATTATGTCACGGAATAAGAATCTTTATTCCACCAATCGTTTAAAAGAAGCCGCTGAAGCTCGTGGGCATGAAGTTAAAGTTATCGACCCATTAAAGTGTTATATGAACATCAACATGAATGCACCAAGTATTCATGCTCGTGGTGTTGAATTGCCTAAGTTTGATGCTGTTATCCCTCGTATTGGTGCTTCTGTGACCTTCTACGGTACTGCTGTTTTACGTCAATTTGAAATGATGGGCACTCATCCATTAAACGAATCTGTGGCGATTACGCGTTCACGCGATAAATTACGTTCATTACAGTTATTATCTCGTAAAAATATTGGCTTACCAGTTACCGGTTTTGCAAACAAGCCTGCCGACGTACCTGATTTATTAGATATGGTTGGCGGCGCACCGTGTGTGATTAAACTACTTGAAGGTACCCAAGGTATTGGCGTAGTACTTGCTGAGACGCGTAAAGCGGCTGAGTCTGTTATTGAAGCCTTTATGGGGCTTAAAGCCAACATCATGGTGCAGGAATATATCGCTGAAGCCGGTGGGGCTGACATTCGTTGCTTTGTGATTGGTGATAAAGTGATTGCTGCAATGAAGCGTCAAGCGTTAGCTGGCGAGTTCCGCTCTAACTTACACCGTGGTGGTACGGCAACTGTGGTTAAGCTAACGCCAGAAGAGCGCTCTACTGCGATTCGAGCCGCTAAAACAATGGGGCTGAATGTTGCTGGTGTTGATATTTTACGTTCTAAACATGGTCCACTCGTGATGGAGGTGAACTCATCACCAGGTCTTGAAGGCATTGAAAAAGCTACCGGTATTGATGTAGCCGATAAGATTATTCAATTTATTGAAAAGAATTCTACAAAAAGCAGCTCTAAAACCAAAGGGACGGGTTAAATGGTCAAAAAACGCGAAGCTTTCACTCTTGGTGAAGTGAGCGTTAAAGCTGGCACGCAACAAAGCGTTAAGCTACCTGCGGCAAGGCTTTATAACGATACACCTATGGAGTTACATGTTGAAGTTTTCCATGGCCTAAAAGCCGGGCCGACTTTATTAGTGTGCGCCGCTATCCATGGTGATGAGCTAAATGGTATTGAAATTTGTCGACGTTTGTTAAGCAAAATAAATGCTAAATCGTTAACAGGTACCATACTTGTCGTGCCTATTGTTAACGTGTTTGGTTTTATTCAGCAATCACGATACTTACCAGATCGTCGAGATTTGAATCGATGTTTTCCTGGGTCATCAAAAGGGGCTTTGGCTAGTCGTTTAGCCCATTTGGTGTCGCATACATTAGTTGATCGGGCGACGCACATTATAGATTTACATACCGGTGCCGTTCACCGTGACAACTTACCTCAAATCCGTTGTGATACCGATGATGAAGTGATGTTTGGCATGGCAAATGCCTTCGGCGCACCTGTGATAATGACGTCTAAAAATGTCACAGGTTCTATGCGGGGCTATGCTAACGGTAAAGGCATACCTTGTATTTTATACGAGGCAGGTGAAGCCTTACGCTTTAGTGAAATGTCGATTAAGTCGGGTCTTAATGGTGTATTAAATGTCATGCGCCACTTAGAAATGGTTAAAGGCCGTATTCGCATCAAAGGCAATAGTGTTAACGCCAGTCGCAGCTATTGGGTAAGAAGTGAAGCTGATGGTTTGATTAACATTAAGCTTAAGCTGGGTGAAAGGGTTAATAAAGGCAATATCTTAGCTTATATTGTTAACCCACACGGTGGTGAGCCTTATGCGCTGCGCGCTCCTACTGATGGCATCATTATTGGTAATAGTAATATTCCTGTGACTAATGAAGGTGAAGCCTTATTCCATATTGCTCAATTTGAGGGTGATGAGATTGAAATCGTCAATGATAGTTTAGATGATTTTATGGCTGAATATGCTTAAAAAGTTTGCTGGCTAGAATTAAAAATGCCGCTGAATTCAGCGGCATTTTAGTCTCTAAAAATTTATATTAAGTGATTTGTATCAAGCTATTATAAATTAAAAGTCGGCATCATTAAAATCGACAATTTGTTGACTGCTGGCTTCAATCTGCTTACGCAGACTGCGGGTTTGGCTTACCCAATATCCCATAAAGAATGCACCGGTTTTAAGCTTAGCTTGATAAAAACTAGCCTCATCTGTGCCTTTGTCTAATGCGGCTAAAGAGGTTGCGGCTATTCGAGCCCACATCCAAGCTAAAGCACTAATACCAAATAATTGCATGTATGCCATAGAGGCCGCACCAATAAGATCTGGATTAGTCACCGCACTTTTAGCAATGTAGCCCGTTGCACGCTCAAGATCACCAGCAGCATCCATTAGTCCTGCAATAAAAGGTTTCATTTGTTCGTTGCCATTGTGCTGACCAATAAACTGTTTAACCATATCAGACCATAGGTTTAAGGTTGCGCCTTTATCTGCTAACAATTTACGGCCAACTAAATCCAGTGCCTGCACACCATTGGTTCCTTCATAAATCATCGCAATACGAATGTCGCGAACAAATTGCTCCATGCCCCATTCGTTAATGTAACCATGTCCACCATAGACTTGCTGTGCATCAACACAGGCCTTAAAACCTTGGTCAGTGACAAAACCTTTCACAATAGGGGTAAATAAGGCGGCTAATGCTGAAGCCTGCTTCGCTTTAACAGGGTCTGATTCGCGCTCTGCCTGATCTAGCCACAAAGCTTGTTGACCCATTAATGCACGGGTACCTTCATTAAATGATTTTTGCGACAGCAGCATACGGCGAACATCACCGTGTACTAAAATTGAATCTGCGGCTTTATCGGCCTCTTTCACGCCACTAAGTGCACGACCTTGAATACGATCTTTAGCGTAAACTAACGCATTCTGATAGGCGATATCTGATACGCCTAAACCTTGAATTCCTACACCTAAACGAGCCTGGTTCATCATGGTGAACATCGCACGTAAACCTTGATGTGCAGCGCCCACAAGCTCACCTACAGCGTTGTCAAAAAGCATCACGCAAGTTGAATTGCCGTGAATCCCCATTTTATGCTCAAGACCCGTTGCCGCCAGTGTATTCGCTGCGCCTAGGCTACCATCAGCATTGACTAGAAATTTAGGCACTGCAAAAAGTGAAATGCCTTTTACGCCTTCTGGGGCATCAGGTAATCGCGCTAATACAAGGTGGATGATGTTTTCAGCTAGGTCATGATCGCCAGATGAAATAAAGATTTTTTCACCGCTAATCGCAAATTTATCGTCACCTAAAGGCTTGGCTTTTGTGCGTAATAGGGCTAAATCGGTACCCGCATGGGATTCAGTCAGGTTCATGGTACCTGTCCATTCACCGCTGACTAACTTAGCTAAATATTTTTGTTTTAATGCATCACTACCATGCACATGAATTGCTGAATAGGCGCCATGGGTGAGGCCAGGGTACATAGCAAATGCCATATTGGTAGCGGTCTTCATTTCGGTAGCAAATGTGCCGACCACTTCAGGTAAGCCTTGTCCGCCATATTCTGGGTCACAGGTTAATGTTGCCCAGCCATTTTCAACATACTGCTTATAAGCATCTTTAAAGCCATCAGGGGTAATGACCTTGCCGTCAACTAATTTACAACCTTGATGATCGCCCACTGCATTTAATGGCAGCATAATATCGGTCGTGAAATCAGCTACGCCTTGTAAAATAGCATCTACTAGTTCCGGATCGACCTGGTCAAATCCGGCTAATTCTTGATATTGATAAATATTCAGTAACTCAGAAAGAATGAATTGATAGTCACGAATAGGGGCTTGATAAATTGGCATGAGGTCGTTCCTTGTCAGTGCTTATTACTACTTAATTAGTGCTTGGTGTATTTCAGCAATACAGCATCAGTCTCTAATGCTAAGTGATTTATTATGGTCATCTTTTCTACATTAACCCAATTTGAGTAAAAACTCAGTAAGTATTTGACAGTATAATTTGTAACAAAGTATCACAGCTTAAATTTAGTTTAATGCTTTGAAATCAGCTGTTAAGTAACAATCTTGTCATTGTTTTAAATAATAATTTTATGCTGTAGCCAAAAACTAGTGCAGTGCTGCAAAACGGCTTTTGGTTTTTCTAGTTGAGGGTAATGACCTGTTTCCACTAAAGCAACTGTGTCAGCTTGTTCAATAAGCTGTTCAAAACGAATAAGGGTATCTTGGCCTGAAACGGGGTCACAGATCCCATTGATAAATCGCAGCGGCATTTTATATTGCTGCAATGCACTCACCCAACGTTCTCGGTGTAGTTTGCGTTCGCGAATATATTGAATAATCTTATGGATTACTTTAGTCCCCTGGTTTTGTGTTATTAGCTGCCAATGAATCGCCAGTTCCGCTACGGGTAACGGTTGGTAACAAATGTAATCAAAATTTTGCTTAAATTTTTTAAATGAAAACATCTTAGCGATAACAAATCCTAATGGACTCAAAAGTAAACGTTGGATCAAGATGGGTTGAGTTGTTTCAGGAAATAACCCTCCATTTAACAATATCGTACTGTCGATGGCGAAACCGCTATCAATGCCGGCGTCACCATGACGGGCTAATAACTCTTGCGTAACCGTGTCGCCGTAATCATGGGCAAGAATGTGAAAATGTTGAATACCAAGATGAGCCAATACATCTTCAATAATGTCAGCTTGCAAAGCAAAAGAGTAATCAATATCACTGGGTTTATCTGATAAACCATAACCTAATAAGTCTAACGTGAGCAGATTAAAATGTTTACTTAGGTGAAACCAAAGCAGATGCCAGTCGTAACTACTAGTCGGAAACCCATGGATCAACAATAAACAAGGTTTATCACTCTTAGCCTGATTGATAAAAATCTGTCGTTGAATGCCTTTTTCATCGATAAATGGATAGAAAAATCCTGTTTGATGCCATTGGGTAGGCCACTGATTATGAGTGTTTGATCCGTTTATGTTGTTATTAGGCATGACTTCCTTTATTGCAGGTAGACCTTGATTAAATAAGGCAAAAAGTACTCGCATTCATCTAACATAGAACACAAGTTAATCTAAACTACTATAGTGGTAAACACTGTTAAATTCTTTACTAACTATTATTAATTGAATACAAAACGTCATATTGTCGGTCTAGTATTTGAATCTTGCCACATGTTGTATAAATCAATTTCTTAAAAAAGGTTATTACCATGGATAAATTTGTGACATCGTTTTCGTCATTGTATGCGATTTCGCATTGGTTAACGCGCGGTAAATTACTCATTTTGCTACCGCTGATATTGATGTCGACCTATGCGAGTGCTGGAGCTGGCCCAACCAGTGATTTCAGCTTACGAGATGCAAAAGGGCAGCTGTTTACCTTAAGTGAGCATAAGGGAAAACCTATAGTGCTGCACTTTTGGGCGACTTGGTGCCCCTATTGTAAAAAGTTACAACCAGAACTTGAACGCTTAAGGCTGGAAAATAAACAGACTGATTTGGTTATGATGGCGATAAGCTTTAATGAGGATGAAGGGGCGACACCCGCGCAGTCGTTAACTGACCGTGGCATAGGCATGCCGACACTTATTCTGGGTGATGCGGTTGCAAAACAATACGGCGTTACGGGTACACCGACAACAATATTTATCGATAGAAAAGGTGATGTGGTTTGGACAACCCGGATTTCCGATCCTGATTCGCCACAGTTATCAAAAGCCCTTGGGTATTTATTGGAGATTGATGACTCACAATAATATTAAGGTAGATGTTAATGTCATTTATAATACGACACCTAATGGCATGACTCATTATAACTAGCCGCGATATGAGCTTGGTGAATTCTGCATTGATAAGGGGAATTCCCTTGCTTGTTCGCGCAGGTAATCCATTCCAGCTAAAAAACCTGAGAACATTTTCAAAGCAATAAATTGGCCCTGTGTGTTTGTATGGTATTGGTCTCCTTGTTTAATAAGCGCACCAGCAGATAGCAGGTAAGTCATTTCTATAGGGAAAGCTTGCCATAAACTATAGCCAGTATGGTTTTTTAATAGCTTATTATCTAACACGCCATGTCCCATCATCATCATTAAATGATGTTGTAACAGTGCTTTTTTCTCTAATGGTTTGGTATAGCAAGTGCCAGTATGACCCGCATTGATACGATTGATATAATCGGGAATATCAAAGCTTGAAATGCGAAACTGTTCACCAAAACGACCAAATGCTCCCGATCCTACGCCAAAACAGTCTTCACCATCTAATACATATTTATTTTTTACCGGTTTGCCATAGTTTCGGCTAAAAGTCCAAGGAAACTCCATAACATAGTGCTCAGACATTGCTTTTTTGACAGCTAAAAACTGTGGCCATAATTCGTTGGCTTGACCCGCTAGGCAAGCCGCCTTTTTACTATTTTTACCAATACCGATTGTTAGTGGATAAGTGGTAATTTGATCTGGATGTAAGCGAATAGTTTGCGCTAAATCGTTGGCAATGGTTTCAGGTGTTTGTATGTTAAAGCCATACATCATGTCTACATTAACCGTTGGAATAACCTCAATGGCTCGGCTGACATACTCAGCTTGTTGTAAACCACTGCCAAATTTTTCAAATCGTCCGCTGGCTTTTAATATCTTATCATCAAAGCTTTGTATGCCAATAGACATGCGGTCGACTAGCCCTTTTAGTAAGTGTGGATTGCCCTCTTTAAAATAGATTGGGTCGCTCTCACATGATACTTCACGTACCGAGGTTAATGATTTTATCATCTCGATAGTGTTAATCAGTTCATCTTCTAAAATAGTCGTCGTGCCACCGCCAATATAAACCCGGTTAAAGCGATAACCTTGGGTGAGTACTGCGCGTATTTCTTGCCTTAGAGCTTGAAAATACTCCCTGGCAATATGTTCGTTAAATTTGACTTTATGGAACGAACAAAAACGACAAAGGGTATGGCAAAAAGGAATATGGATATAAAGGGTTTCAATTGGGGACTGAGGCACATTATGTGGCTGTAACTCATCAAGAGTGACAGCATTTTTAAGGCTTAATGAATGCTTTATCGTGTGTTCCATAACCCAATCAAGGCTTGTTGTTGCTAGATTCAATCTTAAGGATGAGAAAGAATTTTTCATGGTGAGCCCTTAATCTTTAGATGTAATAAAATAGTGCTAATCCCCATTCCTGAAAACAATCAACCCTGTTCATACCGTTAGATTAAATTAACTGATAAAGAGAAACTGTCGCCCTACGCATGAAAAGAGCTGCATTTATTGATTAAGCTTTCTTTATCGGTAAAGCTTGAGGTACATCACGTATTACTCGCCTTACGTGGGTGTTTTTTATGATCCAATTTATCTTGGCAATAATCTTTGATCACTTAATTCTTGCTAGAAAATTTAGAGGTTGCCTGTCATAAGGGATTTTATGTTCACAAATAAGCGAGATATTTGATGTTGTTCATAGATTTTGTATCTTCTTTTTCACATCACAATTAAATATTGAAATCGATTGTTATTGTGGTATTTTTGGGAATAGTTATTTCTATTATTAAAACAATTTAGTTGGAGTGAGTCATGCAGTATCGTTGGCAAATTGCACTTTCAGCGGGCTTATTAGCCGCTTTATGGGCAGGAGTTGCAGATGTATTCCAGCTAGTGACCTGGATTGGGTTTTTAGGTTGCAGTACCTTTTTTGCTCAAACCGAAAGCGGCTTTAAAGGCATGTTAATGGCAATGAGTACTAACTTGTCAGGTGTTTTCTGGGGGTGGCTGATTATCGTCGGCAGCACTTTTTTTGGCTCACCCATTATCAGTTACGCACTAACGGGAATTGTCACCAGCCTGATGTGTTTACAAGCCAGCCATAAACGTCTTGCCTTCATCCCCGGTGCATTTATTGGTTGCTGTATTACTTTTGCGATGAACGCTGATATCGCTGCGATAGTGCCTCCATTAGCTATTGGTGCTGTACTGGGATATAGCATGAGCTTGCTGACTGAGCGGTTAATTACCTTTACACAAAATAGACAAAGTATAACGCCACAGGTGACCATTGTTAGCGACAATGCAGCAAAAGAGCTGTAGTCATGGTTAATACAATAAATGCAGTCAAAACAGTAAATACTGGCTGCATTTACCCTTGTGATAATAACCATATTTTCAATTTAGATTACTTGCCTTAAAAATAGATTTAGTCTAATTCCAATTCCAACTCCTGTTACAGATTAACGATTCAAAACCGCTTCTGAAGTTTTATCACCCTGACATTTTCATACGCTGTTGATTTTCTATGGTTGTTTTTCGGTTGCCGTGAAGCAAGTATTTTAGTCTATACTCTAAAAAATAACTCACTTTGTACGCTAGTTACTTTAGCGTTCTCTATGACGTTGCATAAATCCTCCAATAAAAATTATAAAGGATGCTTTATGAAGTATATGACTGCACTTCAGGATTCGAAAAGGTTACCAAGGAACGCTTCAATAGCCTTTCATCTGGCCGCTTTGTTCACATTTTTTATCTACGCTTTGTATCGTTTGACCCATGATGACTTGTTTTTGTTTACCCTTTTCTCGTTAGCCTTGTTACCGATATTGATTTCATTGGTACTTGAGATCAAGCATCGTGGGACTATATTACACAAACAAATTACCTTAATATTAGTGTGTATTACGATTGCAATATCTTGTTATTCTTTAGGTTATAAATCGTTAATCTATGTTTTTCCAACAATCTTTATTTTTTTCTTTATCTTTAATTTTAAAAACGCATCCTTCATCAGTAGTTTTTACGTGTTAACCTGTTTGATCGCTGCGCTCAATATTGAAACTTACTCCCTTGTATGGCGCTTTGGGGTGGCAATGTTCGATTGCATTATTTTTGCGGCGATATTTGCTTACATCATTGCAAAACAAAAGGCTGCGCTTATTTATTTGGCTACCACAGACGAGTTAACTGGCGCATTAAATAGAAAAAATTTAGCCACCAGTTTAAGTAGCAGTATTGAATCGTTTAAGCATACAGGAACGGATACTAGTCTGTTATTAATCGATATCGATCATTTTAAAACGGTTAATGACACCTACGGCCATTTAGTGGGCGATAAGCTACTGACGCAGTTCAGTGAGGTGATAAAGCATTTACTTCCCGCCGAGGCTAAGCTGTTTCGTTTTGGTGGAGAAGAGTTTTTAGTTCAATATGAAGATTGTGATTTGCAAAAAGCATTGGAGATGGCTCAAAGGCTAAAGCAAGCGGTTTACCAAACCGACTTTGACGGCGTACCTGTGAATGTGTCCTGCAGTATAGGGGTGGCTGAATTGCGTATTAATGATTCGTTAGAGGAATGGTTAAAGCAAAGTGATATTGCACTTTATGCTGCTAAAAAATCAGGACGAAATCGAGTTGTGTCGCGATTGGATAAATAGAGGGAAATAGCCATTTTAAGCGGTTTGCAAGCCATTAAAACCATTCTATAACACTGCTGATAGGGTTATATAATGGTATTAAATTAAGCTCGTCAAAGTAAGGTGTTGATATTATTTTGACTTTAAACAAGCCGCAAGGTTAATAATATATCTTTTAACTATGTGTGAATCACTTTTTATAGCAGAGTCGAAAACCCCACCATTGCAGATAATTGCCCGTTCGGAGGCTAAATTAGATTCATAACAATGAATGTGTAGTTCACTGTTGCCCATTGAATGGAGCTTTTCAATAGAGAGTTTCATTAACAGAATACCTAAACCTGCGCCTCTTTTAGATGGCCGAATACTTAAACCAATATGGCCACCACAATGCTTAATTTGAGGGTTTAGATGATGACGCAAATTAGTCACACCCACTATTTCATTGTGATGAATTAGCCAGAATGTACTACTAGGAACATAGCCGCAGGGCAGGTTTATGCCTTCTGAGAAATGTTTGATTTTAATCAAATAGGCGGTGAAATCTTGATAATCAAAATCTAATACGAAAGGATAGCGCTCTTCATTGCCCAATTCGTTGATGTAACCATGATAGCTTTGCAGATATTCGAGGCTTGGTAAAACTAAATTCATATCGATTTGATGCTCTAAAGATTGATTTCATTAGTGTTGCTAATAAAAAAGCACACTTCTCTGTAAGTGCGCTTTTAAGTTTGTTCAGTATTTATCTTATAGACTAAAACACCATTTCAGGCACATGCTCAGGCACAACTAATTTACCTGCCGTTTTAGCGATAATCTCTTTTACCGATACACCAGGTGCACGCTCAAGTAAGTAGAATGCGCCGTCTTTGATTTCGATAAAGGCTAAGTCGGTCATTACACGCTTAATACAGCCGTAACCCGTTAACGGTAGCTCACATAAAGGCAATAACTTAGAGTTACCGTGTTTGTCTGCATGCATCATGGTGACGATGATATTTTCAGCGCCAGCCACTAAATCCATTGCGCCGCCCATGCCTTTAATGAGCTTACCTGGGATCATCCAAGAGGCGATGGAGCCATTGACATCAACTTCAAATGCACCCAGTACCGTTAAATCGACATGCCCACCGCGGATCATGGCAAAGCTCTCTGCTGATGAGAAAAATGATGCACCATCAACAGCGGTCACGGTTTGTTTACCGGCGTTGATTAAATCAGCATCGATAGCGTCTTCGGTTGGAAATGGTCCCATGCCTAATAAACCATTTTCAGATTGCAGCATTACCTGCATGCCCTGTGGAATATAGTTAGCCACAAGGGTAGGAATACCAATACCTAGGTTGACGTAAAAGCCGTCTTGCATTTCTTTTGCTACACGTTGAGCAAGTTGTTCTCTGGTTAAAGCCATGTGCTTGCTCTCCTTTATTTAGCAGTTGCTTGGGTGACGGTACGTTGCTCAATGCGTTTTTCAAAGCTGGCTTTGATCACGCGATCAACATAAATCCCTGGGGTATGAATATGGTTAGGGTCAAGCTCGCCTGGCTGAACAATTTCTTCAGCTTCAACCACGGTAATTTTACCTGCAGTGGCCATCATAGGGTTAAAGTTAGCAGCCGTTTTACGGAATACTAAATTACCCATAGTGTCTGCTTTCCAGGCACGTACTAACGCAAAGTCTGCGGTAAGTGATTCTTCTAACACATAATGTCGGCCTTTGATTTCGCGGGTTTCTTTACCGTCTGCAATGGGTGTGCCGTAACCTGTTGCGGTGAAAAAAGCAGGAATACCAGCACCACCGGCGCGAATCTTTTCGGCCAAAGTACCTTGTGGGGTTAAAATGACGTTCAATTCACCTGACAACATTTGTTGTTCAAAGGTGGCATTTTCGCCGACGTAAGACGCTATCATGGTGGCAATTTGGCGTTGTTTGAGTAACAAACCTAAACCGAAATCATCTACCCCAGCATTGTTTGAAATAGCGGTTAACCCCGTCACGCCTAATTTAACCATATGGTTAATTAAGCCTTCAGGAATACCACACAAACCAAACCCGCCAACCATTAAGGTCATGTTATCTGTCAGCCCAGCTAGCGCTTCGTCATAGCTGTGAACGACTTTATTGAAACCTGCCATTGTGCTGTCCTTTTCTCGTTATTATGTTTAATAGATGCTGAGTATTATTTGAGTCAGCAGCTTAAAATAAGTTCGTTGCCCATCTAAATTAGGCTAATGCATTAGCGACTTTTGAGGCACTTTTACGGCCAATAATTTGGCTGATATTATTACCCGCTATAGCAAGCATGTTTAGGTCGATACCTGTCTCAATCCCCATACCATGAAGCATGTAAACTAAGTCTTCAGTCGCTAAGTTTCCTGAGGCGCCCTTAGCATAAGGACATCCGCCCAACCCCGCGACAGATGCATCAAAACTGGTAACCCCCATGTCTAAGCAGGCTAAAATATTAGCCAATGCTTGTCCGTAGGTGTCGTGAAAGTGCAGTGCAAGCTTGTTTACAGGTACGACACTCGCCACCGCTTCTACCATTTTACGGGCATTTGATGGTGTGCCAATACCTATGGTGTCACCCAGTGAAATCTCATAACAGCCCATTTTGTAAAGAATTTCAGACACTCGGGCGACTTCATTGACATCGATGTGACCTTCATAGGGGCAACCAAGTACGCATGAGACATAACCACGCACAGCAATATTGTGCTGTTTTGCTTGTTGCATCAATGGCATAAAGCGCTCAATTGACTCATCAATTGAGCAATTAATATTTTTCTGACTGAAGCTCTCTGAAGCGGCGCCAAATATTGCCACCTCATCGGCGCCAGAGGCTAGCGCGAGCTCAAAACCTTTCAGATTTGGGGTTAAGGCGCTGTAAGTTACACCTTTTACCCGTGACATTTGGCTAAATATGTCACCTGAGTCAGCCATTTGTGGCACCCATTTAGGTGACACAAAGCTGCCCGCTTCAATGCGAGTTATGCCCGCTGCTGCCAAGTCTGCAATAAGCTGCAGTTTAGCGGCAGTGGACACGGGTACTTCATTTTGTAAACCGTCACGGGCGCCAACTTCAAAAATGCTCACCTTTGATGGCATCATGTTTTAGCTTCCTTTTCAGTTTCCGTAGTCGCTTGCTTGACAGACTCTTCGACATGTAACAGCTGTACGCCATCGCTAACTAACTCACCACTTTGGAAGTAAAACTCGGTGACTACGCCATCAAATGGGGCTTCTATGGTGTACTCCATTTTCATGGCTTCCATCACTAATAGGCCTTGTCCCGCTTTAACGGTTGCGCCCACTTCAACAAGATGAGTCACCACTGTGCCGTTCATTGGCGCTTTTAACTTATCTGCGCTGTTAATGGTTTCATCGGCAACTTGTGCAAGCACTGCGGTAAAGTGGTAACTGCCGCTAGGGAGAAACAAGGTAAAGTCGTCACCATCACAGCTGACAGGCACTTTACTTTTATGGCCATTAATTTCAGCAAACAACACATCACCTTTAATTTGACCGGCTAGTTTTAGCGCCTGGCCATTTAGGCCTAAGTGCAATGCGCTGCCTAAGTCTGTCATCAGTAAGTTTTGCAGTTCATGTTTTTCATCAAGTAGGGCAACATGATGAATGCTAGCACTGTTTAATCTAAAGCCACTGACTTGCCCCCAGGGAGAATAGGGATCGTTGCTATTAACGGCATTCACTTTTGCTTGTTGCTGACGTAATAGCACCTGATATAAACCGGCGAGGGCAATCGCAGTATCAGATTCACTGCTAGCATCGCCAATTAAAGTATTGCCATAGCGCTCGATAAAGTCGGTACAAAAATCTGCTTTGGCAAACGCGGGGTGTTCAGCAATATTGGCTAAAAACTCAATGTTATGCTTAAGGCCACTTATTTGATATGACTCTAGTGCATTAACTAAGCGATGTAAGGCACGTGGACGAGTTTCATCCCATACAATCAATTTAGCGATCATTGGGTCATAGAAATTACTGATTACATCGTTTTCACGGATGCCTGAGTCAATACGCACATGACGGTTTTGCTCAGGTTCACGTAAAAAATTCAGTTTACCGCTAGCGGGTAAAAACTCATTCTGTGGGTCTTCTGCGTAAATACGCACTTCAAATGAGTGACCATGAATGCGCACTTCATCTTGTTTTAGCGGTAATTCTCCACCACTGGCGACTAGAAGCTGCCATTTTACTAAGTCTTGGCCTGTGACCATTTCTGTCACTGGATGTTCAACTTGTAAACGAGTATTCATTTCCATGAAGTAGAAGCTGTTATCGGTATCAAGTAGAAACTCAACCGTACCTGCGCCTACATAATCAATGGCTTTGGCAGCAGCAACTGCTGCTTCACCCATTTGAACACGAAGCTCATCTGACAAACCTGGCGCCGGCGCTTCTTCAACCACTTTTTGGTGACGGCGTTGAATAGAGCAATCACGATCTGATAAATAGATAGCGTTGCCTTTACTGTCGGCAAAAACTTGAACTTCTACATGGCGTGGCTGACGTAAGTAACGCTCCATTAATAATTTATCATTACCAAATGATGAGGTGGCTTCACGACGAGCAGAGCGAATAGCTTCAAGGGTTTCACCGTCATTTTCAACGATGCGCATGCCTTTACCACCACCGCCATATGCAGCCTTAATGAGTAGTGGAAAGCCGACTTGTGTGGCTTGAAAAACTAAATTTTCATCGCTTTGATCATCACCATGATAGCCAGGCACTAATGGCACATTCGCCTTACCCATAATCTGTTTTGCCGCACTTTTACTGCCCATGGCATCAATGGCATCACTACCAGGACCGACAAAAGCAATACCGTTCTGCTCGCACTTACGGGCAAACTCCGCATTTTCAGACAAAAAGCCATAACCTGGGTGAATGGCTTCGGCGCCAGAACGTTTGGCAATATCAATAATCAAATCGGCTTTTAAATATGAATCCGCTGGGGCACTGCCACCCAGGTGATAAGACTCATCCGCCATAGCGACATGAAGGGCATCTTTATCGGCATCAGAATATAAGGCTATGGTACGTACACCCATGGCCTTAGCCGTTTTAATAATACGGCAGGCAATTTCACCACGGTTGGCTATCAGTAATTTAGTAATCATTATTTGGCTCCTTGAGGGACGGCGGCATGTTGCCAAGCCGGAGAGCGTTTTTCGAAAAAGGCATTTAGGCCTTCTTGGCCTTCATCAGAGACTCGAATACGGGCAATCTGTTCACTGGTGTAGCTCAGTGTTGCATCATCAATTACACCGTCTTCTAGTCGAGCCACTAAGGTTTTAACCCATGCCATACCTTGTGGACTGTTCGCTTTAAAGGCGGTAATAAAAGGCGCTGCTGCTGCATCTAGATCATCATCAATGGCGTGAATAACCTGTTGTTTAAGGGCTTCTTTAGCACTAAAACGCTCTGCAGTTAACATATAGCGTCTGGCTTGGCGATTACCCATAGCGCGCACTACATAAGGACTAATCACCGCTGGAATTAAGCCAAGTTTGACTTCGCTTAAACAAAAGCTGGCAGCTTGATTGGCAATCGCGATGTCGCAGCAACAAATTAACCCTAATGCGCCACCAAAGGCTGCTCCATTAACCAGTGCGATACTCGGTTTAGGGAATTTATCAAGCACATGCATCAGTTTGGCAAGTTCATGGGCATCTGTGAGATTTTGCTCGAAATCCATTTTGGCTTGCTTGCGCATCCAATTAAGATCCGCCCCAGCACTGAAGTTTTTTCCATTGGCACGCAGTACCAAAATTTGGCATTCTGATGAATCGGCAAACTGTTCGATGGCGATAATCATTTCATTAATCATCACTTCATCAAACGCATTATGTTTTTCTGCGCGATTTAATATTAACTCACCCACGCCTTGGTTAAGATGACATTGGATGTGTTGAAAATCATTTTTAATCATTTTTTAATGCTCCTATTGATTGAACGCAATTACATGCGGAACACACCAAACTTGGTGTCTTCAATAGGCGCATTTAATGCCGCTGATAACGCTAAACCTACCACATCACGGGTTTGTGCTGGGTCGATAATACCATCGTCCCACAGGCGGGCACTGGCATGGTATGGATGACCTTCTTTGTCATATTGCTCAACAATAGGCTTTCTGAATGCTTGTTCTTCTTCGCTGGTCCATTCAACCCCTTTACGGGCTAAACCATCACGACGAACTGTAGCAAGAACGCCTGCTGCTTGTTCACCGCCCATGACTGAAATGCGCGCGTTTGGCCACATCCACATCATAGTGGGTTCAAATGCTCGGCCACACATGCCATAGTTACCTGCGCCATAACTGCCGCCAATAATCACGGTAAATTTAGGCACGTTGGCACAAGATACAGCGGTAACCATTTTGGCACCGTGCTTGGCAATGCCTTCATGTTCGTACTTCTTACCGACCATAAACCCGGTAATGTTCTGTAAGAACAGTAATGGAATTTTACGTTGGCAACATAGCTCAATAAAGTGAGCGCCTTTTTGAGCCGACTCGGAGAACAAAATGCCATTGTTGGCAACAATACCAACAGGGTAACCATGAATGCGGGCAAAGCCACAGACCAATGTTGCACCGTAATTGGCCTTAAACTCGTCAAAGTCTGAATCATCGACGATACGACCAATGACTTCTTTAACATCAAATGGCTTTTTAAGATCGGTTCCGACAATGCCGTAAAGTTCATGAATATCATACTTAGGCGGTTTTACTGGGCTAAGCATGCTGGAAATCGTTTTTTGATGATTTAGGCGCAGTACTGCCCGACGTGCAAGCTCTAATGCATGATCATCGTTTTGAGCTAAGTGATCGGCAACACCGGATATTTTGGTATGCACTTCTGCGCCACCTAATTCTTCCGCTGATACTTCTTCGCCAGTTGCTGCTTTAACTAGAGGAGGCCCAGCTAAAAAGATGGTGCCTTGATCTTTAACAATAATCGATTCATCTGCCATTGCAGGTACATAAGCACCACCTGCGGTACATAAACCCATTACCACGGCAATTTGCGGAATGCCAAGGGCCGACATTTGTGCTTGATTGTAAAAAATACGCCCGAAATGATCGCGGTCTGGAAATACTTCGTCCTGGCGTGGCAAGTTTGCCCCGCCTGAATCAACCAGATAAATACACGGTAAATGACAGCGTTTGGCGATGTCCTGTGCGCGTAAATGCTTTTTCACTGTAATAGGGTAGTAAGTGCCGCCTTTTACTGTGGCGTCGTTAGCAATAATCATACACTCGACGCCGCTTACACGCCCAATACCGGCAATAACACCTGCGGCAGGGACATCTTCATCATAGACTTCAAATGCAGCAAATTGAGCGATTTCTAGAAAAGGAGAACCAGGATCGAGCAGTTTTTCAACTCGGTGACGGGGTAATAATTTTCCACGTGACAGATGACGTTCACACGCCACAGGGCCACCACCTTGTTCAATTTTTGCCAGTTTTTGCTGCAGGTCTTCGACTAACAAAGCCATATCATCATATTTAGCTTTGAATTCATCACTACGAGGATTTATCTTGCTGCTCAGGTGCGTCATGTCAATATCCTTTATTGAGCACAAATAGGGTATTGAGGGGGGAGGGCGTTTACGCCGATTAACTTACCCCTCAAGTGGAAAATTGTTAGCCATACCTATTCACTTTGAACAAGTGTTGATAAGGCTAACGCATTGACCATTATTTAGATTCGTTAAACAGTTCACGGCCGATAAGCATACGGCGAATTTCTGAGGTACCGGCGCCTATTTCATATAGTTTGGCATCACGTAATAAACGGCCTGTGGCATAGTCGTTCACATAGCCATTGCCACCAAGCAGTTGAATGGCATCTAATGCCATTTTAGTGGCTAATTCGGCACTGTACAAAATTGCACCAGCAGCATCTTTACGGGTGGTTTCGCCACGGTCACAAGACTTAGCAACGTTATAAACATAGGATCTTGCTGCGTTCATCCCCGTGTACATGTCAGCAATTTTGCCCTGCACAAGCTGGAATTCACCGATAGATTGACCAAACTGGACGCGCTCGTGAATATAAGGCACCACGATGTCCATACACGCTGCCATAATGCCAAGTGGGCCGCCAGACAGTACGACGCGTTCATAATCTAGGCCGCTCATAAGTACTTTTACGCCATTGTTCAGTCCGCCTAAAATATTTTCTTCTGGCACTTCACAGTCTTCAAACACTAACTCACAGGTATTTGAACCACGCATGCCTAATTTATCTAATTTCTGCGCTTGGCTGAAACCTTTAGAGCCACGTTCTACGATGAAGGCGGTGATACCATGGGCGCCTTTTTCTAAATCAGTTTTGGCATAAATCACATAAGTATGTGCATCTGGACCATTGGTGATCCACATTTTATTGCCATTAAGAATATAACGGTCGCCTTCTTTACGGGCACTGAGCTTCATCGACACTACGTCAGAACCCGCATTAGGCTCACTCATGGCAAGTGCACCAATATGTTCACCACTGACTAATTTGGGCAAATATTTTGCGCGTTGCGCAGCATTACCATTACGGTTGATTTGATTTACACATAAGTTTGAATGCGCGCCATAGCTTAAACCAATAGAGGCTGATGCCCGTGACACTTCTTCCATTGCCACAACATGGGCTAAGTAACCCATGTTTGCACCACCAAATTCCTCTGGCACAGTGACACCAAGCAAGCCCATATCACCCAACTGAGTCCACATGTGATTAGGGAACTCATTGTCATGGTCTACTTGTGCGGCAATGGGGGCAATTTCGTTGCTGGCAAAACTGCGAACTGCGTCGCGCAACATATCAATATCTTCGCCCAAACCGAAATTAAGGCTGCTGTATAAATCGCTCATGGCTTATGTCCTGTTGAATTATTATTTGAGACGCCACGCTATGTTGCGTTTTGGCGTCATTTGCTTGTCTTTTAAAGGCTGCGTTAAACAGCTAAATGGTATTGATGATGCTAATGACCGATTATTCGGTTCTATTTTTACTGGCATTTTTACTAAAATATCACTCGATTTTTTAATGACAATATTTGTAATAATAGTCAAATAAATCGCGTTTATGTTTTTGATGCCTTGTTAGTTTCTAAGGCTGATTTACATTGTTGCTCGGCAGAATTGAGTTCCATCAGCACCACTTTAATGTCATCCATTTGCTGCTGAAGTGCGGCCTTTTTATCATTGACTAAGTCCAGCATGGTATTGAGCTGTGATGTGCTTGATTTGTCTGCATCGTAAAGTTCGAATAGGCGGCGAGTTTCAGCCAATGAAAAGCCTAAACGTTTACCGCGTAAAATCAGTTTCAGTCTGACGCGATCTTTTAGGGTGTATATGCGTGTTTGGCCACGACGCTTCGGCTTGATTAAGCCTTGGTCTTCGTAAAAACGAATGCTGCGGGTGGTGATATCAAATTCTTTTGATAAATCACTGATAGAGTATGTAGATTGGGTGCTGACTGTAGCGTTCATCATCTCACCAAATAGGTTTCTTTTGTTGCACGATATATGAAGTTTACGTAAAGGTAAAGTTTGCGGTAAAAAATCTATTTTATAACTGTTGATTCATCTTGCCATTTCGATTGGGTTTTTTCTTTAAGCTATTAATTAATAAGTTTTTATTAATTATTATTTATGTTTCTGTATCCTGTTGATGTAATTGTCGCAGCGCTCATAAATATCAATACTAATCCCTTGGTCTAATAGGGATATTGGCTTAATTCTGCTCATAATCAACCTTGGGAGAGCTAACGGAGAACTAACATGACTGATGTAGGAAAGTCATTACATGAGCAATCAATTGAAGATCCAACGACCTTTTGGGCTGATGCTGCAAAGATGATTACTTGGGACAAAGAGCCTAAGAGCATTTTAGATGATTCAAATAAACCTTTTTATCAATGGTTTGCCGATGGCAAGATGAACACGTGTTACAACGCCGTTGACCGTCATGTTGCTGCGGGAAAAGGCGAGCGTATCGCCATTAATTACATTAGCCCAGTCACACAAAATCAATACACCATCACCTATAACGAATTATTAGCACAAGTGAGCCGTTTAGCGGGCTACATGCAGTCTATCGGTATTGAAAAGGGTGACAGGGTGGTGATTTATATGCCAATGGTGCCCGAAACCGCTTTTGCAATGTTAGCGTGTGCTCGTATTGGAGCCATTCATTCAGTGGTGTTTGGTGGTTTTGCCGCCAATGAGTTGGCGACTCGTATTAATGATGCCAAACCTAAACTCGTGCTGTCAGCATCTTGCGGCATAGAGCCCTCAGGCGTTGTACCTTATAAGCCATTATTAGACGATGCACTAAACCAAGCCAGTCATAAAGTTGACCATTGCCTTATTTTAGCCAGACATCAATATCAAGCAGAGTTAACCGAGCCAAGAGATGCTGACTGGCAGCACGCACTGCAAAATGCCTCAAATGCAGATTGTGTATCCCTCAATGCCACCGATCCTTTATATGTGCTTTATACCTCAGGCACAACCGGCAAACCTAAAGGTGTTGTACGTGATAATGGTGGTCATGCGGTGGCTTTATGTTGGTCGATGAAGAATATCTACGATATTGAGCAAGATGAGGTGTTTTGGGCTGCATCTGATGTGGGCTGGGTGGTTGGTCATTCATATATTGTTTATGGGCCGTTATTAGTCGGTGCAACCACAATTATGTATGAAGGAAAACCCATTGGTACACCGGATGCCGCGGCATTCTGGCGAATTATTGCCGCCAATAACGTCAAAAGTTTTTTTACCGCCCCAACCGCTATTCGAGCCATTAAACGCGAAGATCCCGAAGGTGAGCTCATTAAGCCATTTGATCTGAGCTGTTTAAAACAAATGTTTTTAGCGGGGGAGCGTTGTGATCCAGAAACGTTAAACTGGAGTCAAGCCATGCTGGGTAAACCTGTGATTGACCATTGGTGGCAAACTGAAACGGGTTGGCCAGTAGCGTCAAACTTAATGGGCATTGAACCTATAGCGATTAAGCCTGGATCACCCGCAAGACCGGTACCGGGTTATCAAGTGGAAGTGCTTGACGCTATGGGTGAGCAAGTGCCCGCCAATGAAAGTGGTAACGTGGTCATTAAGCAACCGTTACCGCCAGGGACATTAACCACCTTATGGCAAAATGATGACCGCTATGTGGACAGTTATTTATCCATGTATCACGGATACTATTTAACCGGTGATGCTGGTTACATTGATGAAGATGGTTATCTGTATATTATGAGTCGCATCGACGACATTATTAATGTGGCCGGTCATCGTTTATCAACAGGGCGCTTTGAAGAAGTCTTGTGTCAACACCCTGCGGTGGCAGAAGCGGCGGTTATTGGGGTGCAAGATAAATTAAAAGGCCAGGTGCCCCTGGGTATGGTGGTGCTTAAAAATGGCGTTAACCTAACCGATGATGAACTTCATCGCCAACTATTAGCCTTAGTAAGGCATGAAATAGGCCCAGTGGCATCGTTTAGATTAGTCAGCGCAGTGCCTAAATTGCCTAAGACTCGTTCAGGCAAAATTTTACGCGCCACTATGCGTAAAATTGCCGATAACCAAGAATATACTGTGCCCGCTACCATAGAAGATCCACAAACTTTAGACATTGTTCGCAATACGTTAACGCGAATGGGCTATGCTAATGCACTAACTAAAGCCTTAGGTGAGTAAATTTTTTAATAAATACAGACGTCAATGTTAGCTAAGATAATGATTTTTATACTTGATAACATTGACGTTTTTATTAAATATACCTTAAAAAGACTGCTTTACGAAAATATTGAAAAACACATTTTGATTACTGTAACCCATAGTATCTAGGTTTTAACTGGTAATTTAGTTACAAAAATCGCTATAATATTTGTCCATATGGGTTCGCGAATCGCGATAAATCTCTGTGACCTTGTGGAATATAAATCTAATGACTCACCACACTCAATTGTCAAACATCGGCGTAATCGGCCTTGGTGTTATGGGCAAAAATCTTGCGTTAAATATAGCTGATAATGGCTACCACGTGACTGTTTTTGATCTTGATGAGGCCAAAGTTAATGGCGCGCTTGAACAAGAACACCAAGAGCGGAAAGAAGGCTTAGCACCTCGAATGCAAGCTTGTAAGAATCTTTCAGAAATGCTCGAAAAATTAATTTCCCCTAAAGTAATTGTTTTATCAGTACCTGCGGGCAAAATTGTTGATGGTATTTGTAATACTTTGATTGAAAGTGGCATTTCCAGTGATGATATTGTCATTGATACCGGTAACAGTTTGTGGACTGATACGGTTGAGCGTGAGGCGCACTATAAAGGTAAGTTTAAGTTTTTTAGTTCAGCCGTTTCTGGTGGTGAAGTGGGTGCACGTTTTGGTCCGTCATTAATGCCCAGTGGCGATGAATCAGCATGGCAATATGTCGCGCCAATTTGGAACGCTATCGCGGCTAAAGTTGACAGTAAAACAGGTTTGCCTATTGAGCGTTTTGAGCCCGGTAACCCGGTTACTGAAGGCGAACCTTGTACCACTTTTATTGGCCCTGCAGGTTCAGGCCATTACGTTAAAATGGTACACAATGGTATTGAATATGCTGATATGCAGTTAATTTGCGAAGCCTATCAATTGCTTCACGATGGTTTAGATTTATCAACCCACGAGATTGGTGATATCTTCAAGCGTTGGAACCAAGGTAGTTTAAATAGCTATTTAATGGAAATCAGTGCAGAAGTATTGCAACAAGATGATCCGCTAACGGGTAAACCGCTGGTTGAGATGATTTTGGATAAAGCCGGCCAAAAAGGCACGGGTTTGTGGACTGCAGTCAGTAGTTTGCAAATTGGCTGTCCAGCGCCAACAATCGCTGAAGCTGTGTATGCCCGTGCGGTAAGTACTCAAAAAACATTACGAGTGTCGTTAAGCAAAACCCTAATTGGTCCAGCAAAAATAACCTTGTCAGATGTTGAGGAAACAGCCTTTATCGATGCATTAGAAGATGCGTTATATTGCGCCAAAGTATGCTGTTATGCGCAAGGTTTTCAGCTAATGGCAATGGAAGCTAAAGAGCAAAATTGGCCACTTAACTTTGCTGAAATAGCTAAAATTTGGCGTGCTGGTTGTATCATTAGAGCGACTTTTTTACAGTCCATTACTCAAGCTTATGAGCAAGATCCTGCGTTGCCAAATCTGTTAATGGCCGAAAGCTTTAGCAGCACTTTAGCAACCAAGCAATTAAACTGGCGCAAAACAGTCGCGGCATCAGTGATGCAAGGTATTCCTGCACCGTGTATTAGTTCCGCTGTGGCATATTATGATAGTTATCGCTGCGAAACATTGCCTGCTAACTTATTGCAAGGTCAACGCGACTTTTTTGGCGCGCATACTTTTGAACGAACAGATAAACCGGCTGGCGAAAAATACCATTTAGACTGGAGCGCAAAAGAGCGCACTTTAACTAAAGTGTAAAGTTTAGTTTGTGTTATCCAATAAAAAAGGCTTCTTAATGAAGCCTTTTTTGATTTTTACACTGAGCTTTTTAACTTGAGTGTACTTAGTTTTAGGTTATGTAGATTTCAGGTTATCTAAGTTTTTTGATACTCAGATTTGGCTGAAATTGATAATTAAGCCCGCGCTGAAAAGTGCGCTGAAAATCATCGTCAGTTTAGCTGTTTTACCCAGAATAGGATTTAACGCTTCTCCTGAGTTATCTCTAAAATCTTTACTTAAGTTTCTGGCTAAGACTAATGATACGCCTGCTAATAATACTGGCCAGCCCTGAAGTGCACCCAATAAAAATCCGGCAATGATTATTCCAAAAGGTAAATATAACAAGCTTTGGTATAAGACTTTTGCTTGCGCTTCACCAATGCGAACCGCAAGGGTGTTTTTGCCCGCTTTGGTATCGGTTGTGATATCACGGGTATTATTGACTAACATAATGGCGGCGTTAAAAAATCCGATTGCACAGCCTAATAGCCAAGCCGTTAATGTGGTCTCGCCAGCTTGCAGGTAGTAGCTACCTACAACAGCAACTAAGCCAAAAAAGATAAATGCTGCAACTTCACCTAATCCATGAGATGCCAGAGGGTAAGGGCCGCCACTGTAGCAAAGTGCCGCTAAAATTGACGCTGCTGCTAATATGGCAATTGGCCAACCACCGTGCAAAATAAGGTGTGAACCCACTAATAAGGCTGCCAATAAACACAATATCATGGCGTTGCGTACCGTATTTGGGGCGATCATGCCGCTTTGAGTCACACGCACTGGCCCAAGTCTTTCTGCGGTATCTATACCATTTTTAAAGTCAAAATAGTCATTAGCTAAATTGACTGATATTTGCAGTAACACGGCACATAACATTGAAATAGCGGCAATGAGCCAGCTAAATTGTGCTAGCTGAAGCGCTAACATATTACCGATAAGTAAAGGTCCTATTGCCGCTGGCAATGTTCTTGGGCGAATAGCCAAAATCCAAGGTTGCATAAACATCAAATAACTAGATTAGTAATGCCTAATAGCTTAACAAATTTTGTTAACGACTGCTGTTGATATTGTTTGCGACAAATCACTAATTTCGAATTTGAATATATAAAGTAGTGCTGATTTAAAATGGTAATCAAAAGTCACTAGCTCTTACTGAAGAGTTTAAGGTAGGCTTATCTATAATTATGTGGTTTGTGAGAGAGTTAAATGAGTCAGGTTTTAAACGATTTATTATCATTATTGTCCCTTGAACAAATTGAGCTGGGGTTATTTCGTGGTCAAAGTCAGGATTTAGGTTTTGGCCATGTCTTTGGCGGTCAGGTGATGGGGCAAGCATTGAGTGCAGCAAAACAGACCGTGAGTGCAGATCGATATGCGCATTCTTTGCATTCTTATTTTTTACGCGCAGGTGATGAAAAACAACCGATTGTCTATGATGTTGAAATCATGCGTGATGGCGGTAGCTTTAGTGCCCGGAGAGTGAAAGCGATTCAAAAAGGCCGTCCGATTTTTTATATGACCTGCTCATTCCAAACGATCGAGCAAGGGTATGAACATCAAGCGACTATGCCTGATGTACCGGGACCAGAAGGATTGATGAATCAGCAAGAACTGGCCATGACGATGCGCGATAAAGTGCCAGCAAAGATGCTTGAGAAATTTATGGCCGATTCGCCAATTGAAATGCGTTTAGTTAACCCAGGTAATCCACTCGCACCTTCAACCAGTGAGCCTGTGCGCTATGTGTGGCTTAGAGCCAACGGCATTATCCCTAATGATCATAGTATTCAAGAGTATCTATTAGCCTATGCCTCTGACTTTAACTTTTTAGTGACTGCAGCCCAGCCCCATGGCGTGTCATTTTTAACCCCTGGTATTCGAATGGCAACGATTGATCATTCTATGTGGTTCCATCGTCCATTTAATATGGGAGAATGGATTTTATACAGCATTGAAAGTCCTAATGCTGGTGGCGGTCGTGGCTTTGTAAAAGGTCAGTTTTTTGATCAGCAAGGTCGCCTAGTGGCTTCGGCAACCCAGGAAGGTTTATTGAGAATGACTAAGTCGTAATGGGTGTTTGGCGTATTAATGTCAACAATAATAGATGAATAGGTTGAGTGGTATGAGTAAGTTTAAATGTGTTTTAGTGGGTCTTGTTGGCGCATTGTTGGTGTTGACGGGTTGTGTGATGGTTACCCCAGAAGAGCCAGTTGTGGTGAATGGCTATGCCGGTTATCTAGAGAAAATAAAGTTACCTCAAGGCTGTAAAATTAATATCGCGGTGATTGATTTTAATACACCAGGCTCGATTATTTCGCAAAAAACCTTTGATATAGCACGGGCGCCAGTGCCGTTTAAATTTATTTTTCCTGTTGAAACAATAGATAAGAATATTGATTATGGCGTGGTAGCGATGATCACTTATCAGGGTAAAGTGATTTTTCAAACCTATGAGAAATTTAAAGTAATTAATAATAATAAATTCACCACAGAAGTGTTGATGAAACAAGTTAAGTAAAGTTGAAAACTACTGTTGTTAAAGCTATAAAGCTCACATTTTACCGTGTTCGTCATTGATTAATTACAGTGGCGAACGATAATGTTATTCCGTCGTAATTAATCTGTGGCAAGTGTGACTTATCAATCTGAATCGCCAAGAATTTCAAATCACTCCTTAGCACCTGAGCCAGCTAAACAAAGCCGACTCATTTGGGCGCTTTGTCTTGCGTCTGTGGTTATTTATATCAATCTTTATACTGTTCAGGGCATGTTGCCGCTGATAGCAGAACACTTTAATGTTACCGGTGCGCATTCCACATTAGTGCTATCTGTGACCAGTTTTACCCTGGCTTTTTCATTATTGTTTTATGCTATGATTTCAGATCGCGTCGGGCGGTTAATGCCGATTGTGATCAGTTTATGGTTATTAGCCTGCTCAAATTTATTACTCATTTTTGCAACAGACTTTGACTCATTGGTTTGGATAAGGCTATTACAGGGAGCGCTTCTGGCAGCCGTGCCCGCGATTGCGATGGCGTATTTTAAAGAGCAACTCGCACCTGAATTTATGTTAAAAGCAGCGGCAATCTATATTACTGCTAACAGTTTAGGGGGGATCTTTGGCCGCTTATTTGGTGGCTTAATGTCACAACATTTATCTTGGCAGCAATCTATGGGGTTGGTGTTTATTGTGACCTTAATTGGGGTGGCAATAGTCACTTTTCTATTGCCCCGGCGTGAAATTAAACCACAGGTAACTCATTTATCGGCCAAGCAAGCGAAACTGGCAAAGTTACACCAGGATTTACAAGGTTTTTGGGGGCACATCACCGACCGTAAAATGAGTTTGGTATTCATCATCGGTGGTCTTGCTTTTATGATGATGGTGAATCAATTTAGTTTTATTCAGTTGCATTTAATGGCGTTACCTTATGAGCTGAGTCGCTTCAATGCTACGTTAATCTTTTTATGTTATCTCAGTGGCACCTTTGCTTCATATTTATCGGCTAAGTGGATTGTACGCTTTGGATCGATCATATTATTTAAAGCTGCCTTTTTGCTCATGGTATTAGGCACCTTGTTAACCTTAGTCGATACCCTATGGGCCATTGTATTGGGCTTTTTGATCACCGCGAGCGGATTCTTTTTAACTCACAGTTGTTGTAATTCGTTTGTGGCTATCCGAGCTACCAATCACAGGGCAAAAGCGACTTCTTTGTATTTATGCTGCTATTACTTAGGTGCAGCACTAGGTGGGCCTTATTTGATGGTATTTTGGCAGCATTCTGAATGGCCAGGGGTTGTGGTAGGTTCGTTAACCTTGTTAGCTATGTTGGCGCTGGCCATATTATTCCTGAGTAGAGGGCCGCTAGATAAGCCGGCCTAAGATAAATGACTTACAAGTAAGAGAGGTTAGATTGTTAGTGATCGGTGAATTGCTTACGATCTATTTCAAATTTTTTCATTTTATCGTAAAGCGTTTTTCGGGGGAGCTCGAGTTGTTCCATTGTCAGCTTTATGCTGCCTTTGTTATAACTCAAAGATTCTTCTATTAATAAACGTTCAAAAAAGTCGACTCGCTGTTGCAAAGACATATTCGAATGCATAGTGGGGTGATTGTCTATATTACCTGCGGCAAAAGCGGCTTCTGCGCCTAATAACACGTAGCGCTCGGCTAAATTACGTAACTCTCGCACGTTACCTGGCCAATCATGCGAGGTTAGCATTGCTTGCTGCTCAGGATTCAATGCAATAAGCGCTTTGTGGTAGCGAGTAGAAGCGATTCGAGCAAAATGTAGGAACAGAATAGGGATATCTTCTCTGCGCTCTCTTAAGGCAGGAATTGGCACTGTGACTAAGTTTAAACGATAAAGTAAGTCTTGACGGAACTCACCGGTTTCACAGAGTTGCTGCAAGTTTACTTTTGTGGCAGCAATGACTCTAATATCCAGTTCAATTGACTGGTTAGAGCCTAAACGTTCAACCTTACGATCTTCAAGCACTCTAAGTAATTTGACTTGTAAACTGAGTGGGGTACTTTCAATTTCATCTAAAAATAGTGTGCCACCATTAGCATATTCAAACTTGCCGATACGAGTTTTATCGTTACCTGTATAAGCACCTGCTTGAGCGCCAAATAACTCACTTTCAATAAGACTTTCAGGAATTGCACCACAGTTAATAGCCACAAAGTTGTGTTTACTTCGAAGACTATGGTCGTGTAGATAGCGGGCAACTAACTCTTTTCCTGCGCCGGTTTCACCTTCAATCATGATGTCAGCAGGTACATTTATCACTTGGTTGAGTATGTTGCGCATTTTTATAATGCCTGGGCTGTGGCCTAAAATCCGCGGCCCAGGCGCTATGTGTGACTCTAATTCTTGTTTAAGTTTGCGGTTTTCGAGGGTTAATTGGCGTTTTTCTAACGCGCGCTTGGCAACATCAACCACATGTTCATTATTAAAAGGTTTTTCAAGAAAGTCATAAGCCCCTTTTTTTACCGCATCAACTGCCATGGCAATATCGCCGAAACCAGTAATGAGTATCACGGGGAGGTCTGGGTCTTTGTGGATTAATTGCTGTAATAGGCTTAATCCATTCAGTTGCGGCATATTGACATCAGAAAACACCACACCAGGCCAATCATTATGAATGAGTTCAGCGACCTGTGTTGGCTGCGTTGTTGATGCGGCACTGATACCCTCTAATTTGAATAATTGACTCAGCACGCTGCCAATATGAGGCTCATCATCAACAATAATGACTTGTAGTTGGTTTATATCACCTAGTGAGCTCAAGTTTAGTTACCTTCGTGTAAATAAATCGGTAGGGAAAGTCTAAAAATAGCACCACCTTTATCGCTATTTTCTACTGTAATTTGACCTTGCATCGACTCAATAATACGCTGAGAAATGGATAGGCCTAACCCTAACCCTTGGCGTTCATTAGTGGTGAAATAGGGCTCAAATATTTTACTCATCTGGCTTTCTCTTACGCCTGGCCCTGTGTCTTGAATACTAATGATGAGTGTATTGCTGTCACTTATCTTGTTAACACTAATGGTTAAATGTCTTTGACTGCTTTGCTGCATGGCAACAATTGCATTGCTGATAATGTTAACTAATACCTGTTGTAATCTAACCGTATCACCCCAAATTTGGCATTTCCCAGTAGGTAATGATTTAGATAATTGTACGCCTTGTTTATCAATTTCAGGTTGTACAATAGTCAGTGCTTGTTCAATGGCCTGTTGAATTTCGATGGCATTATCTTTGCCTTGGGATTTGCGGGTGAAACTTTTAAATTGTGCGATGATATCAGCTAAACGGTCTGTGAGCTCAATCATAATTTTTAGATTATTTTTAGCATCATCGAACATATTTCGACCTAGGAAAGTTTGGGTGTTTTGAGCATAACTTCTTAATGCGGCTAATGGTTGATTGAGCTCATGGTTAATACTGGCAGATAAACTGCCTATAACCGTTAATTTGGCTGCTTGAATTAATTCATCTTGAGTGTCTTTAAGCTGGGTATTGGCTTGTTCTAATTCTAGAGTACGTGCTTTAACCCTTTGTTCAAGCTGATTCTGAGCATGGTGCATACGCAGTAAATTTTTGCGTCTCTCAATGGTGTACAAAATAAACAGTACGATTAATAAATATAGGCTGGCCGCCAGCAACATAATAGCGGGTAGCGATTTATATAAAGGGGACATAGGGGCTAATATGTGTAATGTCCAATTTGCATTTGGCATTAACTGTTTTTTTTCTAAAAATGTTTCACTCCCCTTACTGGAGGTGATCTTGTAGGTATTTAAATCAGTTGCAGAATTTACTTTATAGTCGGGATGAATAGATAATTCACTGATTGGACGGTTTGCATAACGTTTGGCATTGTTAAGGGCAAACCGTTTAGATTGCGATAAAGGGGTTAATGAGTTAAATCGCCAATGATTAATACTTGATAAAAAGACAATGTCATCAGGGTCACTAATCATAAACTCATATTGGCCCGCAATAGCAATGCCAGTACTTTGCTGCTCAATAACACCAATATCAACTTTGACCACTATTACGCCCAGGACTTGGCCATTGTGGTAAACGGGGTTAGAGAAATAAAATCCGCGTTTATCTGATGATACCCCTACGGCATAGTAGCGCCCAGAGCGTCCAGAGCGTGCTGCGATAAAATAGGGTCTGTATGAATAATCTTGATTAACAAAAGAACTAGGTTGATCCCAATTACTGGCGGCAATAGCTATACCCAAAGCATCTGTTAGATAAATATCGGATGATTCAGTGACTTTCTGTAATTCTGATAGATAAGCATTTATTTCAGCCATTTTTTTTGGATTTTTTTGGGCTAATAAACCTTCTTGCAGTATTGGGTTTGTCGCAATCACTTCTGGAATAATTTCAAACTGAGCTAATTGTTGATCGATAAATAGCACGAGTTCATTAATTTGTTTTTCTGATTGCTGGGCAATATTGTTGACTCCCTTGTTAAGCCAATACCATTGACTGCTATATAGAGTAATAACAAGCCCTATAATAAGGGGGATACTTAACCCTATTTTATGTTTGATTTTTGTGCGGGTGATAACCATAAATACTCTTATAGAAATGCTTAATTAGATGGCTAATTTGACGATGAATGCGATAAAACTATAAACGAGAAAATATCCGTTGCTGGTTATTAACAACGGATATTGAGTCTTAAGGCTGGTCTATTTTGGCTAATTAATCAAGTTAATAGCCATTGAGTTTATCAATATACTCAGGTAGAAACAGTGATATTTGCGGCACATAGGTTATTAGCATTAAAAATCCTAATAACAGCAGCAACCAAGGTAAGCATGATTGGATCACCCAGCCCATGCTTTTACCCGTAATCCCTGCGGTAACAAATAGATTGAGCCCCACCGGCGGCGTTAGCATACCAATCTCCATGTTGACGACCATGATGATCCCTAAATGGATAGGGTCAATACCGAGCTGAGTTGCGATTGGGAACAAAATGGGCGCCATAATTAATAAAATTGCAGAAGGCTCCATAAAGTTACCGGCTGCTAGCAACAACAAGTTAACTATGATTAAGAAGCCCCAGGCTGGTAACCCAAACCCGACAATTGTTTCAGCAATAATATGCGGGATACGCTCAGTGGTGAGTACATGGGCAAATAACATGGCATTGGCAATAATAAACAACAACATAATACTGACTTTTGCGCCATCGCGAACCACATGTCGAATGTCTTTATCTGTGGGGGTTTTTATCACCGCCAACAACATTTGCAGAATATTACGTAAGCCGGCGCCGACAATAGATTCTTGCTGATTACGCCAGGCCACATTCTTCAATGGACCAATATCACGATATCCAAATACCGCAATAAAGTAAGCATAAACACAAGCTACCGCTGCCGCTTCTGTTGGGCTGGCAACTCCACCATAAATCGAACCCAGCACGATAATAATCAGTGCTAAACCGCCCATGGCTTTTGCACTTGATATTGATAGTGCTTTAACGCCAGGGAAGGGGCGAGATGGGAGGTTTTTAATTCTGGCGACAATATAAATTGCCAGCATTAAAATACACCCCATCATTAAACCAGGAATTAAACCCGCCATAAACATTCTAGCTGCCGACACTTCCGTTGCTGCGGCATAAACTAGCATTACAATTGAGGGTGGAATTAAAATGCCTAATGTCCCTGAAGTCGTAATCACCCCAGCGGCAAATTTTTCGGGGTAGCCAGCGCGAACCATACCTATAATGACAATTGAGCCGATTGCTGCAACTGTGGCAGGTGACGAGCCTGATACTGCTGCAAATAGCATGCATGCCATTACTGAGGCCATTGCTAAACCACCGCGAATATGGCCGACACTGTCCATGGCAAAATCAATAATTCTGCGTGCTACGCCGCCAGTAGACAAAAATGCTGATGACAATATGAAGAAGGGAATAGCTAGTAAGGTATAGTGTTCAGACGTTGATGCGTATAGCTTTAATGCAATAGAGGCTAATGAATCGTTCGAAAATAATAAAATGGTTAACACACTTGAAAAACCTAATGCGATAGCAATCGGCATGCCGATTAACATGCACAATAGCAAGGTGATAAATAAGGTTGCGATAGTCATTATTTTTCGTCCTTATTTTTTTCTGTTGATGTTGTTGAATTAATCGCACTTGCTAGTGCAGCTTCATCAATTAAATGCATGCTGTCTTTCGCTTCATCTGCTAATTTAAATCCATCTGCTTTACCGGTTAAAATGGCGATAAATAATTGTACAAACCGCCAGGTCAGCATTAAAAAACCGATAATTAAAATGCTTTGAGACATCCAAACGGGTACCGCACCCTCATCTTCAAGATCGATTTTTAATACATCCCAGGCAAAATCAGGATCGAGTTGATGAACCAGAAATGCTGGAAAGTCGATATCTTCCATCGGGAGTCCAATTTGGTACATTTGGCTTAAATAATCCCAGCTACCTTTAAGAAATAAACCACAATAGATAACGCACAATGAACAGGCTAATAATGCAACTAGCTTTTTGGGTGCTGGCGAAAGTGTTGTGACAAACGCATCTACACCAATATGTGCACCTACTTTTACGCCATAAGACATGCCAAATAATACAAACCATCCACACAGGGTTAGGGTCAGTTCTTGTATCCATAGAAAACCGGTATTAAAGAAAAAACGTGCGATAACTTCGCCAAATACCAATAAGGTCATCAGTGAGATCAATAGGTTTAAAAACCCTTCTTCGAATTTATTGAGTAAATTTGAAATCACTTTGTTCTCCTAAATGTTAATGAAAAGAGGGTTGTTATCCTGTGATAACTTTAGATAACAACCCAAGAGAACCTTATTGCTTGTTTGCGGCCTGAGCTGCTTCAATGACGTCTTTACCGATTTGAGACTCAAACTTAGTCCATACAGGCTTCATGGCATCAACCCATTGTTGGCGTTGTACAGCAGTTAATGACACCAGTTCAGAGCGCTTTGAATCCAAAATAGCCTGTTTATCTTCACCTTCTTTAGCCGCGGCAATTTGATTGCCTAATACAATGGCTTCGTCGAGTGATTTTTTGATAATTTCACGTTTGTCTTTAGGTAAGCTTTTCCAGAAAGTGTTTGAAGTCACTAACATGTAGTCCAATACGCCGTGGTTACTTTCAGTGATATGGCTTTGTACCTCATAAAATTTCATCGAGTAAATATTTGACCAAGTGTTTTCTTGCCCATCAATAGCGCGGGTTTGTAAAAGGGTAAACACCTCTGAGAATGGCTTTTTAACTGGAATCGCTTTTACGGCATCAAATTGTGCCGCAATAACGTCAGAAGCCATAATACGGAATTTTTTACCATTGGCATCTTGTGGGGTAGGCAAGGGCGCATGGGCTGAAAATTGCTTCATACCATTATGTAAATACCCTAAACCGACAAGACCTTTGCGGTTCATCGAGTTTAAGAGCCTTTGACCTTCTTCAGATTGTTGAAAACGGTCGACCGCAGCCATATCTTCGAATAAGAAAGGAAGATCAAACACCTGAAGTTTTTTCGTGTAGCGCTCAAACTTCGAAAGTGATGGTGCAACAATTTGCACATCGTTTAATAATAATGCCGCGAGTTCATTGTTATCCCCGAATAACTGCGAACTTGGAAATACGCTAACGGTATATTCGCCTGGTAGGCGTTGCTCGACTAACTCTTTAAATTTAAGTGCCATTTGGCCCTTAGGGGTATTTTCTGCGACCACATGAGAAAACTTAATTTCTATAGGCTCAGCAAAAACATTAAAGCTAGAAGCTAAAATCGATGCGATAGCAGTGAGTTTTACTGCAGACTTTATTGATTTCCATATAGGGTTGATAGTGGTTGATGTAGACATGTTATGGCTTCCTTTACTTGTTTATTATCGTTTTGTCTCTTTACTGCAATAGATAAAGCAGTTGGGATATAGCCAGCGTCCCAGAGGAGTACAAGGTAGTAAGCAAAAGAGGTGCCAGTTTGAGAGTTGTGGTTATATTATTGTTTTGTAAGATTAAAATTATTTTTTTAATCTTTTTAATATTCAACTGGGTGATATGAGGGACATCTTAATAGTATCAATGGGTGGGATTTCACACATTGATAGCATTTGATCATAAAGTTAACAATTAAGCCATTGATGATGAAAATACTGAAATAAATATTCTAAAAAGCAGATGGGACTTTTTAAAAAGACGATTTAGGTTTGGAGTAAATTTAATGAGATTAAAATGATTTTATAAAAAGAATATTATTAAGAGGAAGTTATAATTTTTAACGATGTTTTATGGTGAGGCAATTCATTAAAACAGTTCTAGTTTGAAACTGAAGAGTTTGTTTTTTGAAGCAGATTTATGGTGGTCGCTACTGGGCTCGAACCAGTGACCCCCTCCTTGTAAGGGAGGTGCTCTCCCAGCTGAGCTAAGCGACCTGGGATAAATTAAATCATGATGAAGATAATGGTGGTCGCTACTGGGCTCGAACCAGTGACCCCCTCCTTGTAAGGGAGGTGCTCTCCCAGCTGAGCTAAGCGACCTGGGATATCTTGCAACATTAGCACATTATGGTGGTCGCTACTGGGCTCGAACCAGTGACCCCCTCCTTGTAAGGGAGGTGCTCTCCCAGCTGAGCTAAGCGACCTGGGATAATGCAGCTAATTTTAAAACTGTGAGTCCAAATAAATGGTGGTCGCTACTGGGCTCGAACCAGTGACCCCCTCCTTGTAAGGGAGGTGCTCTCCCAGCTGAGCTAAGCGACCTGGGGACTCTACACTTGTTAATTATATGGTGGTCGCTACTGGGCTCGAACCAGTGACCCCCTCCTTGTAAGGGAGGTGCTCTCCCAGCTGAGCTAAGCGACCTGGGATATAATTAACAACAAATAATAATTTCTTCAATGAAATTATGGTGGTCGCTACTGGGCTCGAACCAGTGACCCCCTCCTTGTAAGGGAGGTGCTCTCCCAGCTGAGCTAAGCGACCTCATGCTGTGTGGGTCGGTATTATAGGGAGCAAGGATTAGCTGTCAACGATTTTTCGATAAAAATATCACGATAGTGCTATTTTTGTGCCGTTTGGCGTTTTGTTAAGCAAGCAGGTTTTGGCTTTTAAGTAAAATAGCATCTTGATTCGATGCACGGGCATTTCAACCTAACGCGTAGGCTGTTAGAATGTTGGCCACATTTTTATACTCTGCTTTTCGCTGGGTATAGTTTATACAGACTTCTTTATATAGGTTAGTGTCCGATTATGACAACTAAGACTCGCTTTGCTCCAAGCCCTACAGGTTTCTTACACGTTGGTGGTGCCCGTACTGCACTTTATTCATGGTTACATGCTAAAGCGAATAACGGTGAATTTGTTTTACGTATAGAAGACACTGATATTGAACGCTCTACCCAAGAAGCATGCGATGCGATCTTAGATGGTATGAATTGGCTAGGGTTGAATTGGAATGAAGGCCCTTATTATCAAACTAAGCGTTTTGACCGTTATAACGAGATCATCGCGCAAATGTTAGATAAAGGTACAGCATATAAATGTTATTGCTCACGTGAACGTATTGAATCTTTACGTGAAGAACAAGCGGCTAACGGTGAACAACAGAAATATGATGGTTGTTGTCGCGATTTAGCGCCGCGTGATACAGATGAACCTTTTGTTGTCCGTTTTAAAAACCCAATTGAAGGCAGTGTAATTTTTGAAGATCATGTACGTGGTCGTATTGAAATATCAAATAGCATGCTTGATGATTTAATTATTAAACGTACTGACGGTGTACCAACCTATAATTTCTGCGTTGTCGTTGATGATTGGGATATGGGGATCACTTGCGTAGTACGCGGTGAAGATCACATTAATAATACTCCTCGCCAAATTAATATCCTAAAAGCGCTTGGTGCACCTATACCAGAATATGCCCATGTATCGATGATTTTAGGTGACGATGGTGCCAAATTATCTAAACGTCATGGTGCAGTTGGTGTAATGCAATATCGTGACGATGGATACTTGCCTGAAGCTTTACTTAACTATTTAGTCCGATTAGGTTGGTCTCACGGTGACCAAGAAGTCTTTTCTATGGAAGAGATGATTAGCTTCTTTAAGCTAGATGATATTAATAAAGCGGCATCAGCCTTTAACACTGATAAGTTAAATTGGTTAAATCAACATTATATTAAATCACTAGCCCCTGAATATGTCGCATCTCATTTAGAGTGGCATATGGATGATCAAAAAATTGATACCAGTAATGGGCCAGCATTAGCTGAATTAGTTATAGCGCTTTCTGAACGCGCTAAAACACTAAAAGAACTTGCAGCATCTAGCCGTTATTTCTATGAAGACTTTGCTGAATTTGATGAAACACAAGCTAAAAAACATCTTCGTGGGGTGGCGCTAGAGCCATTAACGCTTGTTAAAGCAAAGTTAGAGGCTTTAACTGATTGGTCTGTAGAATCACTGCATGCAGTTATTGAAGCTACAGCTACCGAATTAGATGTTGGTATGGGTAAAGTCGGTATGCCGCTTCGCGTTGCTGTAACTGGGGCAGGGCAGTCACCTGCTTTAGACTTAACCTTGTTTTTGATTGGAAAAGACAGATCTGTTGAAAGAATATCCAAAGCGATTGATTTTGTAGCAGATAGAATAAATTCCTAAAAAACGAGTTGACACATTAAGGTATGCTGCATAGAATGCGCCTCGCAGTTGAGACACAGCTCAGTAATTTCTGGCAGCTTATCTAGATTGTGTTTTAAGTAAGAGGGGTTATAGCTCAGCTGGGAGAGCGCTTCGCTGGCAGTGAAGAGGTCCACGGTTCGATCCCGTGTAGCTCCACCACTTACTTAAAAGTTTCGTTATCGAAGCTAGCATCGAATTCTTGGTTAACAAGAGCGCATAAAGGCATCGATGAGTATTCACTCGATACAGAGTCTAACGTATCAACAGTGTCCCATTCGTCTAGAAATAGAGCTTAGGACATCGCCCACTTTGGTTTATAAAGAGTCGGCGGTAACAGGGGTTCGAATCCTTAGGGTTTTAGCACCTGATATAGGTAAGTAGCATTGATGGTTAGCCTACAGTCATCGATGAGTATTCACTCGATACAGAGTCTAACGTATCAACAGTGTCCCATTCGTCTAGAGGCCTAGGACACCGCCCTTTCACGGCGGTAACAGGGGTTCGAATCCCCTATGGGATACCATATTTCAGATGGTTGAACATAATTCGAAGCGGTTGTTTCGGAAAGGTTTAGAAATCTAAATAGCATTGATGATTAGCCTACAGTCATTGATGAGTATTCACTCGATACAGAGTCTAACGTATCAACAGTGTCCCATTCGTCTAGAGGCCTAGGACACCGCCCTTTCACGGCGGTAACAGGGGTTCGAATCCCCTATGGGATACCATATTTCAGATGGTTGAACATAATTCGAAAGAAGAGTTTAATGATCTAAATAGCATTGATGATTAGCCTACAGTCATTGATGAGTATTCACTCGATACAGAGTCTAACGTATCAACAGTGTCCCATTCGTCTAGAGGCCTAGGACACCGCCCTTTCACGGCGGTAACAGGGGTTCGAATCCCCTATGGGATACCATATTTCAGATGGTTGAACATAATTCGAAGCAGTTTTTTTCGTAAAACGTTTGAAAATCTAAAATAGCATTGATGATTAGCCTACAGTCATTGATGAGTATTCACTCGATACAGAGTATAACGTATCAACAGTGTCCCATTCGTCTAGAGGCCTAGGACACCGCCCTTTCACGGCGGTAACAGGGGTTCGAATCCCCTATGGGATACCATATTTCAGATGGTTGAACATAATTCGAAGCAGTTTTTTTCGTAAAACGTTTGAAAATCTAAAATAGCATTGATGATTAGCCTACAGTCATTGATGAGTATTCACTCGATACAGAGTCTAACGTATCAACAGTGTCCCATTCGTCTAGAGGCCTAGGACACCGCCCTTTCACGGCGGTAACAGGGGTTCGAATCCCCTATGGGATACCATATTTTCAAATTTTGGTGTCTATTTACTAAAATTTGGGGCTATAGCTCAGCTGGGAGAGCGCTTCGCTGGCAGTGAAGAGGTCCACGGTTCGATCCCGTGTAGCTCCACCAAGTTTTGTTGGAAACAACAAATAGCATTAATGTTTTGCCTACAGGCATTAATGAGTATTCACTCTATTTACTGAGTATAAGTAAATCTCGGCGTCCCATTCGTCTAGAGGCCTAGGACACCGCCCTTTCACGGCGGTAACAGGGGTTCGAATCCCCTATGGGATACCACACTAAACCACCGCAAGGTGGTTTTTTTATGTTTAAATTTTGTGTTTGATTTAAATTTGAGCCATAAAAAAAGGCAATCAAATGATTGCCTATTGATCTACTTAGAGATCAAGGGGACTGCGCTAGAAGTCCCAGGGAGATGATGAACAATAAAGTAAATATCACTGTTATTAAGTTTGAGTCATCATTTATGTAAAAGTTCAAAAATACGTATAATTTTTTTCAAAAAGTATAAGTATTTATAACAAACTATTTATTTGTTTGAAATTTATAGTGTTATTGAAAAGTTATTTTAAAAGTTTTTCTATTACTGATGACAAATCTTCCGGTTTTGTTGTTGGCGCATAACGCTCAATGACATTACCCTGTGTATCGACTAAAAACTTAGTAAAATTCCATTTAATGGACTGACTCCCCAAAAGCCCTTTCGCAGCTTGCTTCAAGTGTTGGTATAGCGGAGCAGCATCATCACCATTTACGTCTATTTTACTAAATAATGGAAATGTCACCCCAAAATTAAGCTCACAAAATTGGCTTATTTCAGTTTCAGTTCCTTGCTCTTGCTTACCAAATTGATTACAAGGAAATCCCATCACTATCAAACCCTGATCTTTATATTGTTGGTACAGCTCCTCCAAAGCTTTATATTGAGGGGTAAAACCACATTTACTCGCAGTATTAACAATCAATAACACTTTATTTTTAAAAGTGTCCATACTGATGTCAGTTCCTTTAATATCTTTGATATTAAACTGATAAATTGCCTTGCTCATGTCGTGCTCCAGTAAATTCATTGTCCAAATATAACGAGAATAATGAGGTTGTTATACGCGTTCAACTGAAATAAGTAACCTCAATACTTTGTAGATTAATTTGTACTATAATGACTTGTCTTGAAGCGGTCAATTTAATAGTGCGCAATTTAATTTATCTATTTGCTTATCACCAAAAATATGAATATAGTCGGCGCATTATTCGCTGAACAAGATAAGGGGCGGACTTATGGATGAAGTAAAGAACGAACTTATATCTGAATCAGAGCAAGAGATTACAACACAGTCACAAATAGAAGTCAGCCAAGCTGTGCAGCAACTTACAGAAGCTGAAGGTGAAGAACAAGCTGAAGTTTTTAGTGAAATACTCAATGGTGCAGAAGCTGGTACTATCGCTATTTTACTTGAATCTTTACCGTTAGATGAGCGTTATGACCGTTGGCAACAGGTCGAGCCAGAAGAGCGTGTTGATGTTTTAAACTTAATGCGTGCGGATCCACGTCTGGGCATTTTAAAGAAAATGCCAGACGAAGAGCTGGATTTGATATTTTCGCAGCTTAGTCCAGAAGATCTGATTGATTGGAGTGACTCATTACCTGACAGCATTACTGATCGCGCATTAGCGCAAATGGGCGAGCGACAGCGAAAGCACTTTGAGCTTTATGACCAGTATGATGAAAATGAGATTGGCCGTTATGCTGATCACCAAATGTTGGTACTAAATCTTGATTCAACAGTGGCGCAAGGCCAGCGATTTTTCCGTCGTATTGATTTAGATTGTAATGATCATCTATTTCTAGTTGATATAAATGATAAGTACCTTGGCACAGTTCGACGCTATGACGTGTTTAAAACTGATGTAGATGTTTTACTTTCTAGTTTGATTTGGCAAGATAGTCGGGTTATATCAGCAGATTCTTCCTTACTAGAAGCCGCTGAGACCATTGAGCACAGCCGAGAGTTAGAATTGCCTGTGGTTGATGATGAAGGTATCTTAATTGGTCGCATGACATTGAGAACGGCAACAGCCTTAGTACGTGAACATTACGAATCACAGTTAATGGCTACAGCTGGTATGGACGATGATGACGATTTGTTTGCACCTATTACTGTAGGGGCTAGACGTCGTGCTGTATGGCTTGGTATTAATTTATTAACGGCGTTTTTAGCCTCAGCAACAATTGGCCTGTTTGAGAATGTACTATCACAAGTGGTAGCTTTAGCTGTGTTAATGCCTATTGTTGCGTCTATGGGCGGCATAGCAGGTAGTCAGTCATTAACGTTAATGATCCGTGGTATGGCAATGGGGCAAATATCTGCAGGTAACGTAGTGTCACTGCTCAAGAATGAGCTAGGTATTGGTGCTTTGAATGGTATTTTATGGGCCATTGTTATTGGCTTGATTGCTGGATGGTGGTTTGATGACCCCATGATGGGCGTTATTATAGGCTGTGCTATTTTAATCAATATGGCTATGGCTGCAATCGCCGGAGTCATGGTTCCAATGATTTTACAACGATTTAACCAAGATGCGGCATTGTCAGGCTCAGTCATTTTAACCACAGTGACAGACGTTGTAGGTTTTTTTACTTTTTTAGGTTTAGCGACAATTTTGTATCTATAAAGTATCTGTTAATATTTGTCTACAAAAAGTGACTAAAGGAGCCGCCGGCTCCTTTTTTATGTCTGTTAGATTAAACCCTAAGGTTTCTAAATTGAATTTAGATGTAAAGTGCACTGCATTGAAATTTCTAAGATGGTGGATTTACTGATGCATATCTTTATCACCCTATCAAATAAAAAAGCAAGTTGATAGCAACTTGCTTTTTAAACTTGATGGTTAATTACTGTTAAATTTTTATTAAATTACTTTAATTTAGCAGGTGCAAACTCCATTGCAGTATCATCAAAGTAGCTACGCTTATTATCTCTTCGTCGTTGCTTTACCTTTTTAGATTTTTGTTTTCCCTTGATGTTGTCACCCCATGGTGCATCATCTTCATCAAATTCAAATGTGTGTGCCATTTTCAACTATCCAATAAAACTATACTGCTATTAGTACAGTCTCCCTTTTACCTAAAGTCTGTTAAAAGCTAAAGCGAAATCTTTAGTTCAACCCGGTGAAATATTTTGTATGACTATATTAAGGTTATAAATCTAACCTAAAAAAATATTATCAGAATAAGATGAATAAAATATGACAATACCAGGTACATCAAATTAGACATATCAATGTGAAAGTTTACCTTTGGTATTATTTATTATGCTGGTATGTCAAAAAAGGCTTTTATGTCATCTATTTGAGTCATAGCATCTTGGTAACCTAAATCAATAAGTGCGCTTGTATAAGCTTTTTCAAATAATAGGTAAGAAACAATACTTGAATCTGATTGTTGATGTATGCCAAACAGTTTGAGTAAATAACGGATTGCGATAGGTATTTCTAGGTAATACTTTGCAGCTATCATACCTAGATCTTCACTTGGTTTAATCACTAATGTGTCTATTGTTCGTAAATTTAGCTTATTTTTATCTTCATCAGAGATAAGATCTAGAGTGTGATTTACCCTTTGTAGACGTTCAAGATCGCTATTTAACGTATCTGAAAATATAGTATCTAATAAATGTCCTGCTATTGTCGCTGTTTTTGGGTGATGACTTGGTAAGACATCTTTGTGTTTATGAGGACTATCCAAATTAATCACGAATAATTTCTGTGCCCCTAGATGGATAGGACTCGACAAGGGCGAAAGTTGATGAACAGAACCGTCACCGAAAAAAGCTCTGTTTAATTTTATAGAAGGAAACACCATTGGGATTGCGGAGCTAGCAAGCAGATGATCAGTATTCAACTGGCTCCGTTTCCCTTGCCTTCGGGCACGCTTCCAGTTCTCGATTGAATGATGACCATGGTAAAAACTATATGACAGCGAATTGTTATAACAAGAAGCATCCACACTGATCGCTTTCAATGCACCTAAATGTATATTTCTTTCGATACGATCAAAGTCTATTAGTTTATTCAATAACTCACGTAATGGTTGATTGTTTAGTAAGCTTGCTGCATCGGTATTCACTTTTTCATGCTGTAAACCTTTAATTGCCATCTTTAATAAGTGTTTAGCAACGCCACCGACTGAAGACTCATAAACTTGTTGTGTTTTAAAGTGACGCCATACCCAATCTAATTTCTTTACCCCTAAATGAAAGCACGCGGCGTGAGTCGCTAAAGATGTTGCATTAATAGCACCTGCAGATGTGCCACAAATGACATCAAAGGGGATATGACTATTTCTAGGATAAAATTGCACCAAAGCCTTTAATACACCAATTTGATATGCCGCGCGGGCACCGCCACCACCAAGTACAAGTCCAATTGACAATTTATCACTACACCTAGGTTAGAAAAGATTAACTAAGAGTATGTCTTGTTTTAACTTGTTGCACTAGTCGGATAAGTTTTTTTGGCTGATTTCAAATTCACCTTGGTAAAACAAAACTTAACCTTTTAGTAGCTTTTCTTTGACAAGAGGGCGTTTAATCAGCTATTACCTTAGTAGGTAACTTAATAGATAATAAAAATAAAAACGCATTTTTCTGGTGTTTGTGACACACAGTTAGAAAAAAGTTAAAGGAGACACCATTGGCTTTGTTTAAAAAATCTGCAGATATGCCAAAAGGCGAGGATACGACTTTAAAGCCTAAAGTCCAATTGCCGCCATGGAAAGTCGTTATTATTGATGACGAACCCGGTATACATGATGTGACAAAGTTTGCGTTAAGTCAGTTTAATCTTGATGGGCGTGGCTTGGCTTTTTATTCCTGTTTTAGCGGTGAAGAAGGGTTTAATTTATTTCGTGATGAACATGATATCGCATTAGCGTTTGTCGATGTGGTGATGGAAAATGATCAAGCAGGGCTTGATTTAATTCAGCGTATTCGCGGTGAATTAAATAATCATTCGACCCGTATTATTTTAAGAACCGGCCAACCAGGAAGTGCTCCAGAAGAAAGAGTGATTCGAGATTTTGATATTAATGATTATAAAGCGAAAACCGAGTTAACAGCTGCAAAATTAAAATCGTGTGTGTATACCTCATTACGTTCATATCGTGATATTAAAACCATTGAGCAAAGTCAGCGTGGAATGGAGAAAGTCATCTCAGCATCCTCCTCAGTGCTCCGTAGTAGTACACTGCATCACTTTGGTAGTGCGGTATTAGAACAAACATTACAGTTACTTAGTTTAGACAGTTCAGCACTATATTTAACCAGTTATCATCAAGACTTATATCAAGACACTCAAATGAACTTACTTGCTGCTACTGGTAGTTTGGTGAGTTACAGTGAAATAGACAGTGTTGAGTCATTACCAGGCGATGTTAAAGAATATATCATTGAGGCTATCGCATTAAAAACGTCGGTTGTGCACGATAATATTTATGTTGGTTTTTACGAGTTTGGTAATGATGTAACAAGTATATTATATCTAGAGCACAATGCTGCTCTTTCACCTTTGCAGGTCAGGATTTTAGAGTTATTTGCCGCTAACGTTAGTCTCACCTTTGAAAACCTTGCCGGTAAGGAAAACGTACAACAAACACAAAAAGAACTTATTTTAATCATTGGTGATGCGATTGAGCAGCGCAGTAAAGAGACCGGGGCACATGTCCGCAGAGTCGCATTGATGAGTGAAATACTTGCCGAGCATCTGAAGCTTAGTAATGATTTTATTGAGACTATTCGCTATGCAGCACCTTTGCACGATGTAGGTAAAATCGGCATACCGGAAAGCATTCTACATAAACCGGGTAAATTAACTGACGAAGAATGGCAAATAATGAAAACCCATGCGGAAAAGGGGTATGACTTATTAGCTGCTTCTAATCGCATTATTGCCAAAATGGGCGCTAGAATTGCTTACACTCACCATGAGCGTTGGGATGGTCAAGGTTATCCAAGAGGCTTAGTTGGCGAGCAAACACCGATAGAGGGACGCATCATGGCTATAGTGGATGTTATTGATGCACTGTTATCAAAACGTAGCTATAAAGATGCCTGGCCAGTTGAAAAGGTTATCGAGTATTTAAATGAGCAATCGGGTAAGCAGTTTGACCCTAAAATGTGTGATGCAAGCCTTGAGTTGATGGATAGGTTTATTGCTATTCAACGTGATATGCCTGATTGCGCAAAAACAGTAGATTAAGACATGAATGCGTCCCTTGAGAAGGTGTTATTTACTGTAAGCCAATCAGTGTTGATTGATAAAGGCGACTTAAACAGTGCTTCTCAACTTATTATTTCGTCGGTTTGTCAAGGGCTTAAAGTCGAAAGAGCGGGTATTTGGTTGCTATCGGAAGATAAGCAATCCATCTCGTGTTTTTTGTTATTAGATAATGAATCACAGCAACAGAATATTACGTTAACTCGCGCTCAACTGCCTCGCTACTTCCATGCGTTAGATTCTGAAAGAACGATTGCTGCTGATGATGTCTTTCAGCATTCTGCTACATCTGAATTTACCGATATCTATCTAATTCCTCAGGGGATTGTGTCAATGTTAGATTGTCCAATTCGTCACGCAGGTAAAATGATTGGTATTATATGTTGTGAGCATCGTGGCCAAATGAGGTCATGGAGCCGAGATGAAGAGGTTTTTGTTGCGGCATTAGCTGATTTATATGGTCGGGCAGTAAATGCAAATGAAGTACGTAGCCAGCAAATGCTGCTAGAGGAACTTAATGCAAAATTAGAAACTATAGTCGCGTCTCGTACCCAAGAATTGCAGCAAACTTTAACACACTTAAAAGCGACTCAAGCCAGTTTGATAGAAAGTGAAAAACTGGCCGCACTCGGTAATTTGGTAGCCGGTGTGGCGCATGAGGTCAATACACCTTTAGGGATTTCAGTCACTTCAACCAGTCATTGTATTGATGAGCTGAATAAGCTTAAAAAATTATTTTCTGCTGGTGAATTAGATGAGAAAGAGTTTGAATATTTTATCAGTACTATGAGTGATGGTTTATTGCTTATCGAACGTAATTTATCCCGTGCAGCGGAATTGGTGCATAACTTTAAGCGAACAGCGGCGGATCAACTGACTTTAGAGAAAGAATACTTTAATTTAACCGAATATTTAGGGCAAATTTCTACTCCATTAAGACCGCTAACCCGCAAGCAGAACATTAATTTGGATATTCAATTAGCGGAAGAAATCATGGTTGAGTCTTATCCTGGTGCAATTGCTCAAATATTTACAAATCTAGTATCGAATTGTTTTCGCCATGCTTACCCAGATGATTTCATCGGTGACAAAACCATTATTTTAGGGGCAGTGGTTTACGGTGACGAAATTAAAATGTTTTATAAGGACAATGGTAAAGGATTAAGCCAGGAAGTTAAGGATAGGATGTTTGAGCCTTTTTTTACGACAGCTAGACATTTGGGGGGAACCGGATTAGGCATGTCAATTGTGTATAATTTAGTGACTCAAAAATTAGGTGGGCGATTAAATATTGTGTCAGAGTTAAATAAAGGCCTCGAAATTGAAATATTTATCAAGGCAAAATAAAAAACGCACTCTAAAGTGCGTTTTTATATATTAAGGTATTTAAATCAGTTGGTTCAATACTATTTCACAGCGGATAAGAACGTCATGATTTGATCGAAAGGAATGTTTTGTTTCTCCCCTGTACGGCGATTTTTATATTCAAATACACCTTCATCGATATTACGATCACCAATAACGATAACATGAGGTAACCCAATCAGCTCCATGTCGGCAAACATAACCCCAGGACGCTCTTTACGGTCATCCATCAGTACTTCTATACCAGCAGCTTGTAAGTCAGCGTAAAGTTTCTCAGCCATGTCTGCAACGCGATGAGATTTATGCATATTCATAGGTAAAATACCGACCTGGAATGGTGCAATTGATTCAGGCCAAATAATCCCGCGGTCATCATGGTTTTGTTCAATAGCGGCAGCCACTATACGGCTAACTCCTACACCATAACATCCCATTAATAATACTTGGGCTTTACCATTTTCATCAAGTACAGTCGCGTTCATTGATTTTGAATAGTTAGTGCCTAATTGGAAAATATGACCCACTTCAATACCACGTGCCATTGCATAGGTGCCCAGACCATCTGGTGTTGCTTCACCTTCGACCACATTACGAATATCGGCAGCTACCGCTAAAGGTAAGTCACGCTCCCAGTTGATACCAAAGAGATGTATATCATCCTGGTTTGCACCAGCGGCAAAGTCGCTTAACACCGCCACACTGTGATCGATAATAATTGGCATGCTCAATCCGACAGGGCCAAGAGAACCTGGTCCTGCACCTACAGCCGCTCGAATTTCAGCTTCAGTGGCAAACTCTAAAGGTGATGCAACCGCTTCAAGTTTATCGGCTTTGATTTCATTAAGTTCGTGATCGCCTCGCACAATTAATGCCACCAAAGGTGCGTCTTCTGATGCGCCTTTAACGATTAATGTTTTAATCGTTTTAGTGATATCAAGGGTAAACTGTTCAACTAACTCAGCAATAGTTTTTGCATTAGGCGTATCGACTGGCTTTAGCTCTTGAGTCGGATCTTGACGAGTTAGCGTCGGCATTGGCGATTCAGCTTTCTCTATATTCGCTGCATAATCACTGCCAGTAGAATAAGCGATTAAGTCTTCGCCACTGTTAGCTAATACATGAAACTCATGCGAAACACTGCCACCAATTGAGCCTGTATCAGCAAGAACAGGGCGGAACTCTAATCCCATACGGCTTAAAATATTGCTATAAGCGGTATACATGGACTGATAAGTTTCATCCATGGTTTGCTGATCTAAATGGAATGAGTAAGCGTCTTTCATTAAAAATTCACGAGCACGCATAACACCAAAGCGTGGACGAACTTCATCACGGAATTTGGTTTGAATTTGATAAAGGTTTATCGGTAACTGTTTGTACGAACTTAATTCTTTACGTACTAAGTCAGTAATCACTTCTTCGTGAGTTGGGCCTAATACGAAATCACGGTTATGACGGTCTTGGAAGCGGAGTAGTTCCGGGCCAAATTTTTCCCAACGGCCAGTTTCCATCCATAAGTCAGCAGGTTGGACTAACGGCATAAGAATTTCTATAGCACCTGCATTGTTCATTTCTTCACGCACGATACCTTCGACTTTACGAAGAACTCGTAAACCTGACGGCAACCAGCTGTATAAACCTGACGCATTACGACGGATCATACCCGCACGTAGCATTAACTGATGGCTAATGACTTCTGCATTTGCAGGGGTTTCTTTTTGTGTTGAAAGCAGGTACTTACTAACTCGCATTCCGGTATCCATTATGAGTAAAAATCAATGGAGGTCATTTTAGCACTTGAAGCGTTTATGTCACCTGATTATTAGCCATTGAGCAAAGTTACTTTAACAACTTGGGATATAGACATTAAATTATTGTTTTGCGGTAGATAAGGGTTATTTATTACGTCTATCACCAATCACTTTTGCTGGGTTACCAGCCATAATAGCGTATGCGGCGACATCTTTAGTCACAATGCAGCCCATGCCGATAACGGCTTTGTCACCAATGGTGATGCCATCGACCAAACCCGCTTGAGCGCCAATCCACACATCTTGACCTATTATAATGCCTTTTGATGATGTTGGTTGTTGATAAATAGGCGAGTCGGGTGACATGCCATGGTTAAAAGCATACACAGTGACATTATTGGCAATGCGAGTTTGTGAGCCAATATGAATACCTGCCTGACCACCATCTAAACTGCAACTATGATTAATAGCCACTTCATCGCCTAACGTTATAGGGCCGTGCATAAATACGTCAGCAGCAATCATGCATTTATCGCCGATAGTAATATTTCGACCAGGCTCTGCAAATAACTCTGCTTCAGGCGCAATAAAACATTGCTGACCAATGCTAATGGTTTCAAGCTGAGTTAATTTAGTTTGAATATCCAGCTGCCAGGGCGTTACCCACTCTAATAATTTTGGCTTGAGATTGAAGTAAAGCCAGGGCATCCAGGACAGTCTTTTTTTCTGCTGCTTTTGGTAATCGAGTAATGCCAACGTTCTGTCCTCATTTACTCATCAAGTAAAACCACAGACGTGGGTTTTAACGTTAATACGATAATTTGGTTATCAATCACCTGCCACAAAATATCAAGATCATATAGGGCAACTTGATAGATTTTGGGATCCTCTTTTGCTTTTTTGTAAGCAGGCCTGGGGTCTTGGGCTAATACTGCACTAATTAGCGGCTGTAATTGAGCATACTTTTCATTTTCTGCAAGTGTTGACAACTGAATACTTGCATTATCAGAAAAAACAACCTTTATTAACTCAGGCGCCTCCTGAGCTATACCGCCCTTGGCGTCTGTAATGGCATCTGAAAAGGGAATATAAGGTTTTATATCGATAATAGGCGTGCCATCTAATAAATCCATGCCGGATATTTCAAGACACACTTTGCCTTTTCGTTTCACAATACCGTGTAATTTAACCACAGACTGTCCAATACCGTTTGGCCTAAAAGTTGAACGTGTCGCAAATACACCCAGTTTTTCGTTGCCACCTAAACGAGGTGGACGAACGGTTGTTTTCCAGCCTTGAGCTAAATTTTCATGAAAACAAAATAATAACCATAGATGAGAATATTGTTCAATTCCTCTAATTGCATCAACAGTATTTAACGCTGGAGCAAGTTCAATATAACCTTTTACATCGACTAATCCTGGCTGGCGAGGAATACCAAATTTTTGTTTATAAGGGGTTCGGCAAATTGCGACTGCACTAATTTGAGATGTAAACATGATGGCTTATCAACTAGGTATAAAAAAGAGCTGCAATATAATAAAGTCTGATATTGCAGCGATAAAATGACTAAAATAAAATATTATTTTTCTTGCTCGTGTTTAATGGCTTGTCCAATACACAAACTGCGACTAACACAGGCTTTATCCTGTTCTTCAATGATCAAGCATTGTTTGATAATAATGCCATTGGCACCCATATCTGCAGCTTTTTTACGGGCTTCAGTTCTTGCATCTTGAATCGATGCAGGTGCATCGTTTGATTGCTCCTGACAAACCTCACCCTCAGCTAAACCAATAATGGCATAATGACCTTTGGGCTGGTTATTGCCTTCATAAACAATCACATCACCCACTTTAAAATATTCATTAATCGCTTTGGGATCAAGATTACTGTTAAAGGCATAGTCACCTGCACAAGCTGTTAATAATAAAGATAAAGATGAAAGGGTTAACACTTTAAGGATAGGCGAAAACATAGATGTGCTCACTTAATTCAATTTAATTATAGTTTACTCTCTCTTTATTAGAGGTAAAGGCAAACTTTAATTTGTTTAAAAAAAACGCCTACCGAAGTAAGCGTTTATTATTAATGCTTGAACTATTATTCCATGCCAGGAATTAAAAAGGCACTCATGGATTTACCAGCATCAACTTCTTTTTTAAATACCGTTGGCATACGGCCTTGGCCAGTCCATTGAATTAACTCACCGTCTAAGGTGATTTGATATTTTGCTGGACGAGGAGCGCGTTTTTTAGGTGCTGATTTGCTTGCTGTGACTTCGCCAAGATCTTCAATCGATAAACCACTGTTTTCGATTTGAGCTAAAATGCCAGCAATAAGAGCATTTCTTTCGGCATTTGCCGCTTCATCTGCTTTGGCTTCTTCTTCACGTTCAACGATAATTTTATCAAGTTTCGCAGCAAGATCGTTAAGATCTTCAATACTGAGTTCTTTTACAGCAGCTTTAAAACGACGACCATGGGTTAAAATATCTAAAAAATCACTCATAATATTAAACGTCCTAATGAATTGGAATTTACATAGTTTTTATTTGTTAGTTCTGACGTTGAATGAAGACGTGCAGCATATCATGTTCATTAATGTTGATTGATACATGTCAGTACTAAAAGCATAATCAAAAATATCTCATTCCTTAGAAATAATTCCTTCGAGGTTAACTTTTAACATCAAGCTTTATTTTTGAGCAATACATTCAAATAAGTTAATAACAAATTAATAAAATAGTATTTATCAATAACCGTAATAATAGAAAGATATTGAGCCTTGATCAATTTAATTTATCAAAAATAAGCTTATTTTATTAATTAGCCTAAAAAGGCTGTTAAAAACGACATTATGGGTGCATATAAGTGAAAAATGTTACTTTAGCTTGCCAATTTGTATGCTATATTTTTTCAAACAAGCGTTTAACTTAGGTTGACGTTAACGTTAACAGGTCGTAAAGTTGAGCTATCTTGCATTGGCATTGGCCAATGTGTTGTCTATAGACAAGGTGTAGGAAGGAAACCCTATGAAAATATTGGTGCCTGTAAAGCGCGTCGTTGATGCCAATGTAAAGGTCAGAGTAAAAGCTGATAATTCAAATGTTGATACAGCCAATCTAAAAATGGCATTAAACCCATTTTGTGAAATTGCAGTTGAAGAAGCGGTTCGCCTCAAAGAAGCTGGAATTGCGACTGAAGTTGTTGTTGTTAGCGTTGGTCCGAAAACGGTGCAAGAACAATTAAGAACGGCAATGGCTTTAGGTGCAGATCGTGCCGTCCATGTTGAAACCGAAGAAGAGTTAGTATCACTCTCAATTGCTAAGTTACTGCATGCCGTTCAGCTAAAAGAACAGGCTCAACTGGTGATATTTGGTAAGCAATCTATTGATGGTGACAACAATCAAACAGGCCAAATGTTGGCAGCACTTGCTGACATGCCACAAGCCACTTTTGCTTCTGAAGTTAAAATTGATGGCGAGACTATTGTGGTAACCCGTGAAGTTGATGGCGGTTTACAAACCTTGAAAATGCCATTACCAGCGGTTGTGACAGTTGATTTGCGTTTAAATGAACCTCGTTATGCTTCATTACCAAATATTATGAAAGCTAAGCGTAAGCCTTTAGAAGTATTATCTATTTCTGACTTAGGTGTAACGTTGAAAGCACATCAAACCGTATTGAAAGTCACGCCTCCAGCAGAACGTAAAGCTGGCATCATGGTATCTTCTGTTGAAGAACTTGTCGAAAAATTAAAAAACGAAGCGAAGGTGATCTAATATGACCATTTTAGTTTTAGCTGAACACGATAATGTGCATTTAAAAGCCGACACAGCCAAAGTGGTTGCAGCGGCTACTGCAATTGGTGGTGATATTCACATTTTAGTGGCGGGAGCTCAATGTAGTGAAGCGGCCAAAATGGCGCAAACATTAGCTGGCGTTAACAAAGTCATTGTGGCTGACTCAGCTGTATATGCTAACCAATTAGCCGAAAACTTAGCTAAGTTAATTTTGAGTTTGTCTGCAGACTATTCACATATTTTATCCGCAGCCTCAAGCGTAGGTAAAGACACGTTACCGCGTGTTGCTGCCTTATTAGATGTGGCGCAAATATCTGAAGTGATTAACGTAGAAAGCGCAGATACATTTATACGTCCAATATATGCAGGTAATGCATTAGCGACAGTGAAAAGCTTAGATGATAAAAAAGTCATGACAGTACGTTCAAGTGCATTTGATGCGGTTGCTTCAACTGGCAGTGCTGAATTAGCCAATATTGACGAAGTGATTAATGCGCGTACTGAGTTTGTATCACAAAGCTTAACTGAGTCAGTTCGTCCTGAATTAGGCAATGCTGGTATTATTGTCTCTGGTGGTCGTGGAATGGGTAGCGGTGAAAACTTCGCTATTCTAGAGCAACTTGCAGATAAGTTAGGTGCCGCTGTTGGGGCTTCGCGCGCCGCAGTTGATGCGGGTTTTGTCCCTAACGATTTACAGGTCGGTCAAACAGGTAAAATTGTTGCTCCTGATTTGTATATTGCAGTCGGTATTTCTGGCGCAATTCAGCACCTTGCGGGTATGAAAGATTCTAAAGTAATTGTCGCTATTAACAAAGATCCTGAAGCACCAATTTTTCAAGTAGCTGATTATGGACTAGAAGCTGATTTATTTGTGGCTATTCCGGCACTGAATAATTTGTTGTAAATGTGATGTGTGTCACAATATTCGGCCGTAGGGTGGTAACCTTACGGCCGCTATGTTTTTATGTGCTCGCATTTTTACCCTTTAAGTAGAGGTGCATTAAATAATAGTAAAGGTGAGTAGGGTGATGCCTGTGATCTACCTTGAAAGGATTTAATGCCGAAGTTGCTATTGATATCGGTCAATACAGCTGGTGTTGTCGCCAAATAGGTGCAGCACTGCCATAGTATTTTTTGTCGGGATGACAAAGATAAATTACTATGGAGCGCTACTGATAGGACAGGTGTCTCTAAGGTATAACATTACCTTACACCGGTTCAGTCGCCTCCATTCATACATACTCGATGAATAAATAATGAACGTACTTAGTCATGCCGATTCGGCACTATCTTTACTTCCACCTCTTGTTGCCATTGTTTTGGCTATTATCACCCGTAAAGTTTTACTGTCCCTTGGCGTGGGGATTGTGGTCGGCGCATTATTACTTACACAGTTCTCTTTAGGGGATAGTAGTCTATTTTTGCTCAACACAGTTCAAGGGTTGGTTTGGAGTGATGGCGCGCTAAATAGCTGGAATTTACAAATCTTAGGTTTCTTAGTCATGCTTGGCATGATAACCGCTTTAATAACCGTTAGTGGTGCAGCAAGGGCGTTTGCTGATTGGGCTAAAGGGCATATTCGCAGTAAACGTGATGCCAAGTTAATGACCATATTTTTAGGCTGTGTGGTGTTTATTGATGATTATTTTAACAGTTTAGTGGTAGGCTCAATTTCAAAACCTATTACCGATAGATACCATGTATCGCGGGCTAAATTGGCATATTTATTAGATTCTACAGCCGCACCTATTTGTGTTATTTCACCTATTTCAAGTTGGGGAGCCTATATTATCGCCTTGATAGGGGGCATCTTAACCGCGCATGGTTTTGCTGAGTCAGGTCATTTGAGTGTGTTTGTCCAAATGATCCCGATGAATTTTTATGCCATATTCGCGTTACTATTATTATTATGTGTTGCCTTGTTCGGTCTTGATGTCGGCCCTATGCGCCAACATGAATTAAATGCCAAAAAAGGTGAGCTTTATGATGAATCTAAAGGCCTTCCCCCTGGTGCAAACGCTGACCTGCCTGAAGCTGATACGGGGAAAGTAATAGGTTTATTTTTACCCATTTTGACATTAATCGTTGCCACAGTTTACTTTATGATAACTAGCGGTGCAGATGTACTTGCAGCCGATGGTAAAGCCTTTACTATTTTAGGCGCTTTTGAAAATACTCAAGTGAGCCAATCATTATTTTATGGCTCAGTCATTGGTTTTAGTATTACGTTAATTTTAGCTTTTATTCAAAAGTTAGAGATGGGGTTGATTTTTAAAGGTGTGGTTACTGGTGCGCGTTCAATGTTACCCGCTATCTATATATTACTGTTTGCCTGGTCTATTGCTGGAGTTATTGGTCAGCTAGAAACCGGTAAATATATGGCAAGCTTAGTCACGGGTTCAATTCCTTTTGAGCTATTGCCTGTGGTGTTATTTATTCTTGCAGGCATTACCGCTTTTTCAACCGGCACAAGTTGGGGCACTTTCGGCATTATGTTGCCAATTGCTGCCGATATGGCAATGGGAAGCGACTCAAATATGATGTTACCTATGCTGTCGGCTGTGCTTGCAGGTGCTGTTTTTGGTGATCATTGTTCACCTATATCCGACACCACTATTTTGTCATCGACAGGGGCCAGTTGTCATCATATAGACCATGTGATTACTCAGTTACCTTATGCCTTAATTGTGGCGTTTATCAGTATTATTGGCTATACAGTGCTTGGCTTTACTGACTCATTAATCAGTGGATTATTAGCTTGTAGTCTTGTGTTTGTGATCAGCGTGTTCGCTTTGGCTTTTTTTGCACGTCGCTAGCCGTTACTCATAAATGAATAATAATGCCGCTCAATCTTCATTGAGCGGCATTATTATTTGTGGTTAATGGTCATATCAAAGTAGAATTTAGTAAAGCAACAATATTGGACATTATTTTGGCGCAACTGTATTTTTATTATTCGTCGATGAACGCGGGTAAATCGACCTCATTATTACAATCTTCTTATAATTATCGCGAGCGCGGCATGCACACGTTAGTTATGACAGCATCAATTGACGATCGCTATGGCGTTGGCATTGTTGCATCACGAATTGGTATACAAACTGATGCGCAAGTGTTTGCCAGTGGCGATGATTTGAGTGATATTATTGGTCAATCACATCAACAGAAACATATCCATTGTGTACTTGTCGATGAGAGCCAATTTTTGTCAAAAGCACAGGTTAAGCAGCTGACTCATGTGGTAGATAATTTAAATATCCCTGTATTGTGTTATGGGCTGCGAAGTGACTTCCAAGGAGAGCTATTTACTGGTAGCCAATATTTGTTAGCTTGGGCTGACAAATTAGTTGAGCTAAAGACGATTTGCCATTGTGGTCGCAAAGCCAATATGGTGGTACGTTTAGACGGTGATGGCAAACCAATGAAAGAAGGTGAGCAAGTGGCGATAGGTGGCAATGAAACCTATGAGTCGGTTTGCCGCAAGCACTTTAGAGAGTTTTTATGGGATTAGCCCAGGTATGCTAGCATGATAAAAATGTCACTTTAAAAATCTAATATTAAAGTGACATTTTGATTAGCAGTTACACAAAATTAGTTACAGTCTCTACTAATTACCACAATATCATTTCACTTCTATCTCTAAGCATTAAATACCTAGCGCACTTAATGTCGTCTTTAACACTCAAATGCTTTAGCTCTCAAAAAACTATAACTTAAACCGTTCAACAGATGTGGTTAATGAATGGGCTAATTGATTTAATTCCTTGCTTCGCTTCGCCATTGCTGAGGACTCTTCTGCATTATGTTCCGCAGACTCTGCAGTTTCAGCCATAGTATGCTCAATTTGCTCACTAAAACTGACCTGTTCATGTGCCGCTTGATTAATACTTTGACTCATTTTATCTATGGTTAACAGCGCCGACTCAATATGCTCGATTGCATCATGTAGTGCCTGGCTTTGTTCAACACATTGGTTAGCTTGGGTTTGTCCTTGGGTAATCGCTTTCACCGCATTTGTCGTTTCTTGCTGCAGGGCATCTATCATGGTTTGAATTTCAGCGGTAGATGATTGAGTTCTTGAGGCAAGGGATCTTACTTCATCGGCGACTACGGCAAAGCCTCTTCCGTGTTCACCCGCTCGTGCCGCTTCAATTGCCGCATTTAAGGCCAACAAATTAGTTTGGTCTGCAATAGCGCTGATAGTAACTAATATTCCACCAATGTTATCGCTGTTTTTACTTAGGCTATTCATGATGTTAACCGAGTCGATTAACCCAGTTGATAACCGTTCAATTCGACCACGGTTATCATCAGCAATACCTTTTACATGCTTGCCTTGTTCCGACGCTAGGCTTATCTGGCTAGCCGACTCATTAGTCTGTTTATTCACTAAATTCGAACTGTGATGAATGTGTTCTGCGAGTTGTTTCGCTTGATTGATTTGATGAATTTGACTATTTGCGGCATCAGCAATTTTCTGCCCCTGATTTTGTGAGTTAATTGCGGATTCATCTAATAGATGTGCATCGCGGCTAATATCTTGTAATAGTGAAGTTAAATCATCGGAGAGCTTGTTGATATTGTCCATCAACTCGCCAAACTCATCATCGTTGCGCTTTGTGAGCCGTTTAGATAAATCTCCACTAGCAATACGAGACAAAGCATGATTGACCGCTCTAAGTGGCTCTAGCATGGCTTTAGAGGTAAAATAGTAAATGATAATAGCAAGTACGATGAATATTAATGCTAACGCAATCGCTAAGGTTTGCGCCGTGCTTATTTCATCGGATGCGACGTTTTTAAAGTCGTTAAAACGCTGATCTGCTAAAATCATTAACTTGCTTAGCTCGGCAAAGCTTGAGTCGAAATATTGATTTGATTGACTATATGCCATATCAGCCTGTTTGATTACCTCAACCACTTTACGCTGACTTTCATATAGCGTGCCCGGTGTATCGAGTAAGGCTTTCATTTGCTCGAATTGTTCAGCAAAAATAGCCAACAAATCATCTGCAGGCAGGGTTGCTGTTTGCTGTTTTAAAAATTGAAAATTAGTCTCAATACTATTAACCATCATCAAGATATCTTGCTGGTGATTGTTTACATTCTGTAAATCTGTAAATCGAGCAACTTCACCTATGATATTGCCCATATTATAGATGGTATCGTCTAATCTAGTACCTGTTCCTATGACCTCTGCCAATAAATTGTCTTGCTCGCCTGCATCTATTATCTCTAAATCGATCATACTATTACTGGCGGTATCTTTTATTTGCAGGAACTGTTGAAACTGCTTTTGATAATCTGCACGCGCTTGTTCAATGGTTAATTTTGCATTGAACATAATTTCACTTTGCTTGATGTATTGTGAGTATTGTTGCGTCACATTATCTAGAGCCTGTTTCATTTTGGGTTGATCAGCGACCTTATTTGATAAGTCCTTAAAGGTTGTTGAGTATTCATTTTGTAACAGCTTAAATTGAGCAAAGCTGCTACTAATATTGTCATTTCCCGTCTGTGAAAAGGCTAAACTACCTGTTTTGGCCATTTTGAGTAAACTTAATTGAAGTGCATTACTTTGGGTTTGAACAGGAACCGCTAAGATTTCGATGTTAGTGTTAGCTGTTTGGATTTGTGTTAGCGAACGATAAAAGAAGCTACTTCCTGCAAGAAGCAACACACCAATCGTGGCAAAGCCCAAGGCAATTTTTTGTTTGATTGTTAGCTCAAGCAAGTTCATTTGAGGTCCCTTTCTGAATAATGGCAATAGCAATTTTTCATTATAATTATATGCTTTTAAATAAGATTAAGCCGTTTCAGTGTAGTCAATATAATCAATGGTTAATACATTTTATGGCAAATAAATGAGTGATTTCATAGCAGCCTTTTAGGTAATGTTGAATAGTGGCGATAACTTATATCGGCAAAGGTTAAATTAAGTGTAGTGCTTTTATTTTGTATACGGGATAATTGTTCATGTTTTCCACTATTTAGCAAATTAATATGCAGCAAATACTGATTAGGCAGCAAGGCGCTGTCACTCCATCAAAAATCGTCTGCATTGGGCGTAATTATGTCGAACATATTCATGAGTTAGGCAATGATATTCCCGACGATATGGTGGTGTTTTTAAAACCCAACAGCGCAATAAGTACTGAGTTAATTAGCTTTCATCAAGAATCTATTCACTATGAAGCTGAGTTATGCTTTTTAGTCGAAAATGGACGTTTTAGCGCGGTAGGCATTGGGCTAGATTTAACCAAACGTCAATTACAGAGCCAGTTAAAGTCCAAAGGGTTGCCATGGGAACGGGCTAAAGCATTTAATGGTTCGGCTATATTGAGTGACTTTATTCCGATAAGTACGGATAACCAAGAGTGGTGTTTTAGTTTGACGGTAAATGATCAACTTGCCCAGTTGGGGCATAGTCAGTTAATGATCTATTCACCCGCACAAATCTTTAATGAGCTGGCTTCATTTATTACCTTAGAAGATGGGGATGTCGTCATGACAGGTACTCCCAAAGGCGTGGGAAAGGTTATTGCTGGAAGTATGTTTAAGTTAACACTGTGGCAGGGGATAGAGTACTACTCAGATCAGCAATTATTAGATGATACAACAAATTCCACCCCACTAATAACCCAGCAGTGGCTGGCTATTTAGTGATTAAGGACAAATATGTCGAAGCTTGAGCAAATCGATCAATTAACACAGCACCTTTTTGCGCAACGTAAGGTAAGGGATCCCGCTTCTGATTTTGAGCTTTTTAAACCAAAAAATATCGATGACGCTTTTGCTGTCCAGCAGCAGATGATTGAATTGTCCGGTAATGCTGTAACTGGGTGGAAGTGTTTAGTGCCGTTAGATAACGGACAGCTTATTTTTGCCCCATTATTGCAACAGCAGTTAATCAACAAACTTGTTGTCCAATCATTGCTAACCTAAAAGGTGTTGAAGCCGTTGGGTTAATTGAACCGGAAATCGCATTTGTTTTAGGTCAAGACTTCGATGCTAATCAAGAATACAGCATTGAAAAAATTGATAGTGGCATAAGCGCAACACATATGGCGTTGGAATTAATTCAAGGCCGGTTTAGTGCAGATTACTCTGCCAGTTACTTCGAAAACCTGGCTGATGGCTTAAGTAATCAAGGGCTGTATATCGGGCCTGAAATTGATAAAGCATTAGCCTATCAGGCGAGTAAGGTTAACATCACCGTTAGCCATCAAGATGAAGTACGGTCATTTACCGGTATTCATCCGTGTAACCTGCCGCAAAATCCAGTCTATTGGTTAGTTAATTATTTAACATCAAAGGGCGTTAGCCTTAAAAAAGGCCAAGCCATTATTACAGGGTCGTACTGTGGCGTGATCAAAGTCCCTATGGACACCTTGGTTAAATTTCAATATCAAGGATTAGGTGAGATGCAACTGAAATTCATAATGCAGCATGAGCTAGCATGAAGTTTGAATCAAAAATAAGTATCAGTAAATGCTTATAATTTCAAAATGTATCGAATATTTACATGTGCAATAAAATGGATGTTTGGTCGTGTTTGAGTAGCTTGCTAACAACAAGCATGAACGAGTTATCCATCAGTCGTTTTATTTCATCATCTGGGATATGTTGTTTAGCTGATTGGTTAAAATAAACCGATATCCAATGTTTCTTATCCATATGATAACCGGGGGTGATAGACGAGGAAATATCACATAATGCAATGGCTTCATCAGGATCACACTTGAGGTTTATCATTAAAGCATCGTTGTGCCAGCCAATTAAGGCAAACATTTTATTTTTGACTTTAAACACATGTGTGCCTGGCCCAAATGGAAATTTTTCAACCGCTTCGGTTTTGGCAAGCAAGTATGCTCTTAACGTGTCAAAATCCATTGTGGCTCCCATGTTATAGACTAATAAGTCAGTTAAACCACAATATCATTTATTATTGATTAACTGACCTATTATTGGATAATTACTGATGTACAAGGCTAATATTATAAGCTTTTAGCCTCTAAAGGTTAATCCTTTAAGGTTTTAGGGCTAAAACCTTATCAATATCAGCGGCACTGTGGCGATTAGAAAGTTGTTCCCACGCTTCTCCCCAACTGCGGTTAACTATTATTCCACGTTGAACGGCCGGACGTTGTTCAACAGCTTTTGCCCAGCGCATCACATTTTTATAGCTGGTTACGTCTAAAAACTCTGCTGCGCTATAAATATTCCCTAGTACTAAATTACCGTACCATGGCCAAATCGCTATGTCAGCAATAGAGTATTCCTCGCCAGCAATAAATGAACCCTTGGCAAGTTGTTTATCTAATACGTCTAATTGGCGTTTTACTTCCATTGAAAAACGATTAATAGGATACTCAAACTTTTCAGGGGCGTAAGCATAAAAATGTCCAAAACCACCACCAAGATAAGGGGCAGCTCCTTGTAACCAGAATAACCAATTCATGACTTTAGTGCGCAGTGCTATGTCGGTCGGAATAAGATGACCAAATTTTTCGGCTAAATATAATAAAATGCCACCTGATTCAAATACGTTAATAGGTTCTGCGCCCGAGTTATCAACTAACGCTGGAATTTTTGAGTTGGGGTTAACATCTACAAATCCAGAAGAAAACTGATTACCTTCACCAATATTAATTAAGTGAGCATCATACTCAGCCGCACCAACCCCCGCAGCTAGCAACTCTTCAAGCATAATAGTAACTTTTTGACCGTTAGGCGTTGCTAATGAGTAAAGTTGTAACGCATGTTCACCAACCGGTAAGCTTTGCTCATGACGGGCACCGGAATCAGGGCGATTAATACTAGCCCATTGGCCGCCATTCTCACTGTCCATTGTCCATACTGCTGGAGGGGTATATTCATTTGTCATGATAAATCCTTAATATTTAAATTCGCTATATGAAATCGCTTATCCGTTATAAATTAGCCTTTATTAATATGATATTGGGCGCTTGTGATGAAATTAAACCCTAAGAGTAAATCTTAAATAGCACCGTAAGTTATGAGTTACGGTAAAACACTCTAAGTTAAGGCAATAACTAATCACCATTCGAATTAGGGTTTATTTTTAGCCTATTGCTTAGCAACATCCATTTTTAATACATAAATGATAGTGTCACCATTTTCTGTGTGTGGCGGGAATGGAGCTATGTTAGTTTTTATAAGGCCTCATTACGTTTAGCACTATTGCGAATAATACTATTGCGTATAGTTATCTATGATCTCCGGTAAGACTTTTAAACAAGGGTTTCTATTTGTTGAGAACTTACTATTTATCGATTCAATCTAGGTATGTAGAAATACCTCAAGGTTATGATTTTATGAAATATTTATTAAAATCTATAAACTTGCTAACACCTCGGCTTCTGCATTACGAAGTAACTTATCAAGTTCACCACTTTGTTTCATGGTTTTGATTACGGCATCTAGCCTAGGGACTAATGCTGCATGCTATTGATTAACGTAATGATATAAGTCCAATGTTGCTAAGGCTGGCGGTAAGGCTTTGACATAATCGATATTTAATTTTTTTATCGCGTATAAGCCATCAGCTGTATTAGTAAGTGCAACACTAGAGGGGTTATAATACAGAGCCTGCATCATAGTTTGAGTATTATTGTAATCAAATACGTTTCTTAAATCAGCTGTAATGATATTAGTGTGCTTAACGCCCCTTACTCTTAGCAAGCTATACTTAGATAAGTCAGCCTGAGACGTTAATACAATGTGATTATCTTTATGTACAAACGCCATAGTCTCTAATTGATAGTAAGGAGTAGGTACACGGATCAAGGTGGGGTTTTCTTCGCCATAATTCCATATTCGCATTATTTCGCCATCTTTATGACCTGATACAGCCTCACGTTGGGCGCGCTTGCCTGGCATCGGAGCGATGCTAATGGTTAATCCCAGTTTTGAATAAATGACCGGCAATACTTTTGCTCCGACCTGTTGTTCAAATAAGGATTCTATCGAGGCAAACTGATAATCTTCAGTTTGAGCAAAGCTTTCGCCGCAAAAAACTATCGCGGCAAGGGCTAACATAAAACGATACTTCATTGATAACCTTGAATCTCTGTTTTTATTATGTCCTGCATACAAATATGTAGAACGTTTATGCTCTTTTGACATTATAGTGTTTGTTATTAAAAAAGTAGACCGAGGTTAGATATATTTCATTTCAACCTTTCTTTATTAATGGCATTTTTTAAAACTCGGTAATTCAAGTTTTTGCTAATTCAGGCAATAAAAAAGGCGCTAAAGGCGCCTTTAATGATTAAATTAAATGCACTTTACTCATATTACATCAAGGATACAGCTTCCATATCAAGCTCGATATCAGTACAGCCTTTCGCGCAATAAATACCAGGTGCTTTTTCGCTGGGTTTGGCTTTGTGAGTATTTGGCGGCAGCTGTAATATCAATGGTTTATTACACTCACTGCAAGTTGCACTGTTGCCCTTTAACATCCGCTTAATCAGATTCTTATGCTGATTAAAAGACGCTAATGTGGTGCCATTAACCGCTGAGAAATCCAGTTTTTGCGTTTCACTCATAGCCATTACCTAATTTAATTGTCAGTCGCTTCCTTTTAAAAGAGACTGACATTACTGATACTTTTATTGATACCAGCTTGCTATCCAAGTGGTAAACTATTTCACCTGATCCTGTGGGCGCCAGCGTTGTAATTCAACTGGAACAGCCACACCTTGGGCGGTAAGTAAGTTAACTCGGGCTTGGTATGCGGCGCCGTGCATCATGTGTTTGGCTAAGTCTACCGCATTTCGCTTGGTATAATCATCTAAATAACTGCCTTTCGCCCATTCATTGAACGCACCTAATGAAGGACCTGCCCAAATTTGGTAGTCCATTTCACGGCCCACTTCTCCGGTATTTGACCAGCGGCTAGATAGCCCTAAATACCAACGGAAAATCAATGCCATTTTTCGTTTTGGATTATCTTTAGCACGCTCTATTTGCTTAGGGTCACGTTCATTAAAGTGCGCCACAGTCCCAGCCCAAATGTCCTCTAGGCTTGAGCGGAACACTTGTTTTTCAAGCTTTTCACGCTCATCAATAGGGATCGCTTCGATAGAGTCATAACGCGTATAAAGTTCATACAATTTGTTGGCTCGCATCGGAAACAAGGTGCCGCGTTTTACCACTTGCAGCTTAACGCCCATTTCGAACATATCTGCCGCTGGTGCCATAGTCACATCGGCCATTTCGGTGGTAGCCAAAAGTTTACGGGTATATTCACTCGCGCCAGCTTCAACACAAGCCTGGTTGATTGAACCGGTCACAATAAAAGCTGCGCCCATGTTAAATGTAGCAAGCGCAGCATCGGGTGTACCCACACCGCCACCACAACCGACACGAATTGGTGTTTTATATTGATATTGCGCTTGGACCTTGTCTTTAAGTGCCAAAATAGTCGGCAATAACGTCACCAAAGGACGATTGTCGGTATGGCCGCCAGAATCGGCTTCTGCAGTAATATCATCAGCCATCGGCACAAGTAGCGCGAGTGCCATTTGTTCAGTGGTAATTAAGCCTTCATCAACCAGTTTTTGGAGCATTTTTTCAGGAGCCGGCTCCATAAATTTAATCGCCACTTCGGTGCGGCTAATTTTAGCTATCACTTTATTGGCGATATTAATCTCGCCATTTGCATCACGGCTTAATCCGGCGGCGCGGTAGTACACAATTTGTGGGGTTAAGCCTAAAAAGGCTGATGCCTCAACGGTACGCACTTTGTGCTTTAAAAATAATTCCACACTGCCGCGCTCTAATGCGGGCTCGCTTGGGCTGTGGATTAAGTTAAACATGTATGGCCCATTTGGCAGCGCTGCTTGAATGCGCTTAATGGCTTGTTCAACCCGTGATGGAATAAGACCCGCTGCACCAAATGAGCATAAAATACCTGCCTGGCCTAAGGCTATCACTAACTCTTCAGAGGCAATGCCATTGGCCATAGCACCTGCATAATAGGCGTATTTAACCCCGTGAACCCGGCGGAAGTTACTGTCACCTAAGCTTTGGGTGCCAAGGGCTGGGGCAAACGCACTCACCGGTAAGTTTTGGTTATTTGCCGTTAACGCATCATTTTGCTCAGTAATCACCTGAGCATGTTGAGCCACGCCCAACCCTTTCTCAGGGTGATTAATTAAATAGCATGCCTGTGACAAATCTTTTAGTTTTTTGCCAATAGTAGCAAGGTCAAAATTGGCATCGTTTGAATCTACTATCCAAGGCCATGGTGAAAGCTTTTCGTTATGCACTTGTGTTGTCATTATTATTATTCCTTTTGGGCCTAAGCTTCTTCAATACAGATTGCGATGTCTTTGACTTCATAAATACGCAGACCATCTTTGCTAAGATTTGCATCGCCTATGATGATGCGTTTGCCGTCTTCATCTTTTACTGCGCTGATATGCACATCGAGTGACATTTGTTTGTTTAATGGGTTAATTTGACCACGATATTTCCATTTAATGTCCGACAGAATTTGGCCAAATTTCGGGTTAGTGAAACCTTTACCTAAGTCTGTGCTGATGGCGTAAGTTTGCATTAACTCAATCACGGCTTCAACACCTAATGAACCCGGCATTACCGGATCTTGATGGAAGTGGAATTGGAAGAACCAATCACTTGGGTCAATAGTGCGTGACGCTGCAAGATAACCTTTACCATACTTGCCGCCCGTCTCGACGATTTCGGCCTTGTCGATAAAGTTAAGTTGGCCGCCCGCTAGTCGATAATGGGGTTGACGGGTTGGCGCATTAAATACCCGTGAAGTTTTATCGAGTAAATTGACGCTAATGTCAGCGGCAACATTATTGTCGATATGCCAAGGCTGAGTAATTCTACCGTTATCGATACCAAGCTGGTTTTTAAGCGCGTCACCTTTGAAGTAACCAAAAACCGCGCTACCAGTATAAAACGGCTCGTTATCAACGCTGAGCTCAAATGTGAAGCTTTGAATAATGTTACTGCCAGCAATAACCGTTGATAACAACTTTGAATCGTTGACGATAGTTTTACCACGTAAATCCACATGGCGTAGCAATTTACCGCCACCATCTAAGTTACGGAAAAACAGCTCTTGCCCTGGGAAGCCTAGGGTGGTGCCCATGTAACCAGAAATAAAGCCATTGGGTTGTAATGAAATTTCCATTAACACCGAATACGGCATAACTGCTTGATGACTGTTTTTAGCAAAATACCAAGCATCTGCAGGTACTTCATATTCAGCAATACAAGAAGAAGGTTTTTTCAGCTCACCGCGTTTACAGTTAATTTCAACGACGCGAGTGGTTAGCTGTAAATCACCACAGGGAGTACGTGGTGGAATTAAGCCGCGGTAAATGCTGAAATCTGGGCCGAAACATTTTTCAATGTTACCGGTGGCAAATTCAAACATATGATAAGGCGTAAATGGCACTGTATCAGGTACGCGGTTGGCATATTTAGAATCAGCTGCCACTCTAGGTGCTTCAACGTGCTTAAGCGGAATAACCCCTTTATTGGTTGGCGCACTTAAATCCGGCTCTTGTGCCATCAATGGCGCTTTATTTACGGGGATATTCGCACTCGTGGCCGCTGAAGATAAAAGCGGGTAAAGAGTACATTCGCTTTCTTCTTTAATCATTACGCCTAAGTTTTGGAAATCGACAACCACTCTGCCATTAAGCAAAATATCAATGTTGGCTTTTGCGTATGGGCGAGGGCTAGTGCCAATTTCAGTGACTTCCATGCGATAAGTTAATTCGCCATGTTGCGGTAATACTTGTCCGCGACAACGTACTTTTTGCGAAGCATTTTCAAGTGGTTGGAAACGACCATTACTCACTTGTGTGTGCATGCCGATATGCAACATAAAGAACTGTAATAACTGACCACAGCCTTCGGCCATTAATGATCCAGCCATGACCTGATCGCCTTGGAAGTGGCATGGAAAATACCAGTGATCCGGTGCCAATTGTTTATGGCCTTCAATTAAGCCTAAGCCCCAAGCACCGCCACGGACATCTAACTTGCTCACTTGCTCAATCATTAAGAATTTTTCAGAGGCGAAACATAACGATGGCTGTAATCCATTTTCTAGCTGGTGGCTAACATGGGCGCCGCCAAAACAACTACCGATATCGCCATTGAGTAAATGATGAATTTGACCATAGTTAAACGCTGTTTGAGCACAATGTAGCAGTGGTTCAAAACGCGGTTTGTTAGGATTGTTCATCACGCTAAGACGGTTTTTGATTTCATCTTCAGTGTGAATTACGCCTTTTCCGTCTGCGAGTTCTTTGTCAGTAAAGAAGCCTGCACAGCCGCCATCCATTTTCAAAATCATCTTATCGCCAACGAAACATTCGTAAGAGAAGAAGAACAGTAGGGTGTCGCCATTGCTAGCAAAGTTATTGATTTTAATGTCGTAACGCAGAGTGTCGCCGCCGCGAGGTAAATCAGCCAAGAAGGTCAGGGTGCAATCTAATAAGCGATAAACACGCTCGCCTTTATTTTCAAAGTCGATGCCTAAATAGCTAATCAACATCAGGTCACATTGACCAGATTCAACCGCGACCGCCCAAGGGATTTGACCATCGACTAAATAAGGGGCGTCCACTGGGATGTCATATTCAGTGGTCATTGAACAGGGCTTATATTGGTTCATGGTTGCATCAAGTTTAGTGACGCGTGATACCAATAAATAGTCAGTGGTAGGTAGACGTACGCGACGTTTATAGCCGTCAATAATGGCGTAATCTTGACCAAATACCTTGGCGATATCCCCTTCGGCATATTCCACTAAATCTGCGTAATTCCAAATGCACGGTTTATCCGCTGGAATTGGGGCTGTGTAGGCGGGAACCTTAGCATGATTGGGTGTTAATGCCGTTTGTGGCACAGGTTGGGCTAATACGTTTACCGCTTGAGCTTGCTGTTGTAAAGGTTGAGCAAGTACAGGGCTTGATGGGTAAACATTTTGCTGGCTATTAACCTGAGCTAACTGCTGCTTTAGTAAGGTATCAGCGACTTTAAGGCCTGCATCACGGCTTTTTAAAAACGCCAAATGTGCTTGTTGCGCTAGCCACTGGTTTTGCTGAAAAGCATTTAAATGGGCTGGTGGCACACTCTGGGTAAACGCAGCGTTTGAAGAGTTTGCAGAGTTTAGTGCAGGAGAAGCCGGTTTTAGATTAGGCATAATAGTGTGTGTCGTCTCTGTTGAGGGCGCATTTTTTGTTGTCGATAGCGTGTTTGTCATAGGAACTACTGTGACGGATGTCGCTGCCTTTGGTTGCGGAGCAATATGGGCACATTTAGCTTTAATGCTATCAATTGATGCTATTGGTGTATCGATAATATGTTGATAAATATCTCGTCCGCCAAGGCTGACTTGCTTGATTAAACTTAATTTGCTGCCAGTCGCGATTGTGTGCGATAGCTGCTGAGCAAGGGGCGCACTCAAACGATGTGTTAGCGCTTGTTGCTGTGGCTGAGATACCGATAAATCAATGTTTGAACACTGGTTTTCACTTACCGTGACGATTTTAGCACTAGCATGGTTTGCACTTGTATTAGCCGCATTAGCGCCAGCACTGACATTTAACTGACTCATCTTAATTAAAGCATGCAGCATACTGGCCATGCCGGATGCCGCAAAGCTGTGTCCCATGATATCTTGCGCTTGGGTTAGCATTGTTGTGCCAGATGCTAATTGGCTAAACAATGCTTGGCCAGCAACATCGAAACGGCTTTCAGGAGATTGATTAAGTTCAATCAAATTAGTCGGCTTAGCAAACACGTTAGCACTGATATTATTGGCGCAATAGTGGCTACTAAATTGCAAACTGTCGATACTGGCGTAACTGTTGTCAGTTAAGCTGGTATTGGCCGTTTTTGTCTGCAATACAATTGCTCCAGCACCTTCGCCAACATGCCAAGGGCTAGTAGCAATATCGCTTGCCTGAATACCTGATGCAGATAAGCAGCTATTTTTAAGTAGCATATTTTCAATACTGCCCGACAAATCTACTGCAGCGATGATCACAGCGTCTAGTGGCTCTTGAATTGAGCCTAAGGCAAACAGATTTTGTGCCACATCAATACAGCGACTCACAGATTGCTCGCCAGCTGAAATAGTAAAGGCCGGACCATTAAAGTCCCACAATGATGAAATCCGCGACGCCATAATATTGCCGATAAAACTGGTATATTGATTCAGCTTAGCGGCATCTAATACACTGTCCATGGCAATAGCTTCAAGGGCGTGGTATTCATTATCTGTTAGCACAACACCCTGTGCTTTAAGGCTTTGGGCTATTTGGCTATGCAGATTAACGCGGCCACGGAACTGATGCAGTTCAAGCTCAGTTTCCATCGCCACCAATACCGCGACTTTACTGCCAGGTTTAAGTTTGGCGTCCACGATGGCTTCATCGGCCACTTTCATTAATAACAGTTGCTGTGATATTAATCTGTCATCTTCATTTGGCGGCACTTTAAAGCGCAAAAAATCAAAGTCAAACTGTTCAATATAAGCGCCTTGGGGAACAGAGTACAGACCGTGTTTTGCTAATAACTCGGGATGATTATTTAACCCTTTCCAGCGTTTAGCAGGTAAGTCTGTCATCAAAGGTTGTTGCTGAGCTATCTTGTCTGCCAGTGCATTAATGTTGCTGGCTTGGCCAAAATGGGCAGCCATACCGGTAATGTTAAGCGGCGTGTTAGCAGCGTTTAACGTGTCTTGTTTGGTAGCCGGCGTATGTGTTAAATCATGATTAATCGCATTGTTATCATAAGATTCAATCAATAAATGCGCGTTACAACCACCAAAGCCAAATACCGACACCCCAGCATGACGCGCTGTATTGCCAGCTTTGTCTGGCCAAGGTAACACTTCATTAGGCAAGGTTTGCTGACCAAACAATTGATTCGGCGAGGCGATAGGGCTGCTGATATTGATACTTGGCGGCAACACACCTTGGCGCATGGCGAAAATCATTTTCATGATCCCCGGCATACCTGCGGCGGTAAGTAAATGGCCTAAGTTAGATTTAGCTGAACCAATTAATGGGGTTGCGCTGCCATTAAGCTTATCTTCAAAGAAGCGCTCCATGGAGGTCAGCTCGACCTTGTCACCCAAAGGCGTGCCGGTGGCATGGCATTCAATCACTTCAATGCTGGCAGGCGCTATGTCAGCTTCACGATAAGCGCGCTCAAATGACAACACCTGACCTTTGCTATTTGGGCTTAGTACAAACTGACCTTTTCCGTCGTTTGACAAGCCAATACCGCTAACGAGTGCATAAATATGGTCGCCATCACGCTGAGCATCGTCAAGCCGTTTGAGTACTAATACACCCGCACCTTCACCGGCAAATAAGCCTTTGCTGTTACTATCAAACGGCGCTGAAATGCCGTGGTCTGGGTAGGCGTGAAAAATCGAGAAACCCATGTTGATAAAGAAAGGGTCGGCGCCTGATACTGCACCCGCTAGCATGATATCTGCCTTGCCTGTGTGCAAGTAATCACACGCCAGTTTTAAGGCATAAACAGAACTTGCACAGGCGGCATCTAAGCTTAATTGCGCTGCGCCTAAACCCAGTGCATCGGCAACCAATTTTGAAGCATTGTGGGCAATAGCACCATTTCGATAATTGATTGGCTCAGCCGGTTTATTACCAGCACTCTGCTCATTGCCAAAACCTTGCAGCACAAAATTAGGCTGGGCAAGTTTTACCTGTAAGGCTTTTTCAACAGCGCCGTGATAAAGCGGCACAAACAGCTCATTGGACTTAGCCGTAGGGAATGACAGCGTGCCCATCACAATACCGGTGCGTGATAAGCGGCTATCGTTTAACGATATGCCCGCATCATTTAAGGCATTACGCGCAGTGTCTGTGGCCCATAAAAAACTGTCATCTAAACCGTCAAATGCACTGGCTGGCACATGGTAACCATTGGCATTGAAACTGAAGTTTTCAATGTAGCCGCCTTTGTCGCAATAAAAGCGGTCAGACTGACCTTGCACGCCTGTGTAATCACTGGGCGTTGCATTCAGTTTTTGATCGCTGATTTGACTACGTGAGTCTTTTTTATCTAATAAGTTTTGCCAAAACTTAGCCGGCGTGTCCGCATCAGGATACTGATTAGCAAGGCCGACTATGGCAATTTTGGGGGCATTATGAGAACTCAATGAGGTTCTCCTTCTGAAATAGGGTGAGGTGCCTGAGACGATAAAATCGGATCAACAAGAACCGCTAGTTTTTCGACTTTTCGTGCTAGCTCTTGTGAGATGGCACAATCAATGCTGTCGATAAAAGGGGTAAATGACATAGGGACTTGATGAGTTAACAATTGGCCTAGGCATTTCAATAAACTGATATTTTCATCCGCACCTTTGGCATTAACGGCAATAGCTTGGGCTGAAAAGCTGTCTTGATTAACCTGTTTGTCAGCAAGCTGGCTGGTTAAAATTTTATCGATTAGTGTGCTAGTTTGTCTGTCCGCGCCAATTTCAACAAATAGCCTGCTGCCGTGCTGACAAGCCTTGGCAATTAACTGGGTAAAATCCAATTGATGACAAAAAGTATCGGCAATTGATTGGGCTATAGCATCCGGGCTTAACACTATTGGCTCAGCTTCTGTTGCTGTGATAAAGCGGATGTCATTGGGTAAGTCCGCCATCAGAGGCTGATGATAAAACTGCTTTACCTGCTCAATAATTTGCATCGCCGGGGGCGTGTGCATTGCGGTGACTTTATTGGATGCAATACCCCGTTTACCCGCTTGTTTGAGCATGGCTTTACAGCTGGTTTCACACCCCGCAACCACACAGGTATCGCCCTGAATAATAGCAATGTATGCCCTAGGGTAATCGTTAAGGTGTGGCGCTAACTCTTCTGGTGTTGCCCGAGTAATAAAGCTGTTCCAGACAATGTCTTCGCCTTTGGTGGCGTCTGACACATCAAGCTGCCAATCTTGTCTAACACACAGTAATGGCCCTGAAATATCCTGGGTGAATAATGAACTTGTTTGGGTGGCATCAATTAAACTGTGGGGCTGCTGCCACACATTAAGGCTAGCCCACATTGAGGCTTCACCCATCGAATAACCCAAGGCCAATTTAGGCTTGATGTTAAATTCTTTTTCTAACAACTTGGTCAGCATATAACTGGCGCCAACACCTGAAATAGCCAGTTCAGATAAACTCATGCTCTGTGCCGTTGCCGTATCTTCTGTCGAATAGATTAGCTGACTTTGCAACATGGCTTGCAAATCACCTTTTTTTTCAAGCTCACTATAAAGCGCAGGAAAAGTATGCCCCAAGTGTTTAAACATATTGGGATACACGGTGCCGACACCGGGATAGACAAAACTTAAGCCATTTTCACCTAAGGGCTGATGAGTAAAAGCACTGCCAGCAGGCGTTTTATAATTAATCGGTGAGTGAATATCAGTACTATCAGTGTGGCTTACTGCGTTAAGCATGGTGTTGACTTCAACACAAAGTGCCTCATAACTGCTTGCCATCACCACAGCGCTTAAGCTGTTAATTGCTGACTTAGCTTGATAACCAATAAGCTGCTGTTTAATCAGTTCCAATAAAGCAATATCATTACTTGAGTCACTGGCTAAACGACTCAGCAATAGTGCTAATGACGCTAACTGGGCTTGTAAATCATCAATCGATATTGCGCCAATAGGCAGCCATAATCGTGAAGTATTGAGTAAAGGCTTGGCAGTAATCAGCCCTGTGCCCTGGGTTAAAATGACTGCTTGATGCGAGTTAGCGCACATAGAGCTAGTAAAAGCAGCCACTCGGCTTTGATGAAACTCGCAAAACCAATAACCTTGTTCGCTAGCTCTTGAAGAGGCTAAGCAGCTAGCAACTGGAAGCTGCCTTGTCGCCATAGAAGTGACTAAGCCATGAAGTTGATTAAGCTTATGTCTGGCCGATCCTGCTTTAACGGTTTGCACCACAGGCTGAACGTGATCCCGTTTAGCATGCGCTAAAGCTTGATTAATGGCTTCAATACTATTTTCAGCAATCCCGACACCGTTTATTACTGCATGTGGATGAACGCTGTTTCTTGCTGCTGTCAGTGCAGGCATTAACCATAACTTGTCTGCTAAATTAATGATCACATTTGCCGGCTGGACACTGGTTAGACGCTCTGCTGTATCAGCAAGGGCTTGTTCAAACCCAAGCTGATTTGTTTCATCAAGGCTAACAAACTGGATCTCAGTTTGAGCCATCACCTTAGGCGCGTTAAGCAACACCGCTATGCGCAGTGGCATAGTGTGGCGTTGCTTAACTGCTTGTGCCAGTTCTGCGCTAGTTAATGCGCGGCCAGCTAATGAGTTATCTGTTAAGTCAGTACTCAAGTTGCACCCTCTATAAGCTTATTACGCGGTGCGATAAAGGCATCGTTCAAGCTTTTGCTTATAGTGGTTTTAGCCGCTGACATAGTGCAACTTAAGCGACCATCTTCATGGTAAAGCGCAATGTCGGCAGTGAGTGAACGGCTGGTGCTTTTCAGCACGGTTAGTACTAAATAACCTTTATCACCCGATGCAAATGGGTCAAAGGTAGTCAACTCACCAATGGTAGATGGCAAGCTGGCTGCATCATGCTTAATGCGCGCCCACACAAGCATGGCCTGTAATAACAAATCCTCAGCAAATGCCTGACTGCCACCAAGGGTTAACTTAGGTGCAAAACCGGCACAATCATTGTCGTTAATCTGCGGTAGTTCAACTTTGCACACCAACTGCTGATCGTCAGCAATTAACACTTGCTTAATCCCTTGTAGGCGAGGGCCGTGGAATAAGCTGCCGTTTGAATAAAGCTCGCTGTCAGTGCTTATCACTTTACCTTCATTTGCCAACTGTTTTGCAGTGGTGATGATTGCAGGTAAGGCGTTCGATGCATTAACAATTTTCTCGTTAACCAAGTTTTGGTTAACAACTTTTTCATTAACAATCAGGCTCGCTTGATATTGCGGTCTTAACACACTGTCTACCGGATCGCTTTGCAGACGGCTAGCAATAATTGCATTTAAGCCGGCCTGCGTTTGCGTTAATGTCAGGGTTAATACCTGCGGCGTATTGGTGTCAAAAATAATGCCTTTGAGTAACTTATAATCTTGAACGCAAACCGCCTGGCCACATAATAGCTGCGCAGTTTCACGCATCCATTGAATGGCACATACGGTCGGCAGTACTGGATTACCCGCAATGCAATGATCTTCAATGAAGGGCATTAAAAGCGGGTTAAGTACACGTTCAACAATATAAGTGTTGTTCATACCATTAAAAGACAGTGTCAGCGAACCCTTGGCGTTATGCAAAGAGTCCGCATTAAGCTTTTTTACAGCAGCACTCGCTTGCGGAGCATTAGCTTGGGCTGAAGTGTCAGAACCTTGCATGTCCGAGCCAATCAGCATTTGCACGCCCGTTTCAGACAGCAGGCTGTGGGCAAACAAGTTTGCGCCTTTATCTAATGGAATAACGTACACGCCGCGCTCAACAAACATCTTCTTCAATGTTGAACTGACCATGCCGCCGTCCCAAGGGCCCCAGTTAAAGCTCATCACTTTGGCTTGTGGGTAGTTAGCCGCAAGTTGCAGTGCTGTTTTGTTGAGGATCTCATTAGACATTGAATAGTCACTTTGGCCTGTATTGCCGTAAAAACCCGCCGCAGATGAGAACATAGCCACTAGCTTAAGTTTGCTGGCATCTATGGCGTTAATAATGCCGGCAAAGCCCGATACTTTAGTGCCATAAACACGGCCTAATTCAGCTAAGGTTTTGTCTTGAATATGTTTGTCGGCTAACACACCAGCTCCATGGATGATGCCTGTAATGGTGTTAAGCCCTTTAATCGTTTGCTTAATTGCCGCATCTGAGCTGACATCCATGCTGATATATTCAGCGCTGGCGCCCACGTCTTTAAATGCATTAAGCGCGCGGTCAATTTCTAAGCTGCTGGTAATAGGCCAAACTAAGGCATCAATTTGCTTAGGTGTTGGTTTGTCACCTTGGGATTGAATAAACCCAATCGCTGCCGCTTTAAGCTCATTAACTTTTTTGCCTTGCGCCCAGGTTGGTAAATTAGCCGCTAAATGCTCGCTACGTCCCGCTAAAACAAAGTGTGATTTAGTTTGTTTGGCTAAGGTGAGGGCACATTCAAATGTGACTCCTTTTGCGCCACCCGTAACTAGCACAGTATCATTTTGGTTTAACGTGGTGGTTTGGTAGCGCGTTGTTGCACAAGCCGTTGCACTAAGCGTGTGACGACCTTGCTTGCTGATGCCGATTTCAGTGATTGACGTGTCAATATCAAACAGCTCTGCAACAATTGCCTTGGCTAGTTCTGCCGCTTCAAAGCTTGGTGCAATATCTAAGGCGCGGCAGAACACGTTTGGCCATTCATGGCTGAGTGTTTTGCTTAATCCTGACAGTGCCGCCTGGTTTAGCTCAGTTGTCGCTAGGGCTTGGGTATCTAAATAACCAAAACCACCATCAATACGACTTACCGTCATAAAGCTAACACGCTCAGTTTTTGATAAGGTTTCAAAACCTTTTTGTAAATGCTTCGCCATTAAGAAGGCTTGCTCAACAGCTTTGAAACCAGCGTCGCTTAGTGGTAATGCATTGTTTATCTGTTCAAACTGAGGTTGTAGATGCACAAAACCTGCAATCTTGTGTTTAGCGCTAATTTGCTTAATCACAGCGCTAATCGCATCATCACTGACTTGCGTTAACTCAAAGCTAGCAACTGCACTACTTAGTGGCGACTGTTTATTGGTAATGGCTTTAGGGCTGTGGATCACTGCGACGGTTAGGCCTGTTGACACTAATTTTTCTGCTAATACGCCGGCATTGTGGCCGTCATCATTGATAACGATGCATGCGTCTTTAGAAAAACAGCCAACTAACTTATCCGCCGCTGGTAGCTTTTTTAGCGCGACTTCCTGATGAGGAGGTAAGTCTGTAGCAAGTTCAGCTGTAGCTTGGTGAACAACAGTTTGTGCAGCAGGGCTAGTTGTTGATGCGCCGCCAGCAGTTAGCTTAGAGTTCATGTAGGCGACGATTTCGCCTAAGGTACGACACTCGGCTAAATCTTCTGGGTTCAGTTCTGGTAAGCCTGGAAGCTCATCTTGTACTGTGCCTAAAATCTCAACACGCTTGATAGAGTCGATACCTAAATCAGCTTCCATGTCCATGCTTAACTCAAGCATTTCAGTTGGGTAACCGGTTTTGTCGGCAACCACTGACATCATAGTGCTTTGTACTTTTTCTGCGCTCAAGGCTGTTTCAGCGCTTAAACCTGATGCAGGAGCTGCTTGTGCAGACAGTGGAGAGTTCATGGCGCCTGCGGCTGGCAGCTTGCTGCCCATATAAGCAACGATTTCGCCAAGGGTACGACACTCGGCTAAATCTTCTGGGTTAAGTTCTGGTAAGCCTGGAAGCTCATCCTGTACTGTACCGAGAATCTCAACACGCTTGATAGAATCGATACCTAAATCGGCTTCCATATCCATGCCAAGTTCTAGCATTTCAGTAGGGTAACCGGTTTTGTCGGCAACCACAGCCATCATGGTGCTTTGAACCTTTTGCGCGCTTAAACCTGATACAGGAGCGGCTTGTGCAGACACAGTATGTTGTACTGAAGCCGCGCCTTGTGCAGGGAGCTTAGAGTTCATGTAGTCAACAATCTCGCCTAAGGTACGACACTCGGCTAAATCTTCAGGGCTAAGTTCTGGTAAGCCTGGTAATTCGTCTTGAACCGTACCAAGAATTTCAACACGCTTGATAGAATCGATACCTAAATCGGCTTCCATGTCCATGCCAAGTTCTAGCATTTCAGTAGGGTAGCCGGTTTTGTCGGCAACCACAGCCATCATGGTGCTTTGAACCTGTTGCGCGCTCAAGGCTGTTGCTGCAGACAAGCCATTGCTTGCAGATGCAACAGGCGCGACACCTGATTGAGCTGGCGCAGCGCCCGCAGTTGGCAATTTGCTGTTCATGTAGTCAACGATTTCACCTAATGTACGACACTCGGCTAAATCTTCAGGGCTTAATTCTGGTAAGCCTGGTAATTCGTCTTGAACCGTACCAAGAATTTCAACACGCTTGATTGAATCGATACCTAAATCGGCTTCCATATCCATGCCAAGTTCAAGCATTTCAGTAGGGTAACCCGTTTTATCTGCCACCACAGCCATCATGGTGCTTTGAACTTTTGCTGCACTTAATCCGTTGCTCTCTGATGAAGTCGGTGCTGATGCTACCGATGCTGCAACTGGACTTGAACCTGCTGCTGGCAGCTTAGAGCCCTCAGCTGGTAGACGAGAGTTCATGTAGTCAACGATTTCACCAAGGGTACGACATTCGGCTAAATCTTCTGGGCTTAATTCTGGTAAGCCTGGTAATTCGTCTTGTACCGTACCTAAAATCTCAACACGCTTGATAGAGTCGATACCTAAATCGGCTTCCATGTCCATGCCAAGCTCTAGCATTTCAGTTGGGTAACCGGTTTTGTCGGCCACCACTTCTAGCATGGTTTGCAGTACTTTCTGTGCGCTCAGGGCTGTTTGTGCGCTTAAGCCTGAACTTTCTACCACTGGAGTAACTGGCGCCGCTGCAGCAACTGGAGTTGGTACAGGTGCTTTAACTGGCGTCACTACTTGAGGCGCTGGAGCTGACATAGCAACGGCCGCTTGTGGAGCCGGAGCTGCGCGATTTTGCACAGCAGCTTGAGCGACAGGTGTTTGAGGCGCAGCAGTTTGAGTCGCAATATGTTGAACTGGCTGTTGAACGCGAGCTTGAGTGGCAACCGGCACAGCTTGAACTTGAACTTGAGCCGGAGCAAATGCAACTGGCGCTTGACCGCTTAACATGGCTAATGCGTTTTGGCTTGAAAGCGCTTGTTGCTCAAGGAACAAGGTATGGCTTTGCAGCGTTTGCGCTTGATGCTGGTGGAAGAATGCCATTGATTGCTGCAAGCTATCAGGAATAGCAACGCCCGAAGCTGCCATTTGCGTTTGCGCAGCCATTAAGGTGGCAAACGTATCACCGTATTGCTGTGGAATGGCTAAAAACTGTTGATGTAACTCAGCAGTTTGTTGCTGGGCGGCAAAAAATGCCCCAATGCTGTCATGGCTGACTGGTGCTGTGTTTACAGGCGCGGCGTTGGCTGGAGCACTTGTTTGAGCGCTTGCACTGTTACTCGCATTAGCATTAGCACTGCCAGCTTGTGGCACTTCAATATATTCTGTTTTGATCACTTCTTTTTCCACAATTCTTTCAACGATAGTCTCAACAATTTTTTCAACAGGCACTTCAACCTTCACTTCTTTAAGCGCAACTTGACCCGTTTCCAGTGACTTTTGCATTTTGGCTTTGGTCGCAGGGCTGATGAAGTTGGTTGCCGTTAGCTTCACATTCATCGGCGATGACTTAGCTAATTCAGCAATCGGTGCTTGATACGGGTCAACCTCTGTAAGGCTTAACCCTAATACCGCAAGCTGAGTTGCAGCCTGGCGTAATTGAATATCGCTATTACCTTTAGGATTTGGATTTAAGCTGACTACACTGACAGCATCGCTTTGGTTGCCTAAGGTGCCTTCAACTAATTTTTGTAGAATATTTTTCGGGCCAAACTCAACAAAGACGCGGGCACCAGCATCGTACATAGACTGTAATTGATCGCTAAAACGCACCGATTGCAGCATGTGCTCGCTAAAGGCGGCTTGAATGGCTTTAGGATCTTTAGGGTGCAATTTACCTGTGCCATTGGCATATAAACTCATGCCTGGCTTAGCAAATTTAACCTTGCTGATGGCTTTAGCAAACGGTACTTGGGCATGAGCCACAAGCGGCGTGTGGAATGCACCTGATACTGGTAAAGCAATGGCTTTAAAGCCTAAGGTTTGAATCGCTTTTGCCGCATCACTGGTGGTTGTCGTTGGGCCTGCAATCACTAACTGAGTCGGTGAATTGTAATTAGCCACTTTCACGCCATCAAAATCTTTGATGCAGTGTTCTAATTTATCAATATTGGCCGTATCAGCAGTGGCGGGCAAAATAACCGCGTACATGGCGCCAGCATCTTGATCTTTAGGCGTTGCCGCCATCGCTTGACCACGGGCAAAGGCTAATTGGTAGTAATCCTCAGAAGAGATAACCCCAGCAGCACATAATGCCGACAGTTCACCAAAACTGTGCCCGGCGACCATATCGGCTTTAAAACCAGCATGGGATAACAGTTGATACTGACCCATGCTCACAGCACCAATAGCACTTTGCGCATTCGCGGTATTAGTTAATGCCGCTTGTTGGGCTGCAATATCATCCGCTTCAAAGGCTGGAATTGGAAATAGAATTTGTGACAATGGTGTTTGCTTGTTTTTAGCAAACACCTTGTCGGCTAGGATTAACTGCTGACGCATTTCTGGGTAGTGACAGGCTAAATCCACGCCCATATTGACGTATTGTGAACCTTGACCAGCAAATAGCGCGGCAACTTTAACCTTGCTGTCTTTAGCCACTAACGCGCTAGTACGATAACTTGTACCAGACGGTAATTGCCAGGCATCATCGGTGTTCGCGCTTAACTGTGCAACGGCCTGTGTTAGTTGGGTCACAAGCTCAGTTAATGAACTTACCACCATACCAATACGTGCAGCTTGGCTATCAAGTGTGGTGACGGCAAAACGTTTAGCTAACTTGGCTAATTCAATTTCACTGCTGTTAGGTGAAGCGGTATCAATTGCTTTTACGGTATTTAATAACTGGGTTAATTCAGCTTGCAGTGCCGCTTTATTGCTTGCGCTAATCAGTAAACTTTGTGCCACCGCGCGATGACGGTATTTAGCATCACGGGCGTGATCTTGCTTGTATTCTTCTAACACCACGTGGAAGTTAGTGCCACCAAAACCGAATGAGCTTACGCCGGCGCGGCGAGGAGTATTATCAGTGCGTGGCATCCATGGACGCGTTTCGGTGTTCAAATAAAACGGTGAATCCCCAATGCCAAGCTTTGGATTAGGTTTGCTGACATTAATGGTCGGCGGCAATACCTTGTGATGCAGTGCAAGGGCCGCCTTAATCACGCCAGCAGTACCTGCGGTCGATTTAGTGTGACCGACTTGAGATTTAACCGAGCCTAATGCGATGTGTTGCTTAGTGTCGTTGCCTTCAGAAAATACCGACTTTAAGCCATTAAACTCGGCAACATCACCCGCTGCAGTACCTGTACCATGGGCTTCAATTAAGCCAATAGTGTGTGGCTCAAATCCTGCGTCATCATAGGCGCGTTTTAATGCTTTTGCTTGGCCTTCAGGGCGCGGAGCATAAATACTTTTGAACTTACCATCTGATGAAGCGCCAACACCTTTAATGACAGCATAAATACGGTCGCCATCACGCTCAGCATCTTCAAGGCGCTTCAATGCCACCATGCCAATACCTTCACCAATCATCATGCCTTTTGAATCGATATCAAAAGGTTGAATGGTTTCGTTAGTGGTAAAAGCAGGGGTTTTAGAGAAGCTCATGTACATAGACGGTGAGTTATCGGTACATACTCCGCCGGTGATCATCATGTCACTGCGATGTTCTGTTAATTCAGTTAACGCCATGCGCAGCGCAGCTAATGAGCCAGCACATGCCGCATCGACCACACAGTTCATGCCGCCAAAATCAAAACGGTTAGCAATACGACCAGCGATCACGTTACCCAAAGATCCAGGGAACGAGTTCTCTTCCCAGTGAACATACTGATCTTGGAATTTTTTGATCAGCATTTCAGTGTCTTTATCACTTAATCCGCTGCTTTTGAATACTTTTTTAAGCACAGGATATTGCAGCCGGCCGCTTAAGCTGTGGTTAAGCTTTTGACCACCACCCACACCTAGCGTAATACCAATGCGGTCGGTGTCGTAATCAGCACCTACGCCTGCATCGGCTAATACTTCTTTTGCCACAATAAGTGACAACAATTGTGATGAGTCTGTTAGCTCAAGGATATTAGGCGGCAGGCCGAATTCCATTGGGTTAAAGTCAACTTCTGGTAAAAAACCACCGCGCTTACAGTAGCTTTTATCCGGCGCAGATTTATTAGCATCGTAATAGTCTTCGATACGCCAATGAGTGTCAGGCACTTCGGTAATGGCATCGATTTTTTCGCTGATTAAATCCCAAAACTTGTTTAAATAACGCGAATTGGCAAAAATACTCGCCATGCCGACTATGGCAACAGGCATATCTTTTAAACGTTTGTTAAGACGTTTGTCGGTGTTTTTGTTGGATTGGCTCATTGTGAGTCTCCGTTTGATGGCTGGGAATGAGCCATCTGATGTAGGGATTCAGCTGCGCTAGGTTGGCCATTATTAGGCTTGGCAGCTGATAGACTTGCTCCAGGAAATCGAGCAAGAAAACTGTGATAGTTGCGGACCAGCAACTTTCGTAAATGAAACGGGCCGTGCTTTAAGACATGGGTGATATAGCGATTACTCGCTTGGGTATGGCTGTCTTGATAAATATCTAAGTAAACCCAGTCAGACTTGAAATCGACTCCTAGCAGCACTGAATAGGCTTGCTGCTTTGTTAGTTGGGGTGGAATACTTAGGGACACGACTTGTACTACGTTGTCAGGATCAGGACTGGGTAGAGACAAAGTATCGGCTAAGGTTTGTGGATTAACGGTATAGGTTTGAATGTCAGCACCCTGAGTAACAGGAAGCTGGTTAAAAAATTTTTCGGGCACAAAAGGGCTGTCGAACTCATCTAACTTAGATACCCCAAAGCGTTTTAAGCAGCGGGCAAGACCCGAGCGTGACACATTGGGGTTAATAAATTCTTGGGTGACTTTTAGCAACCTGTCTAAAGGCATTTTCAATTGATAACGCAGACCCAACATGACGTATTCTTCCATGGGGGACAGGGTCGTATTGAGTTTGTGTGGCGTGTTAGGAGTGTTATCAACAGAGTCACGCTTACGCCATTTACGCACAGTGGCTTCACTAATATTCAGAATTTTAGATAATTGGCTTACGCTGAGATCAGATTCTTGAATGAACTGACGCATCTCTGGTGTTGTGGTTGCATTGCGGTGATTAACCGTTTTTTTGCTGGCAGTCCCGTCGGCCTGGCTCACTTCTGTAGGCGTACTTATCTTTTTTGTCATCGAGACAGCATATCCGAATAATCTGTTGGGACTGGCCTGTCGTTCGTGCGTTGACTGTGCCTAAATCCACTTATATATAATAAGAAGACGCAGATTACCTGAGGTTTCACTCCGATACAATCACCCGAGACTAAAAACGTGTGTTGGTTAACGAAAAGCTATATTTACAAAATGAGTATCAGGAAGTATTGATTGTATTTAACAGGGATTGAGTGGTTAGGACTCATTAGAATGGGTCAACCTGAGTAAGTGGATTAATCAGCATGATTAGTAGTGAGTGCCCAGAGCAGATAACCAATAAAAAAGGGAGCAATTCATGCTCCCCTTGGATGAGTTGTTACTCATTAACGTGATTATTTACCACACTCTGGCAACTAAACCCTTAAGGTAATAACCTTCAGGAAAAGCACTGCTTATTGGGTGGTCGCTAGCTTGGTGCATACGTTCAACAAATTGCACTTCACGTTTGGCATCAAGTGCCGCATCAGCAACCACTTTTTGGAATAAGTCAGACTGCATCAAACCTGAACAAGAAAAAGTCAGTAACATGCCTCCAGGGTTTAACAGCTGCATTGCAATCATATTAATGTCTTTATAACCGCGACATGCACCATCGAGTTGCGATTTGTTATCGGCAAACTTAGGTGGGTCAAGCACGATGACATCAAAGGTTTTACCTTCATCGCGGTACTGGCGCAGTAACTTAAACACATCAGCTTCATTATAAATGATATGGTCATCATTTAGCGCATTGATGGCCATATTGTCGCGGGCAGTTTGCAGTGCCAGGGATGATACATCAACGTTTTCAATACTCGCCGCACCCGCTTTAGCGGCGTATAAGCCGAAAGTGCCCGTATAGCAAAAACAGTTAAGCACTGACTTGCCTTTAACAAAGCGCGCAGCCATGGCGCGGTTGTCTCGCTGATCCAGATAAAATCCTGTTTTGTGGCCTTTGACGACATCAACGGCAATTTTAATCCCATTTTCTTCAATGATAACCGGCATAGGTGGCAGTTCACCGTGCAGTAATCCAGTGACTGGCAATAGGCCTTCTTTTTTTCTTGAGTCGACATCAGAGCGTTCATAAATGGCACAATCTGGATATTGAATCGCTAATTGCTCGACGATTGTGTCACGCCATTTTTCAGCACCTGTGCTCAGTAATTGGCAGACAAGCACATTGGCATAACGGTCAATGGTAATACCGGGTAAACCGTCAGATTCTGCAGCAATTAAACGATAACCGGTTAAACCTTGCTCACGTATCAGTTCATCACGTCCAGCTTGGGCTCTTTTAATACGTCTAGCAAAAAAATCGCTATCAATAGTTTCTTCTTTATCAAAGGTCCATATGCGTACTTGAATTTGTGATTCAGGTGACCAGGCACCACGTGCTAGCCAACGACCATCATGGCCGACCACATCAACCGTATCTCCCGCCTGTGGCTTGCCGCCATTAACGTTGTGAATACCGTTGGAAAATATCCAAGGATGGCGTCGCTCTAATGAACGTTCGCGGCCGGGTTTAAGTTTAATTCTGATAGCCATGGTATTGCCTAATTTAAAATGTAAAAGAGAAAGTGGTGCACAGTGCGATTATCAAGGCAGAATAGCATTCAAGGCCATCGATAATTAAGTGCTAGCAAGCAGCCAGTTAAGTCGCAAAGTCGTGGCGGGGATCATAGCTTATTTGGGCGTTAAAAACCTGACAATTAATCGATTATAAGTACGCTTTTATGGTTTGCTGCCAATATGAGCTAAATGTAGCACGCAGTAAGTTCGGTATAACCTTGGTCAAACACTGATATTGTTGTGTTTTTTGTATCTGTTAAGTAGCCGAATCAATAGGGTTTTTATGGCTAAAATATTGATAATAAATTATTTTTTTCTCGGTACTATAATTTAAATACATTGCCTTTCTGCTGATTTACTATACTTTGAACGTTCATCCCGTTTTGTCATTTATCAAAGATACCTGGCTGAGCGCCAATTATTAGGCCGCCAAATGACAAATCTACGCTTACGTTACCAAACCGTTGAGTTTGGTAAGACCGATATTCATCTGTGTACGCTTCGCGATAATCAAGAATTTAACGATCCTGCAGGCATTGCTGAAAAACTCGGTATTTCATCCGCCACATGGCCAATATTTGGCATTCTTTGGCCTTCAAGCTTAGTACTAGCGCATTATATTTCTGATTACGATACGGGTGTTAAACGAATACTTGAAATCGGCTGTGGTATGGCTTTAACCAGTTTAATGCTTAATAAAAAACATGCTGATATCACCGCCACAGATTATCACCCAGAAGTCGGTAAGTTTTTACTTCGAAACACTGTGTTAAATCAAGATAAACCCATTGCCTATCAACAAACTGATTGGGCAAGCCATGACGACAGTTTAGGTTTGTTTGATATGATTATTGGCAGTGATTTATTGTACGAAGATGAACACGTCGAGCTATTAGCTAACTTTATTAACGAGCACGCTAAGCCCCATTGTGAAATGATTTTGGTTGACCCAGGTCGGGGAAATAAAAACAAGCTCACCAATAAAATGATTGAATTTGGCTTTACGTCGGTTCATCTAAAGCCGCTACACACCGAATACCTTGTTAATCCATTCAAAGGCCATATTCTTAAATTTGTGCGCTAATTTGGTATTGTAGTTCGGAAATAATGGTGGGTGTCAGAGTTAAAGATTAATCAGAGTTAAAGACTCATTAGGTCTCATCCTCATTTGTTGTCTAATGGCTTATAAATTTCCTGTTCCCGCCATCACATTCCCCCTTTATGTTACCTGTGCTGTATTTATATACAGTTATAATGGTTTTTGACGGAATACCAATAATAAGTGAACAAAAAGCAGTCTAAAGGACTATGTCGAGAAAAATAGGGCTGCTCTAATATATTGATCTTGCTTGGTTTATTTTTTTACATTTGGCGTCGACACTTTTAACGCGCAATTTTAGTTTTATATTTGAGTGTATCAGTCATTAAATTGCTTTACTTCAAAGACATAGGAAATGTAGCATGATATTAATCAATAACTTAAACGGGCGGCTTTATCGGTCGAACCGTTCAATAAGCTGTTAGCTGTAATCGGAGATTGTGTGCAACCTAGAAGTTTGGGATTAATCAATGGATTATTAACTCTTTCTGTTTGGTCAATTGTAGGGTTAATTTTAGCTACTAATTGGTTTGGTGTTATTCCAATATTTTTGTTTATCTTAATTCCTACTTCAGCTTTAGTTTCTTGGCGTAGCACATCGTTAGCTCCCCAACTAATTAAAGGATCTGCAACTTTAAAGTTATATGCCATAGATGGTTTTAAGTGGGGTGTAATCTCTGGTGTTGTTTTTTGGACTTGGAGTATTTCAACTCAGGTTCTTGCGGCTGGGGATCCATTAATGGGGGCAAGTTTTACTCAAGTAGTAGAGTATATATTTACAATATCGCTACCATTTACGTTATTGTTTGGGGTGTCTGGTTTAATTCATAGTATCGTATTTTATTATTTAAATCGGTGGTTGGTGGTAAATTACAGCTAACAAGAGACTATGGCGTCAATAGTTAATTCTATGCTTTTGGCGCTTCCCATAAAACAGCATCTCTTAACATCTAAGTTAAGATCCCAAGCATCTTTCTAATGCAGACAATAATAGCCACTTTCTTTGGTTTTCCAGATACTGTCATCAATGAAGCTAAATCGAAGAGATAATAATTCGGGTGCAGACGAGCCAGCGAGAAATGTAGTGGGGTCAAAGTCAACCTTTACAAAAAGACACCTTCTAAGCCCTTTTGTCCATTTTCAAGTTGGCTTTGCTAACACATCTGTCTAAAAGAGAGTTTGAAAATGATCAAACATTACTATGTCAGACATTATGACAATCATGCCGGCGTGAACTCGCATCTGGCTAACGGGTAATTGTAGCTGCCACCATTATCAAGGCAGCGATCAATTTGCCAAAATTCAGTTTGGCTAAACAGTACTTGTAGAATTAAGCTGATAACAAAAAATACCGACGTTTTAAAGAAAAGAGGGCGGCGTTTTTTCACTAAACTCCATATCAAAACCATTAGCGCTATCAAAGAAACGATAGGCAAAAAGAGCAATAAAGCGCTTTGTACAATAAGCATATAAATAAACCTTAGATTTAAATGTTTGTAGCATCATTGATTAGAGTGTGGCAAGCAGTGTGTGAAAATGGACTACCATGATTACCCATGACTAATAAACTCTGCATCTTCATGTATTTGCGGTTCTGTGATACTCGCGGCGACTACTTTCATTGCTTGGGTCAATTGGCTTAATTGCGCTGAGCTAATGGTGTAGGGCGGCATAATATAAATTAAATTGCTGAAAGGTCTAACCCAAACCCCTTGCGCGATAAAAGCCTGCTGTAATTGTGCGGTATTGACTGGGTGATGCATTTCAACCACCCCTACGCCACCTAATACGCGTACATCTTTTACCTGCTCAAATTCAATTGCATCTGCAAGCTCAGTAATCATTTGTTGTTCAATCATATTGATTTGCGCTGGCCATTGCTGTTGATTAATTAATTGTAAGCTAGCTGTTGCTGCGGCGCAGGCGAGGGGGTTGGCCATAAACGTCGGCCCATGCATAAATACCCCCGCGGGCGAGTCACTAATCCCTTTGGCTACTTCATCACTGCACATAGTCGCAGCAAGGCTGATGTAACCACCGGTTAGCGCTTTACCCAAGCACAGTAAATCGGGCTCAATATTGGCATGTTGATAGGCAAATAATTTACCTGTACGACCAAAGCCTGTGGCGATTTCATCTAATATCAGTAAGACATTAAATTGATCACATAGCTGACGTAATCGGGTTAAATATGCCGGAGAATAAAAGCGCATTCCGCCAGCGCCCTGCATAATGGGCTCGATGATAACCGCGGCCACATCTTGATGGTGGGTTTCAAAAGCCGTGATTAATGCGGTTTCATCTTCAATGGCTAAGTCTTGATCATTTAATGGTAATTGAGGGTCTAATGCTGCACTGAAGCCAAACGGGGTTTGCGGGGCAGCAATAAAGATCTGTTGGGTGACATTGTCACCAAACATAGTATGCATACCGCCTTCAGGGTCACATACGCTCATGGCGGCAAAGGTATCGCCATGATAGCCACGTTTTACGGTCATTATTTTCTGCTTGTTAGGCTGATTACGTCCTTGCCAGTATTGCAGTGCCATTTTTAATGCCACTTCAACTGCAATAGAGCCTGAATCAGCCAGAAATACCTTGGTTAATTTACTGCAAGTCATCTCGACTAAAAGTTTACTGGTGTCGATAGCCGGTTGATGGGTTATACCGCCAAACATCACATGACTTAATTGATGAAGCTGCTGTTGCATCGCCGCCAAAATATGCGGGTGACCATAGCCGTGAACACATGCCCACCATGAGCTGGTGCCGTCAATTAACTTACGGCCATTATCCAGCACGAGTTCGCAATCTTGCGCAGACACCACGCCATGAACAGGCATAGCTTGAGTCATTGACGTATAAGGATGCCAAATATGCTGGCGGTCAAATGCGTAATCAATGCTTGATTCGGTTTTTGGTTGTTGTGATACGCTCGAGTTGCTCATAAAGTAACCATTAGTAAAGTTGGTGGTAGGCGCTGCGTTGACAGTTTACGGGCTACAGGTATCCTAGCCAACATAAAATCAAAATAAAGGAATGATCCATGTCGTTAGCTGAAGTTCGCAATGATTGGCAAAAAACTGAAATTGAAGCGTTATTTGCATTGCCAATGAATGATTTGCTGTTTAAAGCCCACAGTATTCATCGTGAAAGTTTTGATCCTAACGAAGTACAGTAAAACATGGCCACCCAAGATTATTAAAACATGGCCACCCAAGATTATTGGCTAAATATTAAACACTCAACTACGCTTTATTTACCCTTCCTAAATGGTATTTGAAGATGGCCAGACCAAGACAAACTATTGTTAGCTTAGAAGATACGCCTTATTATCACTGCTGTTCGCGTGTGGTGCGTAAAGCTTTTCTGTGCGGTTTTGATAACTCAACAGGCGAAAACTTTGAACATCGACGAGAGTGGGTTGATGCTCGTATTCTTGAATTAGCGATAATTTTCGCCATTGATATTTGTGCCTATGTCGTCATGAGCAATCACTTGCATGTAGTGGTTAAAGTGGATGCAGATAAAGCAAAAAACTGGTCAGATAAAGAGGTACTGATGCAGTGGCATAAGGGCTTTAAAGGTACCTTACTGACACATAAGTTTGTAAAAGGTGAAGACCTGAATGAATTTGAATTAAAGACGGTTAATGACAGTATCACCCAATATCGACAACGCTTAATCGATATCAGCTGGTTTATGCGCTCGCTTAGTGAGCCAATAGCCAGAATGGCCAATAAAGAAGATAAATGCACAGGTCGCTTCTGGGAAGGTAGGTTCAAGTCTCAAGCATTATTAGATGAAGCCGCAGTATTAGCCTGTATGGCCTATGTCGATTTGAATCCTATTCGCGCCAAAATGGCTGCTACCCCTGAAACCTCAGACTACACCAGTATTCAGCGTCGAATAAATTCAGCGATAAAAGGTGAGCAACCAACAGAATTATTGCCTTTTGTGGGTAATGAGCGTTTGAACATGCCTAATGGGTTAATGTTCAGTGTAAAAGACTACATTGTTCTGGTTGAAGATACCGGCAGGATAATTCGACAGGATAAACGCGGTGCCATTAGCGAAAGTAGCCAGAATATTCTCAATAGACTAAATATTCCTGCTGAAAACTGGTTGAAAATTACTACCGAATTTGGCGCATTATTCAAAGGTGCAGTAGGGGCTTTACCTGCATTAACTGACTATTGTGAACATTTAGACCGAAAACGACGACAAGGCGCAGCCAACTGTCAGCGCTGGTTGTGCGCTTAACCGTTAACTTTCCTCCAAATAAATTTCCAATTCATACTTGATTGATATCAAGTATTTCTGCTGTGTTAAATTTTCTAGATGACTAATCAATGACTAATGCAGCGCTAACTTTCAGCTATATCGATTTAAATAATTGGATTGAGTATCTAGAAAAGAACTGTCGTAAAAGGAATCAAAACGAGTTAAGTTATTTTATTAAAAATGGGTGGCTATGTTTTTCTTTTATGGGGTTAAAATGCATTGCCTAGCGTCTCAAAGGCGCTTAAAGTTAATTTGAGGGGCTCGTTTTTTAGTTAGTTTTTGCTGTTGAAGTTATTGTACAGTTTCGTTAGGTGCTAGTGTTACTCCTACTTATACTGGCGTTTATCACGAGGAAATGACATGTCAAAAATAGTTGAACTAGAATGTTTATGTGGAACAGTGAAAGGCAATATTAGGGTGGTTCCTGGATCATTTTTTCACGTACATTGCCTGTGTTGCGATTGCCAACAGTTCGCCTCTTATTTAAAGAATAGTGACAATATTTTGGATGAGCATGGCGGGTCTGAACTTTTCCAGACTTATCCGGAGTTTATGAAAATTACTGAAGGGCAAGACAAGATCGGTGGCGTACAATTGAAAGACAAAGGTATATATCGTTGGCATACAAGATGTTGCAATATGCCAATAGCTAACACAATGAGTTCAGCAAAGATCCCATTTATAGGTGTGTCAGTAAAACTAATGAAATTTGCAAGCGAGCAAGAAAAGTTAGAAATATTAGGGCCTGTTACCATGAAGGCATTTGGTAAACACTCAATAGGAGAAATGCCTAAGGATGCTTACTCTAAGTTCCCTATGTCCTTCATGCCTAAAATAATAGGTTTTATGCTAAAGGGTCTATTTAGGAAAAGCAGTAGTCCATCCCCCTTTTTCAATGGAAACGAAACGGTAGCAAAGGTTAAAGTTTTATCAAAGGGTGAAATCGACTAATCAGCTAGCAACCATCAATTTGGCTACCCACGATTTTGGCTAAATATTAAACAGTATACTACGCTTTATTCACCTGTCCTAAATGGTAATTGAAGATAGCCAGACCTAGCAAACTCGCCTTATTAATCATTGACACCCAATATTAAATTGAGCTCTTTACATCATTAAACAGCCTCAACCTTAAACAGCCCCAACCTTTGGCGGTTTGTGACTTTTTGCATCCAGTTCTGTGTTTAAGTATTGTTTTTTTTATTTTAAATAAGTCTATTTTACCCCTCTAAAAACCGCACTGATATGTTATAAATAAGTTACTTGGATGCATTTTTTGCCGAAGTAGAGTATTGAACGTTTTCAACTTGCGAAAATTAATCGATCTTTTCTGCCTATTTTTTGTAACAAATCAAAATGGAAATTTAACTTTAACTTTTAAGGAAGTGTTTTTATGAATAGAAAACTAATTAATGTAATAGTTGCATCAGCGGTTATGGGCTTATCCATATCTTCTGTTATGGCTGCTGGTGGCGGGGCCGTTATAAAAAGTGATCCGACTAAGCATTTTGATGAAAAAGGAAAAGCGCCTTCTAAGTTCACCATAGAATTGCAAAATGGATTACGTAAAACACTTCCATTTGAAGATAAACGTGATTTTGAGGAAGCTCAAAAAGGTTTTATTGCTGCACCTGATTATAAGCAAATTATGGCTGAAGCTGGCAACGTTGCTTGGGATATGGGCAGCTACGATTGGTTACTTGATGAAGGTAAAACCTTCGATACAATCAATCCATCGTTACAACGTCAAGCTGTATTAAATATGGCTTATGGTTTGTATGAAGTGCTTCCAGGCAAAATATACCAAGTCCGTGGTTATGACTTAGCAAATATTAGTTTTATTAAAGGTGATACAGGCTGGATTGTATTTGACCCGTTAACAGCTAAAGAAACCGCTGCTGCAGCGCTGAAATTTATTAATGAGCAATTGGGTGAGCGCCCAGTTGTCGCCGTTGTATATTCGCATTCTCATGGAGATCATTTTGGTGGTGTGCGTGGTGTTGTGAATGAAGAAGATGTAAAGAGTGGTAAGGTTAAAATCATAGCCCCTGAGGGTTTCATGCATCATGCGATTGCTGAAAACGTGATGGCGGGAAATGCGATGACTCGCCGTATGTTCTTCCAATATGGTGTATTGCTACCGCGCAGTCCTTATGGACACGTCGATCAGTCTATCGGTAAAAATACTGCTGCGGGTAATTTAGGCTTAATTGAGCCTAACGTGACTATTAAGCAAGATTTCACTGATATGACAATTGATGGCGTTAAGATGGTGTTCCAAAGCACGCCAGGTACAGAAGCCCCTGCAGAAATGAACACTTGGTTCCCAGATATGAAAGCGTTTTGGGCTGCAGAAAATATTACTGGTACTATCCACAATATTTATACGTTACGTGGCGCATTAGTACGTGATGCATTGGAATGGTCTAAGCAAATTAACGTCTCTTTGTATAAGTTTGGACAAGATGCCGAAGTTATGTTTGCTTCACACTCTTGGCCTCGTTGGGGTAACGAGCGTATTCAAGAAATAATGCGAACTCAACGTGATACCTATGCCCACCTAAATAATCAAGTGCTACATTTGGCCAACCAGGGGGTGACAATTAATCAAATTCATAATGTTTATAAGCTTCCAGAAAGCTTACGTCAACAATGGTCCGCACACAGCTATCATGGTTCTGAAGAGCACAATAGCCGCGCAGTATTGAATCGTTATTTAGGTTATTGGGATGCAAACCCTGCAACCTTAATGCCTTTGTCACCTGAAGATTCTGCACCTTTATATGTTGAGATGATGGGCGGCAGCGCTAAGATTATCACTAAAGGAAAGCAGTTGTTTGACCAAGGTAAGTATTTTCATGCAACTGAAATTCTTAACAAGTTAGTCTATGCAGAGCCTAAGAACCAACAGGCAAAAGACTTACTAGCCGATGTGTTTGAGCAAATTGGTTATCAAAAAGAAAGCCCGAGTGTTCGAAACAGCTTTCTTGCCGCAGCCTATGAGCTTCGTAATGGCATGCCTACAGGTAGCTCTCCAAAGACGACTGGTCCAGATATGATAAAAGGTATGTCTACCGGATTATGGCTTGATTTTCTTGGTGTGCGTCTTGATACTGAAAAATCAGCAGGTAAACACTATATTATTAATTTGGTTACCCCAGATAATGATGAAAAATATCTTGTCGAGTTAAGTAACTCTGCACTAACCAATATCCAGGGTATTCATTCTGACAAAGCTGACTTGACCCTTACCATTGATCGTGCTGAATTAAACGATGTGATGATGGGCGCAAAAAGTTTTGATGACAAAATTAAGGCTGGTAAAGTTAAAATTGACGGTGACCGCAAGGCGATAGATGAGTTAATGTCTTCAGTAGTTAACTTCTCTATGGCATTTGAGTTGCTACCAGGCACTATCGCTAAGTAAGCTAAGTAAGCTAAGTAAGATAAGTAAGAAAAAGGTTCACCTCTAATTAGGGTTAACCTTTTTTATGTTTAACTAATATTAAAGACTCAATCTGGTTAGAGTCTGAGGGATTTCCACGAATTGAATAGGATCCTTGATTAACGATTGTAGCGTCTTAATACCTGTTAGCCAGTGTGATTTTAGCTTAAAATACTTATCTTTGTAGGCTTTTAATCTTATAAATTGATTTGATAAAATTGTCCATAAAGACAATCTACTCCAGATAATTCCCGATATTTTGAGTCAAATTTTACTCGCAAAGTTGAATGTAAATAGTTATGAAGTATCTGATAAATTATTATTTAACAAATATGTGTCTAATTAGGTTTCACTCTTTGAAAACATTGATGGATTAGTTGGATGCTTAAAAGTTAATGGGTTGAAAAATGAGAGAGTGTCATTTAATATTAACGATATTTAGGATGATGGTCGTTGGCTTATCGATTAAATAGGAGTGTTTGTTAATGAAGCCATTTATTTTAAAAAAACTAGCTCAATACCCGAGTGAATATCAAAGTTTGTTCATATATGGCTTAATAGCATGGCTAAAACATAGCTAAATTAAAATAGTGGGTAGCAATATTAAGTGGTTTACTATTTCGTCTGTATTTAGCAAAGATAAAAGTGACTATGGAGACAACGGCAGTTACCCCAAAAGGATGCTTTTCGGCTTGTTTTTTGACAGAGTGAAGTAATAAATTTATCGATAATTCACTCTGTCTAGCTGATACGTTACCTTGCATACGCTTTAGCTTAATCGAGTGATTGAGACGCTTTAGAGATGACATCCATACCCTCCTTCAATTGCGATATAGTGTCTTTAAAGCCAAAAAACTGCGTCAGGTATTTTTGCCAGTAAACTAAACCGAGTAAAACCATAATCATTGTGAATAAAAATAGTCCCACTCCGATAAGCATGTTGTGAGTAATACTATATGAAACAATCCCTACACTGACACATATACTGAAGATAAAAAGTACTAATAAAGGAATAAACAAAAGTTGGCAAACAAGAAATTTTTTCGCCACAACAACATTTCTAGAAACCTCCATAAAGAAAAGTTGGACAGTATATTCTGACCACTGTCCAATATCTTGTCCGACTTTTGATACCTTATTAAAAATATCAGTTATTTCGTCAACATTAGCATTAACCTCATCCGAATTAGATAATGGATCGGTTTTCTTATCGTCAGAGATCTTATTTTTACTCGACACTGTCTTGGTGTTTTCCATAATAAAATCTCTCCGGTTACCTTTTTACTTCGTAATTTTCGAAATTGCCCAGCCAGCTAAAAATGCACACCCAATACTCAGTAAGGGATGTTCCTTTATCATGTTTCCAGCTTGATGAGTTACGGACTTAACTTTTTCAGAGCCTTCACTGAGTGATTCTTTGGCATGATCTTTTAAAGAATTAACGGCTTCTGATGTTGCCTCTTCAGCTAAATGGTAAGCATCTTTGACTTTTTCTTGAGAGTCTTGATTTTTTTCTTTTGTTGTAGCCATTTTAATCTCCTTAAATAATCTTTCGAGTTATCTTATTGTGAATAAATAGCAACAATAAATGATTGCATCCAAACATTACTACTTAAAATAAAATAGGTAAACCAATACAATATCAATTTGAAACTATAAAGTATCGATTGTTATTATTTAAGATGCGAATGCTGTGCCATATTTTAAATATTAACAATATAAAAGATAGGCGAATGATATGAATAGGTTTTTATTATAATTATATTTAATAGGAGTGCCTAGATGTAATTTTTTTGTATTTTTTACAGGTAATTATATTCAACCTTGTAAAAATTACTCAAAAATAGGCATCTATGTATAATAATTTTTATGATGAGATTAAGAAGGCCAGAATTAAATTCATGCAAGTGTTTGCTCGCATCTAGCTAACGGGTAATTATATCTACCACCGTTATCAAGGTAGCGATCAACTTGCCAAAATTCAGTTTGACTAAACAGTACTTGCAGAATCAAGCTGACAACAAAAAATACCGACGTTTTAAAGAAAAGAGGGTGGCGTTTTTTCGCTAAACTCTATATAAAACCATTAATGTCACTAAAGAAGCCAAAGGTAGAAAGAGCATGAAAGCACCTTGTAGAACAAACATATAACTAAGCCTAAGAGATTAATACTTATAGCATCGTTCATTAAGATGCTAAGTAAAGCCGATGTAGAAGTATCGACTATCCGATGATCATCCATGACTAATAAACTCAGCATCTTCATGTGTTTGTGGTTCTGTGATACTAGCGGCAACCACTTTCATTGCTCTGGTCAATTGGCTTAATTGCGCTGAGCTAATGGTGTAGGGCGGCATAATATAAATTAAATTGCTGAAAGGTCTAACCCAAACCCCTTGGTCGATAAAAGCCTGCTGTAATTGTGCGGTATTGACTGTGTGGCGCATTTCAATCACCCCCACGCCACCTAATATGCGTACATCTTTTACCTGATCAAATTCAATTGCCTCTGCAAGCTCAGTGATCATTTGTTGTTCAATCATATTGATTTGCGCTGGCCATTGCTGTTGATTAATTAATTGTAAGCTAGCTGTTGCTGCGGCGCAGGCGAGGGGATTGGCCATAAACGTCGGCCCATGCATAAATACCCCCGCGGGCGAGTCACTAATCCCTTTGGCGACTTCATCACTGCACATAGTCGCAGCAAGGCTGATATAACCGCCAGTGAGCGCTTTACCTAAGCACAGTAGGTCGGGCTCAATATTGCTATGCTCATAGGCAAATAATTTACCTGTGCGACCAAAGCCTGTGGCGATTTCATCTAATATCAGTAAGACATTAAACTGATCACATAGCTGACGTAATCGGGTTAAATATGCCGGAGAATAAAAGCGCATTCCGCCAGCGCCCTGCATAATGGGCTCGATAATAATCGCGGCCACATCTTGATGGTGGGTTTCAAAAGCCGTTATTAATGCGGTTTCATCTTCAATGGCTAAGTCTTGATCATTTAATGGTAATTGAGGGTCTAATGCTGCACTGAAGCCAAACGGGGTTTGCGGGGCAGCAATAAAGATCTGTTGGGTGACATTGTCACCAAACATAGTATGCATACCGTCTTCAGGGTCACATACGTTCATGGCGGCAAAGGTATCGCCATGATAGCCACGTTTTACGGTCATTATTTTTTGCTTGTTAGGCTGATTACGTCCTTGCCAGTATTGCAGTGCCATTTTTAATGCCACTTCAACTGCAATAGAGCCTGAATCAGCCAGAAATACCTTGGTTAATCTCGAGCAAGTCATTTCGACTAACAACTTACTGGTGTCAATAGCGGGTTGATGGGTTATACCGCCAAACATCACATGACTTAATTGATGAAGCTGCTGTTGCATCGCCGCCAAAATATGCGGGTGACCATAACCGTGGACACATGCCCACCATGAGCTGGTGCCGTCAATTAACTTACGGCCATTATCCAGCACTAGCTCACAATCTTGCCCTGACACCACACCATGCACCGGCATAGATTGGGTCATTGACGTATAAGGATGCCAAATATGTTGACGGTCAAATGCGTAATCAATGGTTGATTCATTTTCTGGCTGTTGTGATACGCTTGATTTGCTCATAAAATAACCATTAGTAAAGTTGGTGGTGGGCGCTGCGTTGACAGTTTACGGGCTACAGGTATCCTAGCCAACATAAAATCAAAATAAAGGAATAATCCATGTCGTTAGCTGAAGTTCGCAATGATTGGCAAAAAACAGAAATTGAAGCGTTATTTGCATTGCCAATGAATGATTTGCTGTTTAAAGCCCACAGTATCCATCGTGAAAGTTTTGATCCTAACGAAGTACAGATCAGTCGTTTATTATCGATAAAAACCGGTGCGTGCCCTGAAGACTGTAAATATTGCCCACAAAGCGCGCGATACGACACCGGACTTGAAAAAGAGCGTTTACTTGAAATTGAAAAAGTATTAACTGAAGCCAAAAGTGCCAAAGCTGCTGGGGCATCACGCTTTTGTATGGGCGCTGCATGGCGTAACCCGCGTGATAAAGACATGCCATATTTAACTCAAATGGTAAAAGATGTTCGTGCTTTAGGCATGGAAACCTGCATGACATTAGGTATGTTGTCGCCTGAACAAGCCGGCAGATTAGCCGATGCTGGTTTAGATTATTACAACCATAATCTAGACACCTCGCCTGAATATTATGGCGATGTGATCACCACCCGCACTTATCAAAGCCGCCTAGATACCTTAACAAACGTACGAGCTTCTGGGATGAAAGTCTGTTCGGGCGGGATTGTTGGCATGGGCGAACAAGCCACTGACCGCGCAGGTTTATTGCAGCAATTAGCTAATTTAGCCCAACACCCAGATTCAGTGCCGATTAACATGTTAGTCAAAGTCGCAGGTACACCGTTTGAAAAAATAGATGATTTAGATCCACTTGAATTCGTACGCACCATTGCCGTTGCCCGCATCATTATGCCTAAGTCTCGAGTGCGTTTATCGGCAGGGCGTGAAAGCATGAGTGATGAATTACAATCTATGTGTTTTTTTGCAGGGGCAAACTCAATCTTCTACGGATGTAAGTTATTAACCACTGCAAACCCTGAAGAAAATGATGACATGAACTTGTTTAAACGTTTAGGACTACACCCTGAACAGGGCCCTGTAGCCAATATTGATCAAGACAGTCAAATGGTGGCTAAGGCCAGCGCGCAAACTGCTAAAGCAACTCAACAGTTTTACGATGCCGCGGCATTGTAAGCTTATTATTGACAACAATACGGCAAATTGATGGCGCATCCTCTGACGGATAAAATGACTCAGCAAATGGCGCAGCAGCAAGAAAGTGGCTTGCTGCGACAGCGGCATGAGCTTAATGCCGCAACTCATCAGCCTACAGCTTTCATCGATTTTAGTCATAATGATTATCTAGGTTTAGCTAACGCCAGCGAACTTGCCGATGCGCTTTATCAAGGCGCATTAACCTATGGTGTTGGCAGCAAAGCATCGCCATTAGTCAGCGGTTATGGTCAGGCACATGCAATGCTTGAGCAAAAACTGTGTGAGATGACAGGTCATCAAGCTGGCATGCTTTTTTGTTCTGGTTTTAGTGCTAATAGCGCATTAATGAAAACCTTGTTTTCAAGTACCGATACAGTGATTGCCGATAAACTGGTACACGCTTCAATTATTGATGGCATTCAAGACAGCGGCGCGAAGTTGCTGCGTTATCTGCATAACGACATAGACAGCGCGGCCCGCCTACTAACCAAGCATCCCAATAGTGTATTAGTCACCGAAAGCGTCTTTAGTATGGACGGCGATTGCGCACCCATTAGTGATTTAAGCGCGCTGTGTCGGCAACATAATAGCTTGATAATCGTCGATGATGCCCACGGTTTTGGGGTGTTAAGTGCCAAGAGATTAACAGCAGCTGATGCTGATATTCAAGTGGTTACCTTTGGTAAAGCATTAGGCTGCCAAGGCGCAGCCATTTTAGCGAGCCAGCAAGTGATTGATTTTTTAGTGGCCAATGCCCGCCATTATATTTATTCAACAGCCTTGTCACCGGCTAATGCATATTTGGCTTTTTCTGCGCTTAAATTAATTGAACAGCAGCCTGAACGCCTTATGCAACTCAATGACAATATTACCTTATTTAGACGTTTAGCAGAGCAAGCGGGTATTGGGTTAACTGAATCAAACACAGCAATTCAACCTATTATTATTGGCGATAATATATCGACCATGACGGTGGCAGAGTCGCTGGCTCAAAAAGGCTTTAAGGTAGGGGCAATACGTTCGCCCACAGTACCTCAAGGTTCGGCCAGATTACGCATTACCCTAAATGCCAAGCATACGTCTGCACAAATTTGCCAACTTGTAGCCGAGCTTGCTTTGTTGTTAATAGATCAGCCAATTGAGAATCAATAGATGTTAGATAAATCGGTTGCCGATACCTTTTCCCATGCGGCTAGTTTGTATAAACAACATGATGTGCTACAGCGGATCACCGCCAAAACATTACAGGGTAATGCCATATTAACAGGTCATCTGGCAGATATTGGCTGTGGCCCTGGTACCTGTTTTAGTGATTTTTCATCGGTATCTAACGTCACTGCAATAGATATTGCCGCTGGCATGTTAGAGCAGGTCAGATTGAATTACCCTCAATATTCAACCCTTAACTGTGATGCGCAATCTTTGACGCTTAGCGCTAATAGTGTTGACAGCGTTTACTCAAATCTTGCCTTGCAATGGTGTGATGATTTCCCCAAAGCAGTTAATGAAATTGAGCGCGTGTTAGTGGATAACGGTGTTTGTAGTCTCGCCATAGTAGCCGATGGCAGTTTACCTGAACTACAAACGTTAGGTTTTAGAACCAATCAATTTACCAGTATGCCCAGCCTGTTAAGCGCGTTTGGTGTTAAAGATGCATCGATGCAATCGTGCAACAGTCATTGGACGGTTTTACAGGCCAAGGTCGAAAAAGTAACCGTGTATTTCGATAGTTTACGCAGTTTATTGTATTCAATTAAAGGCGTTGGCGCATCAGCTGGGCAAGCTGGCAGTCAATCGCGGGCGATGTTATCAAAATCCGCCTGGCAAGAGCGGGTGGTGTTAGCACAAGGCCTCGCCACCGAAAAGGGCATACCTTTGACCTACCACATAGCTTATATCCACGCGAAAAAGCGTTAATTTTGCATTTACATAAAGTAGGCGGAACATGATTTATTTTGTGACGGGAACCGACACCGATAGCGGTAAAACCTTAATTTCTTCAGCGTTGCTTTCTTTAGCCCAAGGTAACAAGTGTGGCTTTAAACCCATCGCATCTGGCTGTGTGTTAACGCCTGATGGATTAAGAAACCCAGATGCGCAAGCGTTAATGGCACAATCGAACATGGGCTTAAGCTACCAACAGGTTAATCCTATTGCGTTTGAACCAGCCATTGCGCCGCATATTGCTGCTGCTCAAATAGATGTAACATTATCGGCGTCTAAGGTAGTAGAAGCTTTACTGGCAACACCAATTTTAGCGGCAGATTTCGCCTTAATTGAAGGGGCGGGTGGCTGGCGATTACCCTTAGGCAATAACCAGTATTTGTCGGACAGTGTTAAGCAACTGGATGCTTATGTACAAACCCATAATGCCGAACGAGTCGGGGTTATTTTAGTGGTCGGTATGAAGCTAGGGTGTTTGAATCATGCTTTATTGACCTTACAAGCGATTGAAGCCGATAGCTTAAAGGTTGTTGGTTGGGTGGCTAATCAGGTAGATGCAAACATGAGTGAGATAGCCGCTAATTTGGCAAGCTTACAACAAATGATGACAGCACCTTATTTAGGTTACGTGCCTCACCTTCCACACGCAAGTGCTGAATTAGCCGCAAAACACCTTGATATCGGGCAGTTGTCATAGTCTTTGTTGTTATAGTCTCAGTTTTCATATGGAAAGCGGAGTGTTATTTCTGTAGATAGCATTAGCAAAAAAGGCCTAATCTCATCGATTAGGCCTTTTTTAATGGGGTAAAACACAAACATTAGAGCCGTTGTTTATGCTTTAAATGTGCTCCAGATCGGAGCGTGATCAGAGGGTTTTTCGATGCCGCGTAACTCATAATCGACATCAGACTCAACCACATTAGCCACTAACGATTGTGTTGCTAACACAACGTCAATACGCAGACCACGGTTGTCATCAAAGCCTTTGCTGCGATAATCAAACCATGAATAACGCTCAGTACGTGTTGGATGTAATTGACGGAAACTGTCAACAAAGCCCCAGTCTAATAAGGTCTTTAACCATTCACGCTCTTCAGGTTGAAAACTACACTTACCTGATTTTAACCAACGCTTAGCGTTAGGTTCACCAATACCGATATCTAAATCAAGTGGTGAAATATTGATATCACCAATCACAGCGATGTCTTCATCTGGGGTGTGGTGAGTGGTTAAGTAGGTCATTAAATCTTGGTAAAATTTGCGCTTAGCAGGGTACTTGGTTTCATGGTGAATACTTTCACCCTGGGGAAAGTAACCGTTGATGACAGTTAATACACGGCCATTTGGCTGGCTAAATTGGCCGATGATTAAACGACGCTGTGCATCGTCGCTGTCGCTTTCAAAACCTTTTATGACCTTGATAGGCTCGACTTTAGACAACATAGCTACGCCATAGTGGGCTTTGCCACCATGGTAATGCACCTTGTAGCCCATGGCTTCAACATCGGCCAACGGAAACGCTTCATCGTGCACTTTGGTTTCTTGTAAGCCAATAATGTCTGGCTGGTGGCTATCAATCAATGCCTGTAATTGATGTAACCGCGCCCGAATACCATTGATGTTAAATGAGACAATTTTCATTATGGAAGGACTCGTTTAAACGGTTTAACAATCACGCTTTTATACACACCTGCAGCAATATACGGGTCCACATCGGCCCAAGCTTGTGCTTCTTCTAGTGAGGCAAAATCAGCAACCACTAGTGAACCTGTAAACCCAGCTTCACCTGGATTTTCATTATCGATTGCAGGATGTGGGCCTGCGGTTAACAAGCGGCCTTCATCGGCTAAAGCTTGTAAACGATCAAGGTGATCGGCACGGACTGATAAGCGTTTTTCTAAACTGTTTTCAACATCTTGAGAAGAGATCATATACCACATAGTTAAGGCTCCATTTGTTCTTAAATTTGCTGTTTAACATTGTTGAATAAAACGCACTGAAATCGTTTTCAATAACGATTTAAACCCTATTCGCTTTTTGGTTCTTCCGGTGGGTTTTCCATGTGTTTAAACAAGTAAACCACAGTGACTACGGTATTAATTAGGGTTAAAGCGGTTAAGCCAAAGACCTTAAAGTTAACCCAGGTTTCTAGCGGTAAACTAAAGGCGACATAAATATTGACGATACCGCAAATAATGAAAAAACTGACCCAATACCAGGTTACCTGAGCCCAGATCTTATCTTGGACAACCATCTCTTTACCTAGCATACTTTTCAGTGCTGACTTGCCCATTAATTGGCTAACACCTAGCCCCACGGCAAACAGTCCATAGACGATAGTGACTTTCCATTTTATGAAGGCATCGTCATGAAAAAACAAAGTTAATGAGCCAAATACCGTTACCATAGCGAAGGTAATGAGATGCATTTTCTCTACTTGTTTATATAGTAGGTACGTTACCATAAGTTGTACTGCTGTGGCGGCGATAAGTACGCCTGTCGCGGTATAAATATCGGCAAATTTATACACGGCGAAAAAAATAACTAAGGGTAAGAAATCGAGCAATTGTTTCATGTTAGATAAAATTCACTGTTGGCTGCAAAGTCGATTGCATGAAAAAATAAGCTGAGAGTGTACCATGCAATAAGGTCAATCGAGAACCTTTACCACGGCTAAAATGGTGTTTGATAATTAACATTTTTTCATCAATTATGATGGATAAAATAAGTGCAGTAGGCAGATAAGGTAATCAATAAATTTAGCTGTGGTCATTAAGTTGACTGTAAGGTTGTCGAGATTAATCGTATTGATATTTAATGTTATTGAGCGCTTTCTAGTGTCGTTAACCATAATTTGGCATCATTTAATAATGCCGCGCTTTTGGGTGATAAAAGGGGATTGGCTATTTCAAATTGTCTGCGCTTGTGTAACTGAGCCTTCTCTATTACACCTGCTGTAATAGGATGATTTAAAAGTAGTTCATCAAAGCTGCCATCATCAATTGTTTGGCGTAACCCAAACTCTAATCGTTCAGCCAATGGTTTATTTTGCTTATTAACAAAGAAGTAAATGGGGGCAGCGTAGTGCAGTAATAAATGTTGTTCTAATTCAATGTCATCCCTGCGGGACAATTCATCCCAAGGTTCATGTATTGCGCGGGGGAAATAGTCAAAGCGATTTTTGGCTAACATGGCTAATAATTTACTGGCAGAACCTGCAATAACACTAAAACCATTTTGCTGTAAAATATCTGTATCTGGCCAGTCTGAGCCTTGACCAATAAGAATACGTTTAAATTCAGTTAGGGAATTTATCCCATTAAAACGACTTTGTTCGCCTTTGCGTATGATACCAATACGATAACCCATTAAGCCTTTAAGTAACGGTATATAAACTGCTTGCAGCTGGTTTTCTCGTTCAATAGAGGTCATGGTCCACACAATGTCGATATGCTGGTTCGATTCAACTAATTTGATGGTACGGGCTTGTGGCATTTCGATAACCACAGGTGTCATTTTGTAAGCGCCGTACTTTGATTGACTTCTTTGTAAAGCCAGTTCAAGTAAAGCAATATAATAGGCTTGTTTAGGGTCGACAAACTGCACCGATAAATTATATTTCACTTCAGTGATTTCTTCAATGTCGATGGCCTCAGCTTCTCCGTTAACAAAGAGCAGTAAGCCTATCGATATCATTAAATACAATACAGTTTTAGCCATGGGGTCCTTTTCAATTTTAGTCTTTTAAATCAGTATAGCAGTGTAAAAATAATGGAGCCTTTAGCGGCTCCAATATTCTATCTATTCCAATAATAATTAGCTAATTAGGTTTACTTAATAAGCCGTGGCAGCTTTCATGTTTTTGGTAAACTCGCCCAGTGTTGCCAGTAATTTTGCTTCATCATGTTGATGAGTTTCAATGATTTTAACCACAGCTGAGCCTGATATAGCACCCGCAGCACCGGCTTTGATCGCTTCTTTGACCTGCTCGGGCTCTGCAATACCAAAGCCCAATAGCGGTGGCGGCGCATTAAATTCAACTAATTTTGCCAGAATAAGTTCAACTGGTGCGCCTGCTTTAGACTCAGTGCCTGTTACGCCAGCACGAGATAATAAGTAGGTGTAACCTTCACCTAATTCACTTACCTGTTTTAATGTGTCGCTGTTTGCATTTGGCGGCGCAATAAATATTGGCGCTATATTGTGCTGTTTAGCTGCTGCAATAAAGGGGGCAGATTCTTCTATCGGTACATCGGCAATTAGTACTGAGTCGACACCCGCTGCCTGTGCTTTGGTATAAAATTGATCAATACCATTTGAAAATACTAAGTTAGCATACAGTAATAAGCCAATCGGCAACTCTGGATAAAGCACACGAACCTTAGCGATTAATTCAAAGCAGTCGTCAGGTGTGGTGCCTGCTGCTAGCGAGCGCAAATTAGCGCCTTGAATAACCGGGCCATCAGCAAGTGGGTCTGAAAATGGAAATCCTAACTCCAGCGCATCAGCACCACTTTCAACTAAGGTTTTAATGATATTAAAAGAAATATCTAAACTAGGGTCACCAATGGTCACAAAGGGGACAAAGGCACCTTGTTTTTTTGCTTTTAACGCCGCAAAGACTGCCTGATATCGATTACTCATTGCCGCTCTCCTGTGCTTTGGCTGCTAAAATGTCTGCTACGGTGAAAATATCCTTGTCACCACGACCTGATAAGTTGACCACTAAAATGGTTTCTTTGGTGGCTTCTTTTGCTAGTCGCACTGCATAGGCAAGTGCGTGAGCGGACTCAAGCGCAGGAATAATACCTTCTTTACGGGCCAATACTTGGAACATTTCTAATGCTTCATCATCGGTTGCTGACTCATATCTAGCACGACCAATGGCATTAAGGTGTGCATGTTGTGGACCAACAGAGGGGAAATCAAGTCCGGCAGAAACTGAATAAGACTCTTCAATTTGACCATGACTGTCTTGCATTAGTGGGGCTTTCATACCAAAGAAAATACCGGTTTTACCGTGTTTAAGCGGGGCGCCGTGCATGGGGGTATCAATGCCTTTACCTGCTGGTTCGACACCAATAAGTTCAACTGACGGTTCATCGATAAAGTCAGCAAACATACCAATAGCGTTTGAACCACCGCCAACACAGGCAATAACAGCATCCGGAAGGCGACCTTCTTTTTCAAGAATTTGCCTTTTGGTTTCTTCACCAATAATACGCTGAAATTCACGCACTATGGTCGGGAATGGATGAGGGCCAGCTGCAGTACCTAAAAGGTAATGTGCTTTATCGTAGCTGCCAGACCAATCACGCATTGCTTCGTTACAAGCATCTTTTAGGGTGGATGAACCAGACGTCACAGGTACCACCTCAGCCCCCATTAATTTCATTCTAAATACGTTTGGTGATTGACGTTCAATGTCTTTTGCACCCATGTAAACTTTACATTTAAGATCTAATAACGCACAGGCTAGGGCGGTTGCTACGCCGTGTTGGCCGGCACCGGTTTCAGCAATAATTTCTTTCTTACCCATGCGCTTAGCCAATAATGCTTGACCCAATACCTGGTTGGTTTTATGGGCACCGCCGTGGAGCAAATCTTCTCTTTTAAGATAGATTTTTACTAATGGGTTAGGGCTTAAATTACGGGTAAGTGTCAGCGCTGTTGGGCGACCCGCATAGTTTTTTAGCAGGTCAGTAAACTCAGCTTGAAACTCAGGGTCTTGTTGAGCTTCTACAAAGGCAGTTTCTAATTGCTTTAAAGCTGGTACTAGAATCTGTGGTACATACATACCGCCATATTCGCCGAAATAAGGGTTAAGCTTGAGCTCGTCCATAATGTGTCCTGTTGCTAAATAGATTCTGTTTTTGAGTCAGTTGTCGATTCGAAGTTAAAATCGGATATTTGTGAATATCGCTAGTTAAACAGCGATACCCTAAATGAGTTCTACTAATCTTTACTGTGAGTCATTGATGACTATGTACATCTAGTTACTGCTAGCTATGTTAGTTGCGTCTCAGGTTGCTAAATACCTGTGCCAATAATGAATATTCCTTTTGACCAGGGTGTGATTCTACACCTGAGTTAAAGTCTAATCCGTAGAACCCTTGCTGGCTGGCTTCGTAAGCATTACCGGCATTTAAGCCACCCGCTAGCATAGCTTGATCTTTATTTTCGATAGATAATTGCCAGTTAAAAGCTTGACCCGTGCCGCCAAATCGATTCTCATTCTTACTATCATACAAGTAACGGTCTACGCCTTTTGGCGTAACACCAATGTCGCCACAGGTACTGTCAACGGCAATGGCTTTCCAAATAGCACAATTAATATTTAAACCGCTAAACTGCTCAGCTAATGCGGCTATTTCAAGTTCTGTTTCGCTACCGTGTAATTGCACCGCATGTAACGCTAAGGTGTTAGCGGCTTCGACTATTTCTTGTGTGTCAGCATTGACAAATACACCTACCATATTAAGGCTAATGCCCTGAACACCCATTTGGTCCACCAAGACTTTAGCTTGGGGTAAATCGACTGCGCGTGGTGATTTAGGATAAAAAATTAAGCCGCCATAAACACCGCCTAAATCGGCGACGGCTTTAATATCTTCAATACGAGTTAAGCCACAGACTTTGTTGTTGCCAAATAATAACTGACGACACGCTAAATCGATATCCTCTTGCGCCATAATTGAGCTGCCAACCAAGTAACCGTCAACCAAAGGGTTGAGTCGTTTTATCTGGTCATGCGAGTAAATGCCTGATTCACTTATCACTACCCGATCCGCTGGAATATGCGGCGCTAATTGTTCTGTAGTAGCCAAATCTGTCGATAAATCACGTAAGTTACGGTTGTTGATACCAATAATAGGCGCATTAAGATCAATCGCTCGGTGTAATTCGTCTTCATTACTGACTTCGGTCAATGTATCTAATTGATACTTTGCAGCTTCTTCAGCTAGTAGTCGGTATTGTTCATCATCGAGCACCGAAAGCATTAACAGTATTGCGTCAGCGCCCTGATGGGCAGCTAATTTGACCTGGTATACATCAACAAAAAAGTCTTTACATAAAATAGGCTGAGTAACACGGGCGCGTACTTGAGGAATATAATCCATATCACCTTGAAAGAACTCTTCGTCGGTGAGTACTGAAATACCCGCTGCATACTTGGTATAGGTATCAGCAATGGCATCAACATCAAATACTGGACGAATAACCCCTTTTGATGGACTGGCTTTTTTACACTCAAATATATATTGCGCATTAGGCTGTTTTAGCGCCTCAAATAAACTGCGGTCAGATGTTTTGGGTTGTAATGTCGCTTCTGGAAAACGCAGCTTAAGTGCGGCAATATGGGCGACTTTGGTATCCACTATTTTAGTTAATACATTACTTTCTTTTGGTGATAGATTAGCTTGATTCATTTGTCATTACCCTTGAGTTTGCGCGTGCACTTGAGCTTGCTCAGTAGCTTGGCTTATGGTTGCTAATTGTGTCAGTACCTGGTGCGCTTTACCGCTAGCTAAGGTAGTTAGCGCCAGCTGAGTTCCCGCTTGAACTGAGTCAGCAACACCACTGATATAAAGGGCACAACCGGCATTAATCGCTACAGCATCACGTTGTGCAGTCTCGCCTTTACCCTGCAAAATAGCTTGGGTTATTTGGGCGTTTTCACTTGGTTCACCGCCGGTTAATAAATTGATATCCGCTCTGGTTACGCCTAATTCTTCCGGCGTTAGGGTATAAAAGCGAATATCACCATTGTTTAGCTCAGCCACTTGAGTATCACCGTGTAAAGCCACTTCATCTAAGCCGCTACCATGAACAACCATGGCGCGCTTTACGCCCAATCCATTGAGCACATTAACGATAGGGGCTAACAATTTAGGAGAATACACCCCAAGCAGCATAAACTCAGGTTTTGCCGGATTAATTAATGGCCCAAGAATGTTAAATATGGTGCGAGTTTTTAGTGCCTGGCGAACAGGTACTGCATGACGTACTCCCGCATGGTAATGCGGTGCGAATAAGAAACATAATCCGAGCGTGTCAATACAGTGACTTGAGGCCTCAGGTGTCATGGTCAAGCCAATACCACAATGGGTAAGTAGATCTGACGATCCTGATTTACTTGATACGCCGCGATTACCGTGTTTGGCCACTTTAGCGCCAGCTGCAGCTGCAACAAAAGCCGCTGTGGTTGATATATTGATGGTGTTAAATCCATCACCACCGGTGCCGACAATATCAACCACTCCAGAAATAATAGATTGATTGCTGCGAGGAAAAGCTTTAGCCGCTTGACGTAATGCATCTGCAGCACCGGTGATTTCATCTATGGTTTCGCCGCGCATTTTTAATGCGACTAACATTCCCGCCATAGTGACTGGGTCCATTTCACCAGCCACTATGCTGGCAAATAAACTGGCACTTTGCTGACGGGTTAACGCATTTCCTTGATACAAGCTATCAAACAGCGTTTGCATTGATTCAGTTGGCATAGACATTATTGGCCTCCTTGAGACATCGAGGTCGTGGTTAAATACGTCAGTGTTTGGGTCAGTAATTGACTGCCAAGAGTGGTTAAAATTGATTCTGGATGAAATTGGAATCCCACTGCCTTGTGGGCATCATGTAAAATCGCCATTGGCATATCATCTGTGGTGGCAATAATATCAAGGCAATCAGGTACTCTTGTCGCCACTAAACTGTGATAACGGGCAACGGGTAAAGGTGAGGGAAGGTTGGCAAATACACCTTGACCGTTATGCACTGTCGGGCTGGCTTTACCGTGCACTACAAAAGGTGCGCGCTCTACTTTTCCACCGTAATATTCCACCATGGCTTGGTGACCAAGACAAATACCTAACATAGGCACTTTGCCCGCCACTTTACCAATTAATGCCATCATGCAGCCCGCTTCGTGCGGCGCACCAGGGCCGGGTGATAACACCAATGCGGCTTGCTGGGTTTCATTCAATAGCTTTTCTGCCAAATATTCGGCGCTAACGTCATTCCGGTAAATAACCACTTCAAAACCCAGGCTTCTGAATTGATCAACCAGGTTATAGGTAAAAGAGTCAAAGTTATCGAGTAAATACAGTTTCATTTTTTGAGTGTACTGAGTGGCGTTTTGTTTATCTAAGCCGTTAGAATTTATCATAGTCCGCCTCCTAGTTTAATTGCGGTGATCACGGCCTGTGCTTTTTGGCGGGTTTCATCAGCTTCAGCTTGTGGGTCTGAATCAAATACCACCCCGGCACCAGCTTGAATATGAGCAATATCATTTTTAACAAAAGCTGAACGGATCACAATACAGGTATCCATATCGCCCAGGCCATTTAAGTAACCCACGGCGCCGCCATAACTGCCTCTGCGAGCTTGCTCTGCCTGACGGACTAACTGTGATGCGCGTACTTTTGGCGCGCCGACTAACGTGCCCATATTCATACACGCTTGATAGGCGTGTAGCGCGTCTAAATCTCCCCTCAGTTGACCAGTTACGCGGCTGACCAAGTGCATCACATGGGAGTAACGGTCAACTTTCAAAAGCTCAGGGACTTTGCGGCTACCACTTAGGCTAATGCGGGCAATATCGTTGCGGGCTAAGTCAACCAGCATAAGATGCTCTGATAACTCTTTTTTATCTAAACGCAGTTCCAATTCAATACGACTGTCTAGATCAAAATCAATTTCTCCCTCAGGTGTTTTTCCGCGCTTACGAGTACCCGCAATAGGGTAAACTTCAACCTGATTATTAGCCGCCTCATACTTCAGTGCTGACTCAGGGGAAGCGCCAAATAAGGTGAAATCTGCACCACGAAAATAAAACATATAAGGGCTAGGATTGGTTTTACGTAATGCACGATAAGCGCCGAGTGTATTGGGGCAAGGCAAACTAAAGCTACGTGATGGCACCACTTGGAAAATATCACCGGCAACGATGTGTTCTTTTAAATCGATAACGGTCTTTTTGTATTCTTCATCGCTAATGTTAACCGTTTCAGTGGTGTTGATAGTCACTAACGGCTTTGCTGCTGCAATGGTTTGGCACTGGGTTATTATCTGTTTTCGTTGCGCAGTAAGCAGCGATGTAACCGCAGTATCTTGGTTAAACTGTTGACTGATGATATCGGCTTTTTGTAGCTTGTGATCAATCAATATAAGGGTTTCAGCGAGATAAAATAAATAATCAGGACATTCATTACTGGCATTAGGCACCATAGGCAATGGTTCAACGGTATCAATTAAGTCATATGCAAGCACGCCGCCTAAGAATAGGTCTTCAAATTGAGGCGATGTGTCGGTATGAATATGGTTAACCAGTGCCCGTAAACCATCAAGCGGAGACGTTGATTTTAACCGGGCATCTTCATCTTGCAGACTGGTGGCCTTGGTTAATTGAATAACTAAACTATTATCGGCTAACTTATTGTGACTACTAAATTGCGCCGCAAAGTATTCATCTATAGGGCTGAGTAAACTTTGGCCGTTTGCACTCAAGGCTGTAAACGTTAGCTGATAACTATCACACCGGATCATTAACGCTGCGTGGGTTAATACGATACTTTTAAGATGGTCTTTACTCTCAATTTCAGCTGATTCCAACAACATAGTATGTGGGGCATTTTGGGTGACGTGCTCATAAAGACTTAAAGGGTCTGCATGATAGGTCAATGGCTGCTTTACCGTGTTAACCTGGGCTATTTGATCATGTTTCATAGTGCTGCCTTCGTTTGATTCTGTGTCGATTAAGTTATCTAAGGGGGAATGAATGACCGCTTAAATAAATACATCGCTAAATTATTATCATTATTCAGCCTCTGAGCGTGGGCCAAATAACAAGAAAGCCCACATCTCTGCGGGCTTTCTTGTAAAATTTTGTCTCTTAAAATGAGCGCAACGCTTCACACAACCCGATAATTTGGGAAGTGCCACCACCATGTAATGTTTTGAGAAGCGATAAAGTGTGTCATGCAAGTCATCTAAGTCAGTGTGTTTTAGTGCCTATAGGAAACCTTAGCTGGCGCTTAATGTCAATTGAATATTATTCATTATTTTAATAAATGACTAATAAATTCGCTTGTAGGTGGTTTTTTTGCGGTATCTTGCTCTTATTTAGCGATTTATTTACACATACACAAAGCTTTTATTAGGAGTATCAAGTACAATATCGGCATGAATACTGAATCTATCTTGGCCGATTTACACAGCCACACAACTGCATCTGACGGCATGTTATCACCCTCAGAACTTGTTGCCCGAGCGCTTGAAAAAGGCGTGCAAATGTTGTCAATTACTGATCATGATACTATTGATGGTTTAGCGGAAGCACATTCATTTAACAATCAACAGGCTCAGCCGTTAAATTTGATTGATGGCACCGAAATATCCACCCGTTGGAATAATTTTGATATCCACATTGTGGGTTTAAATATTGATAAATCCCAGCCTGCGTTACTTGAATTCTTATTAGCACAACGTGAACTGCGTGAAGTTCGCGCCCAAGAGATTGGTTTACGCTTAGCCAAAGCAGGCATAGAAGGTGCCTACGAAGGCGCCAAAGCGATTGCCGGTGATGCGGCGTTAAGTCGTGGCCATTATGCCAGATGGCTAGCTGAACATGGTTACGCTAGCGATATGCCCAGTGTTTTTAAACGCTACTTAGCCCGTGGTAAAACAGGTTACGTCCCCAATAACTGGGGTGATATGGCAAATGCGATCAACGTGATCCATCAAGCGGGTGGTGTTGCAGTATTAGCGCATCCGAGCGGTTATAAACTCTCGGCAAAGTGGCTTAAAAAACTCGTAAAAGACTTTGCTGAAGCAGGCGGCGACGCCATGGAAGTCGTGCTTGGTCAGCAAACCATTGATGACCGCAATAACTTACTTGCATTATGCCACCAACATCAGCTACTAGGTTCATTGGGAAGTGATTTTCACTTTATAAGCAACTGGATAGAGTTAGGTAAAAATTTATATCAACCCCAAGGAGTGACTTGGGTTTGGCAATCAGCATCTTGGATGGAACGTTAATGAGCCAATTTTTTTATATACATGAAGAAAACCCACAAGCCAGATTAATCAATCAAGTTGTGGAAATTTTAAAGCAGGGTGGGGTTATCGTTTACCCAACCGACTCAGGCTATGCATTGGGTTGTATGATTGGCGATAAAAATGCAATGACCCGTATGGCTCGTATTCGCCAGATTGATAATGACCAAAATTTTTCATTAATGTGTCGTGATCTGTCTGAGTTAGCCAATTTTGCAAAAGTTGATAATCAAGCTTATCGTTTGCTAAAAAGCTGCACCCCTGGGCCATACACCTTCATTTTTAAAGCCAGTAAAGAAGTGCCTCGCCGTTTACAGTGTGAGAAAAAACGTACTATTGGTATTCGTGTACCGGATAACTTGATTTTACAAGCATTATTAGAAGCCTTGGGTGAGCCTTTAATGTCGACCAGTTTAGTAATGCCTAATGAAGAGCATGCTGAGTCTGATCCAGAACATATTCGCGATATTCTTGAGCATCAAGTTGAAGGCATCGTATTGGGTGGTTACTTGCCTGAAAAGCAAACAACCGTAATTGATATGTCAGAAGGTGAGATTAACATTTTACGTTATGGTGCTGGCGATACGGCGGCATTTGAATAGCAATTAGCGATAGAGTAGATAATTGTTTAATCCTTATCCATTAATGCGTATAATCGCGCGTTCGCTTTTAGGGCCTGTTTTATTGGGCGAAGAAACAGTCATTACGCACTAATAATCATAACAAACGGAGCGCTATGCAGGGTCATCAACAAAGCCTTCCATTAGCCATAGTTCGCGGCAAAGCGTTAGACGTTATGCCCAGTGATTTGTTTATTCCCCCAGAAGCATTAGAGGTATTTCTAGAGTCATTTGAAGGGCCGCTAGATTTACTTTTATACCTAATTCGCAAGCAAAAATTGGATGTGGTTGATTTACCCATTCAGCAAATTTCTCAGCAGTATTTACTTTATATCGAAGTGTTAACTGAGGCGAGAATTGAGCTAGCAGCCGATTATTTAGTGATGGCAGCAACCTTAGCTGAAATTAAATCACGTTTGTTGTTGCCTAAAATGGTGACAGAAAACGATGAGGAAGAAGACCCTAGAGTTGTACTTATTCGTCAGTTGAAAGCCTATGAAGTGATTAAACAGGCTGCATACGATTTAGATGAATTACCTCGACTAGAGCGGGATGTATTTCAAGTCAGTGCTGCCAAAGCACCCAACATCAAGCCTATTATTGTACCTCCAGATGTGACCTTGTTAGAATTAGCACGTGCATTTGGTGAGGTACTAAAACGCATTGACGCGAGCGAAGATCACCATGTAAAGCGCGAGCAACTGTCCACACGCGAGCGAATGAGCCAAATTTTAGCTAAGCTATCCAGTAACGAATACCTGCATTTTGAGCAGTTATTTGATTTTGAAGAAGGCCGTGCCGGTGTGGTGGTAAGTTTTTTAGCGTTAATGGAATTGATTAAAGAGTTATTAGTGGATGTGGTGCAGAACGAGCCTTTTGCCACCATTTATATTAAAGCCAAGTAATGTTAAATAAGTGTAAACCATGATGCAAATAAACCCGACTCAATTAAAGCAATTAATCGAAGCCAGTTTATTTGTATTAGCCAAGCCGATGACCATTAAAGCGTTGAGAGAAACCGTACTGGCTGATTTCAACGTGTCACGGGTTAAAATTAAAGCCGCTGTAGATGAATTACAGCAAGAATACCAAGAGCGCGGTGTTCAACTGGTGCAAGTGGCCGGCGGATATCGTTTTCAAACTCAAGAAATACTCAGCCCTTTTTTACAGCCACTCTGGCAAGAAAAAGCGCCAAAGTATTCTCGTGCAACCATGGAAACCTTAGCCGTGATTGCCTATCGACAACCCGTTACCCGGGGCGATATTGAACAAATAAGAGGTGTGGCGATCAGCAGTCACATCATTAAAAGTTTAGCTGATAGACATTGGATAAAAGTGGTCGGACACAAAGAGGTGCCGGGTAGACCAGCACTGTATGCAACCACCATTGATTTTTTATCTTATTTTGGCTTAAAAAAGTTAGCTGATTTACCTGAGCTAAATGATATTGAGTCACTTCAAGCGATGTTTGAAAAAGCCCAACAGGCACCACAAAATGTGGAGCAAACCTCGCAAGAGCAAGTCTCGTAAGAGCAAACTAAAGAGTAATACTAATGAGCGAAAAGTTGCAGAAAGTCTTGGCCCGTGCAGGCCATGGCTCCCGTCGTGAGATGGAGGCATGGATTGCTGCAGGCCGAGTTAGTATTGATGGTGAAATTGCCAATCTTGGTGACCGTGTTGAGGCTAGTGCCAAAATACGTATCGATGGACGCGCGATTGCATTAAAGTCAGTAGACGAAGTTATTTGTCGTGTGTTGGCGTACCACAAACCTGAAGGTGAAATTTGTTCGCGCAAAGACCCTGAAGGCCGCCCAACGGTTTTTGAACGTTTACCTAACATGCGTGACTCACGCTGGGTTGCTGTTGGACGTTTAGATATTAACACCTCAGGTTTATTGTTATTTACTTCAGATGGCGAGTTAGCTAACCGCTTAATGCATCCATCGAACGAAGTTGAGCGTGAATATGCCGTGCGTACCTTTGGTGAAGTACCAGAGGCTGCTGTGCAGCGTTTACGTACCGGTGTGACTCTAGAAGATGGCCCAGCCATGTTCGATAGCGTTAAACCTGCCGGTGGTGAAGGCATAAACCAGTGGTGGCATGTGACATTACGTGAAGGTCGTAACCGTGAGGTGCGTCGTTTATGGGAATCACAAGAAATACAAGTAAGCCGCCTGATCCGTATTCGCTATGGCATGATTGAATTACCTAAATCACTGCCGCGTGGCGGGTGGTTAGAACTTTCATTAGACCAAGTGAACTATTTGCGTCAGCTGGCTAGCTTAGACGTTGAAACCCGTTCACTTATCGGACACGATAAACACAGTGTTTCACGCTCGAAAGTGAAAAGTGCTAAAATTCGTCGTGCTGTGCGTAAAACGAAAGTGGTCACTGGTAAAGCTAAGCCTACGCGTCAACGTAGCTAATTAAGCTGTGAGTTTGTTTAGTATTAAAAGAAGGTCGCGTTAGCGGCCTTTTTTTATAGCGGATAAGTTTTATTTTATCATCACTGCGTTGCCATGCTTAGTTCGAGTGACCGATAACACCAACGCCCTAATAAAGCATGGGTATTAGACTTGCTGTTTAATTTTTAGCGGTTAATGAATAAAAACACTTCAGTTTGTTGTTTTTTAAGTCACTTGAATCGTTTGATTAAAATTAATAGTTGCGTGATTTCAAAAAAACAGTAAAGTGTGCAGCAAGTTCAGCGGCACAACCTAAGTTGTTAAGTTGACAATAGATTCTACGAATTGAAATTCAATTCGTCACAGTTTGCCCGAGTGGTGGAATCGGTAGACACAAGGGATTTAAAATCCCTCGCTGAATAAGCGTGCCAGTTCAAGTCTGGCCTCGGGTACCATTATTAGACTCACTTTGATATTTATATCGAGATTGAGTGATGGATAAAGAAGCCTCGACACTGCGTCGGGGCTTTTTTATGTCTGCATGTTTTTAAATGAGTTTTCAATTCGTTACCGCACTAGAATGAATCCACAGCTATTAGCCAACCATTATCACAAACAAAAATGCTACCCGTTAAGATAACATTTTGTGAGTGAATCATGATGGGTCTAACTCAGTCTGTTAACATCAGTTTGATAGCTAATGACACTTACCTGAATCACAACTTGTTTTAGTGCCGCAGCCACCAAATTTTCCCTGTGACATTGGTGCATCAAACCATTCAGGTTCAGGGAAAATCGGCCAGTCTATTTTAGTGACTCTTTTTCCATGCATATTAATATGCGCCTGATATTGATTCATCCCATCAGTGCTAAATTCAAACATAAACTTAGCTCGCCAACATAAGCCAGTTTGCCCGCCTAAACTTGGGCGAGCAGATTCCATAGCGATTGCAAGTAGCTGCACTTTTTGTTTGCCACAAGCCTGCTCAGCGAAAACGCGACTAAGTTCAGCCATATTGCGTAACTGCCAGAAGAAAGCAGCGGTGACAATCAGTGCAGCCATTATTAAAAAATCAGACATCATAGGCTTGTTGCCTTAAATAAACCGCCAATGGCGAGGGAGAGTTGTTCGCTGCGATCTGGATTACGCAAATCTGTTAGTAAAGCATTACGCAAGCTTGGTATGGCAACAATATCAGCAAAAACTTGATTAAAAAAGCTTTGTGGCTGTTTTGCCAGCGCTTCTAAAAAGAATTTGCGGGTGGTGTCATCTTTCAATGCTAACCAATTACGCGCTGCTATTGTGATTAGCATAGTTTCATCAAGTTGATCTTGAACATTTAATCTATGTATTGCCTGTTGACTGAGTTTTGTATTTGATGCCAACGCTTTTAAAAATAGCCCCTTATATTCTACTGGGGATTGGTCAAATAATGTTACTAATACGTCAGCTAAGGGCTGTTCAATCGGCAGGTGTTCAAAGCAGCTACATAATGCCGCTTGTACTTCTACAGGGGCCAGCGGCAAAATGTTGATAATATCCTGTTGGTGGTCAAATGATGACATTCTCACGCATACATCGGCTAAACCTTGCATACCAATTTGCTGCCATTGTTGTGGCGGCATTTGCCCGGCAAGATACTGCGCTGCAATTTCATATTGATTTGAGGCTTGCTCGCCCAGTTGTTTTTTGACTAAGGCATTAAAAATAGCCAATTTATGTTGATTGGGTTTAAAGCTGAATGGGTGGTTAGCCAATTGTTGTTGCTGTTCATCCGTTAGGTCTTGAGTCGGATCTCGGCCTAACGCCTCTAAAATCATCTTTATAAATTGTTGTCTTGGCGCGGGGGAGAGTAATCCCTGTTCATCAAGGGCCAGTTTGATAAACCAAATGTATGGTTGTTGGCTTTGCTGCCAAAAAACTATCGCAAACTGCGCATGGCCTTGAATGGGATAAGGGTAGGGGGCAACCAATGACTCTATTTGATGAAATGCCATCATATCGATATTTTGTACTCTTCTGCCTAAATCATAAACCTGGAATTGAGTGTTAGCTGTGGCAAGAAATTGGCTAAGGGTGGTGATTTCTGTCATGGGGACTCGCTATACAAAACGTGGCAATATGTGGGTATTAATGGTGGCTAATGTTATCATATTCAACCTTTGCCATTGTATTTGAGCCATTATATATGCTTTATGAAGCGAGTCTGACTTTTTTAGAAAAATTAGAGCAGCAACTCAAGTTGTTAGGTCTATGGTCATTAACGCCTCCTTCCACTATAGCGCTGGCAAGTACGGCTCCATTTGCATGCGATACCTTAGCATTTGAGCAATGGTTACAATTTATTTTTATTCCTAAAATGCAGCAATTAATCGACACGCAAAGCTCGTTACCTAGCCAAATGGCGATAGCGCCAATGGCGCAACAGGTGTGGCAAGCGCTACCTGACAGACAAGAGATAATTGCACTATTGGATCAATTTGACCAACTGTTAACTAATCAATATTAGTGCAGGCTGGTGACAATAAGCGACCTAATGACTATGAGCGACTCCAATTTATATGACCTTTTAATGGCTGATATTGAGCCAGAACAAGAGGGTGATCAGACGTTAAATGCTGATGAAGAGCAACAAAGCCCCCCAGAATTAGCCGTTTTATTTGAAGATGAACACATTGTCGCTATTCACAAACCCGCAGGCTTGTTAGTGCATCGTAGCTACTTGGCGCGTAAAGAACGTTTTTTTGCTATGCAACTTACCCGGGATCTCGTTGGCTGCCATGTTTTTCCAGTTCATCGTTTAGACCGCCCCACATCTGGCGTGTTGTTATTTGCCAAAAGCAGTGAATGTGCACGTACTTTATGTGAGCAATTTGAAAATCATACCGTCACTAAACGCTATTTGGCTTTAGTGCGCGGTAATATGCATGATGGCGGTGAGCTCGACTATGCTTTAAGAGTTGAACTTGATGATGTTGCTGACAAATTTGCAGCTGCGGATAAACCCGCTCAAGATGCTGTGACCTTTTATCAGCCGCTACTTAATAGTGAAATCCCATTTAGTTCAGGTCGTTATCCAACCAGTCGTTTCGGATTAGTCAAGCTCACACCTAAAACAGGCAGAAAACATCAATTGCGTCGCCATATGGCACATTTACGTCATCCTATTATTGGTGATACCACCCATGGCGATGGTAAACAAAATAAATTCGGGCGTGAGCATTTTGGCGTCAACCGTTTATGGCTTATTGCTAAAAGCTTGCAATTTACCCACCCAATAACGGGTGAGCCAATGCACATAGAGACTGAGTTAGAACAAGAGTGGTTAGATCTTTTCAGTTTACTGGGGTGGAACGATCTAGATACTGAAGCCAGTATGCTTATTTAAATTCATCAATAAAACCCACTTGCTACAAAGCAAATTTATACAGTATGTTAGTTATAATCTAATTGATTTTTAAATCATGGCACAGGAAGGATAAAGTAGTGGCAAATGTTAATCTTGTTTTTGGTACTGTTTATGGCAGTGCGCAATTTACCGCTGAAACATTAGCAAAAAAAATTACTGAGATGGGTTTTACAACCACCTTAAAGCAACCAGATGAGCTAGCAGGATTTATTCCTGCTGAATCTGATTATCTTATTATTGTTTGCTCAACCACAGGCCAAGGTGATTTACCGGAAGATATTCAACCTTGGTTTACACAAATGAAATCTGCCGCGCCCTATTTACCAAAATTGAAATACAGCATTGTTGGTCTAGGTGATTCAAGTTATGACACCTTTTGCGGCGCAGCAAAACAGTTTGATGAGCTATTAAATGAGCTTGGCGCACAGGCATTAACCCCTAGATTGGAAATAGATGCCACAGAAACCATGGAACCTGAGTTAGATGCAGTTCAATGGCTAACAACTTGGCAAGCCGCAGCTAATGCAGACATGTTATAGGTAAATTTTCTAAACACGTCATTACCCAGCAATGGTTTAAGTTCGCACAGCGATTAAGCCAGGCTTTATTGATCCCGATTGCTATACTACCAGCCGCTGGGGTTATGCTGGGTATCACGGCTAATCCCTTAACCTTCATTCCTGAAGCCGTTAATTTAATCTTTTCTTCTGTCGGTCACCTAATCTTTACTATGATGCCACTGCTTTTTGCTGTCGCGATAGCAATTGGATTTTGTAAAGATCAGGGGCTTGCCGCTTTTTCTGCCGTTTTCGGGTTTGGTGTGTTTATCTCAACCATGGGCGCACTGAGTTCACTCTATCAATTACCCTCAAGGCCAATGTGGGGTATCGAAACCATAGATACTGGTATAGCGGGTGGTATGTTGGTCGGTGCTATAACCTATATCGCGGTTAAGATGAGTGAAAAGTTAACCCTACCAGCTATCTTCTCATTTTTTGAAGGTCGTCGAAGCGCACCCTTAATTATTTTGCCTTTAGCTATGATACTCGCAAGCGTGCTTGCTTTTATTTGGCCTCCCTTATCGTCAAATATAGAACTGCTATCTAATTGGGCAGTTTATCAAGACCCTTCGGTTGCATTTGGATTATATGGTTTTGTTGAGCGTTTACTGATCCCATTAGGACTACACCACATATGGAATGCACCATTTTACTTAGAGTTTGGTCATTTTTGGCATGATGGACAACTGGTACGTGGTGAGGTCGGTCGATATTTAGCTGGTGATCCTATGGCGGGTAATCTTGCTGGAGGCTATTTAATTAAAATGTGGGGTTTACCTGCTGCGGCATTCGCCATATGGCGTTGTGCGGACAAAACTGAACGAAATCGAGTGGCGGGTATTATGTTATCTGCCGGTATGGCAAGTTGGCTGACCGGTGTTACCGAGCCCATTGAGTTCGCTTTTATGTTTGTCGCCCCTTTGCTTTTTTTGGTACATGCGGTGTTAACGGGTGTGGCCTATAGTATTTGTATACTGCTCGATGTTCACCACAGCATTGTATTTTCCCATGGATTAGTGGATTTTAGTTTACTGTTTCCCCAATCGAGTAATCGTTACTGGTTTATGATATTAGGTCCATTAACGGCCGTTGTTTATTACAGTTTGTTTCGTATTAGTATTATTGGCTTTAACTTGAAAACCCCAGGAAGGCTGACTCCTACAAGTGCTTTACCCCAACAAAAAGAAAGTTTAAGGGGGATGGTGGCAGGTTTAGGTGGGCGAGATAATATTATTGAGCTTTCTGCATGTTTAACGCGATTAAGAGTTAGCGTAATTGATTCAGCTTTAATTGATAAAGCACGTTTAGTTCGCTTAGGGGCAAAAGGGGTCGTGGTGGTTGGTAAAGGGGTGCAAGTGGTCTATGGAACTAAAGCAGAAACCCTCAGAAAGCTTTTACAAAAATACATAGATTCCCGTCGATAAACTTCATTTTTGATAATAATTCATCATTTTTTATGCTTAATGTTTAGTTAGTGGCCTATTTTGTGAAAATTTATTAAATTTCAGTATAAAAGTTACCAAATCATGGCAGTTTAATGGCAGACTTAAGTAATGAAATTTTTAGTCGAGACTTAACCATGGCATTATCAGAAACGACTGCGAGCGACCACATCGCGCAATCGACAGTAACCAGAAAAATCCTCATTATTGACTGTGCAGACGCTCAAGGGCTAATTGCAAAAATAACCGGCGTGTGTTTTGCCCATCATCTGAATGTGATTAAAAATACTGAGTTTGTTGACCATGCTCAAGGGCGATTTTTTATGCGCACAGTATTAGATGGCAAGATTAATGATGCTGAATTTATCAGTGCATTAAAAGCGGTGTTACCCGCTAAAAACCATTTAAAACTAGTCGATGCGGGTAAAAAACGAATCGTGGTGATGGTAACAAAAGAGGCGCATTGTTTAGGTGATTTATTAATGAAGTCATACTACGGTGGTTTAGATGTAGAAATTGCAGCCGTGGTAGGGAATTATGATGTGTTGCAAAATTTAACTGAAAAATTTGATATTCCTTATCACTTTGTTAGTCATGAAGGGTTAAATCGCGAAGAACATGAGCAGGCTATGCTTGAGGTTATTCAGCCTTACGACACTGATTACCTTGTCTTAGCTAAATATATGCGGGTATTAACTCCTGAATTTGTGGCTCAATTTCCTGACAGAATTATTAATATTCACCATTCATTTTTACCGGCATTTATTGGTGCTTCACCTTATAAACAAGCTTGGGACCGAGGGGTGAAAATTATTGGTGCGACAGCCCATTTTGTTAATAACTGTTTAGATGAGGGACCTATCATTAAGCAAGATGTTATTTCTGTTGATCACAGCTACAGTGCAGAAGAGCTAGCTCATCAAGGTAGAGATGTTGAGAAAAGTGTACTCAGTAAAGCTCTGCAATTAGTTCTGAATGAACAAGTGGTCGTTTATGGCAATAAAACAGTCGTATTTTAAGGGTTAATATTTTACTCAAACATCAAGCCTACAACAAAATGTAGGCTTTTTTATAGGGCTAAATAACTGTTTTATTGAAAATTATTAGCCATAAATAATTATTAAGCTAAGATAAGTAGAGGGTATAAATAGACAAGGATTGTACAGAATGCATCAAAAGAACGACTTTTTTTTGAAACACGCAGAGCTACCTAAAGGGTTCGAACTGTCATGGGCTATGTTCAATCATCGCTTAGAGATAGTAAAATTAAGTGAAGCTTTATATTCACAAGTTAAAAAACCCATCGCCTCTATCTTAAAGCAGCCCATGTCAGCCACGTTTCCAACCCTAGAGTTAACCTTAATTGATTTAACTAATCGAACCACAAAACAGCTGTTGCACTTTATTGATGAACGAGGTCATGCACAGCAAGTTATCATAGTGCCAATTGACGACAGTGCTGACCACTGGTGCATGGTGCTAACCCAATTAGATTTAGATGAAAAATGGTTAATGGATCTCCACCCTGACTACAATTTAGCCATTCAATCTAGCGATGATTGGTTACAACAAATTGAAGCTGTGATTACTGCCAAATCCGATGTGGTATTCAAAACAGCATTGCAACAAGCGCTTGCGCTAACCCACAGTCAAGTAGGTTATCTGCATATTTATGATGAAAAACATAATAAAATTGTTCGCACGGCTTGGACCGATAAAGTGAAGCAGTTTTTTGCTATTTCAGATAATCAGCAATATCTTGCAGACTCAGGACTGTGGGCTGAAACGATTAAAACCAAACAAGCGACAATTGATAATGACCCCCTAGATAATTCAGTTCGCTTACAAAGAGATGGCTATTTTGCGTTTAATAATCACCTTTGTGTCCCTATTCGATATCGTAAAAAAGTGGTGGGTATTATTGGTGTGGGTAATAGGGATAAACCTTTTACCCAGGTTGATGCAAAATCATTGGCGATCTATGCGACCATTTTGTGGCACTGTGTCGAACTCCCGCGCACAATTAATGCAATGTCTAAACAGTCAGTCATTATTAAAGACCAAAAAGAGAAAATGACTCACATACTAGTGCAGCTTGTTGGTGCTATTTCAGAAGCCTTAGAGCTAAAAGATGCCTATACCGCAGGTCATCAAAAATCAGTCGCACAATTAAGTTATTTAATGGGCGAAAAAATGGGTTTACCTGCAGATCAGTTAGAGGGGCTAAAGCTAGGGGCATTAATTCATGACATAGGTAAGCTTGCCATACCGAGTCAAATTCTTGCTAAACCTTCCAGATTGACGGCAATTGAGTATGAGTTAGTCAAGCAGCATCCTGTGCAAGGAGCGTTAATTGTTGATGAAGTCGAATTCCCCTGGCCCATTAAGCAGATGATTTTGCAACATCATGAGCGCCTAGACGGTTCTGGATACCCTAGTGGTTTAAAAGAGAAAGACATAATTATTGAGGCAAAAATTATCGCTGTTGCGGATGTGGCTGACTCTATTTTAAGCCATCGGCCTTATCGACCGTCTATGGGAATGGCGGCGTTAAATGATGTGCTAATAGAAGGCCGAGGTAAGATATTTGACGCCCATGTGGTTGATGCTTGTTTAGATATTCTGGCTATTCACGATCTTAAAACAGCTGAATATGTCGGCAGTTTATCATTGGATCCAGCAGTTACCATTGAGGAATATCATACACTTGAGCATACTGAAAATATGCTAAATAAGGCAAAAATGCAAGTCGCTGTGGTCTTGTCAGAACAAAACCGTTTACCCATAGGTGTGATAGATAAAAAGACGTTAGCTTTTTGGCGTAGCCCATTTTTAGATACCGCAGCAGAACGATTGGTTGACCGTAGTTTGCTCAATAAACGTGCCCACCAAATAATGGACCATAAAATTAATATTATTGCCGCTAACACGATTTTAAAAGACGCCAAAATTTTAATGGAAAAAAACAATACTGATTATCTTGTGGTGCAAAATATTGATAATCAAGTTATCGGTATTGTGACATGGAAAATTTTAGCCAATGCATTGATGAATGAGCTGGATGAAGAGCGTTCGATGCAAAGTTAAATGTTCAGAAACAGATGCATTTGATTTTAAGGAATTAAAAAAGGCTCCTAAGAGCCTTTGTTGTTAACCAGAATAGAACATGCTAGTTGATTTATAATTTAATCAACAATACGTAATAACTCGTTAATACCGACTTTTCCACGGGTTTTAGCATCTACTTTTTTGACAATAATTGCGGCGTATAGGCTGTAAGTTCCGCACTTTGACGGTAAGTTACCTGAAACGACTACAGAGCCTGCAGGCACTCGACCATAATGCACTTCACCTGTCTCGCGATCAAAAATGCGTGTGCTTTGACCAATATAAACACCCATTGAAATTACACTGCCTTCTTCAACAATGACACCTTCAACGATTTCGCTACGGGCACCAATAAAGCAGTTATCTTCAATAATAGTCGGGCCTGCTTGTAATGGCTCTAATACACCACCAATGCCAACACCACCTGATAAGTGAACATTCTTACCAATTTGTGCGCATGAACCTACGGTTGCCCAGGTGTCAACCATAGTACCTTCATCAACATAGGCGCCTAAGTTAACGTATGATGGCATTAATACGGTATTTTTACCGATAAATGAGCCTTTACGAACCGTTGCTGGCGGGACCACGCGGATTGCTTCAGCTTTAAAACGTGCTTCATCATAGTCAGCAAACTTTTGTGGCACTTTATCAAAATATTTAGTGTCACCACCTTCGATAACACCGTTATCAAAAATACGGAATGATAATAATACCGCTTTTTTTAACCACTGATGAACATGCCATTCGCCATCTATTTTTTCAGCTACACGTGCTTGACCTTTATCAAGCATGTTTATCACTGTCTCTACGTCAGCACGTAAACTTGGCTCTACTGTGCTAGGGGTGATAGTTTGACGTGCTTCAAATGCCGCCTCTATTCGTTGGCGTAATGCCTCCATGGAACTCTCCCAATATCATATTGATTAACTAGATTGATTCAACGCTACATGTAGCGCATAAGATAAATGTTGTTGTTGCGCTTCATTTAGCGCCTGGCCATCTTGTGTTTGTAAGATGAAAAAATCTTCTGCTCGTTCGCCAATGGTGGTGATCTTGGCTGCTAATAAAGTCACTTCACAGCGGTAAAGAATATCACCCACTTTTGCTAATAATCCTGGTGAATCAAGGGCTATTAGTTCCATCATACTGGTATCTTGACGAATACTCGGTAAGAAACTGACCTGCGTAGGCACATTAAAGGGCTTCATTATTCGCGCAAGTTTTCTAAATTTAGGTAATTTAGGGTTTTCATTTGCAAGGGCTTTTTCAAGCGCCTTTCTGATACTCTGTATGCGTGACAGCTGTAAAATAGGCTCGCCATCTTGTTCTAAAATAACGAAAGTGTCTAGTGCAAAATTATCAATTGACGTCATGATATTTGCATCATGTACGTTGATGTTTTTATTGTCCAAAACGGTCATTACGGTGGCGAATAGTTTGGGCCTATCTTTGCTGTAAACAAATAATTCAGTGCCACCACGGGTGGTGTGTTTTGACATTAATACCAAGGGTTCATCTTGGTTATGTTTAATAATAGCTTCGGTATGCCATGCGACTTGATTAGGTTGGTGACGTAAAAAATACTCAGGCTTAAATCGACTCCATAATGCCTGCATATCTTTATCTTTTAGGCCACGACGAAACAGTTCTTTTTGGGCTTTAGCCTGAACTTCGTCAACTCTAGCTTGTTCATCTACTGGCTTTTCTTTACCTCTTGCCAGTACTCGCTGGGTCGAGAAGTATAAATCCCGTAGCAGAGAGCCTTTCCAATTATTCCAGGTTTTTTCATTGGTAGCGCAAATGTCGGCGACAGTTAAACAATACAAATAACTTAAGTGCGCGGCATCGTGCACTTTATCGGCAAAGGCTGCCACTACATCGGGGTCTGAAATATCCCGCCTTTGAGCGGTTATAGACATCACTAAATGATTTTCGACAAGCCAGGCAACTAAACGGCCGTCATGATCATTTAAGCCGTGCAGTTTACAAAAATCGAGCGCATCTTGGGCACCGAGTTTACTGTGATCGCCGCCGCGGCCTTTCGCTATGTCATGAAAAATAGCACCTAATACGAGTAAGCCTTTTTTGGGCAACTGGTTAATCAGTACCGCGCCAAGTGGAAACTCATCTTTTTGCTCGGCTTGTGAGAAGCGCTCAATGTTCAGTAATAATCTATGGGTATGCTCATCTACAGTGTAGGCATGGAATAGGTCAAACTGCATTTGTCCTTCAATGCTTCTCCAGGCGGGTAGATATGATGATAAAATACCGTGTTTATGCATCATCGAAAACGCAATAATACCGCGAGGGTGTTTTAATATTTCCATAAACACTTTACGACAAGCAGCATTATCTTGCAGTGGACCCGTTAAGCTGCGGCGAGCTTTTCTCAATAAGCGTAATGTTGGGGCATAAATATTTTCAATATTAGAGTTTCTAATTGAATGCAAAAACAAACGTAAAATCTCTTCGGGATATTGGCTGAATAATTCATCATTTAATACTTCAATGTAATGGCCACGACGTTGGTAATCATCATTAATTTTTCTAATTTCAAGCGCTTTAATATGCCCTAGCGTTGCCCGTTTGAATAGTTGCAACAGCATTTGATTCAACTCCATTATTCGCCTTACGGTGCGATAATAGCGTTTCATCATTTGTTCTACAGCTAGCTGAGTCGCATCTTGATAACCCAATAGACTGGCAACTTGTCGTTGCAAGTCAAATAATAAGCGGTTTTCATTGCGATTAGCACTAATGTGCAAAGCAAAGCGAATTTCCCATAAATAATTTTGGCACTCTAGAAGCTCATCTAGCTCTGATGGCTCAAGAAAATCGTGCTCAACTAACTCGGTTAAGTTGGCCGCATCAAAATGTCGCATAGCCACCCAGGCGATGGTTTGAATATCCCGAAGCCCGCCTGGACAAGTCTTAATATTAGGTTCGAGGTCAAAGGCACTCGCTCTTGAATGACGAAGAGTTTGCTCTTCTTTTTTGGCATTATAAAAATCAGCTGAAGGCCAAAAGTCATCCTGGCGAATGCGTTGATATAACAGCTCAAATAATTGCGTGTTACCGCACAAAAAGCGCGCTTCAATTAAATTGGTGGCGATGGTAATGTCAGCTTTGCCTTGCTCAATGGTGTGTGCAATGGTTCTGACACTGTGACCAATTTCAAGCCCTGCATCCCAAAGGTAGGTGATCAGTTCGCTGAGTTTAGCCTGGGTGTTTTGACATATTTCATCTTGTTCAACTAAAAACAATAAATCGACGTCAGAATAGGGCAATAGCTCACCCCGTCCATACCCACCTACTGCAATTAATGTCATCGAATATTGGTCTAACTGACAATCAACCCAAGCCTTTTGGAGTAAGTTATCAATAAATGCGCTGCGTTGGCTAACAATGTCTGCGATAGGGTGTTTCGCTTTATATTGCTCAACTAAGCGCTGGTTAAGTTCAAGTAGAGTATTTTTAGCTGCCAGCGCGGTATTCATTGATATCCTTGACTGATTAAGAGTTAAAAGTTAATGATTCTCGGAAAATCTTCTTCGTCACGTAAGGTCAGTACTTCAACACCAGTTTCGGTGACGAGTAGCGTATGCTCCCATTGAGCTGAATTTTTACCATCTGAGGTAGTCACAGTCCAGTTGTCATTTTTATCTAATATCGATGTATGACGACCAGCGTTGATCATAGGTTCGATAGTGAAACACATACCGGGTTTAATCACGGTTTTGTCATTATTTTTATAATGGACAACTTGAGGTTCTTCGTGGAAGCCTGAACCAATACCATGACCGCAATAATCTTGCACGATAGAATACTTATCAAGTCCTGATTTGCTCGCCTTGATGAATTTTTCGATGGTTGTACCAATTTCACCTAATTTTGCACCAGGACGCACTTGACGGATTGCAAGGTAGAGACTTTCTTGTGCAATACGGCACAAGCGTTTGTCTTTAGGGCTCACTTCACCAATTAAAAACATCTTTGAGGTATCGCCATGATAACCGTCTTTTATCACTGTAATATCAATGTTTAATATATCACCGTTTTTTAATACGTAATCAGAAGGGATGCCATGACAAATAGTATTATTGACTGAAGTGCAAATCGACTTAGGAAAACCATGATAATTAAGCGGTGCTGAAATAGCACCTTGCTCTTCGGTATATTGAGCACAAATAGCATTTAACTGTTCAGTTGTCGCGCCCACAATAACGTGTGGCACGATCATTTCCAGTACTTGCGCCGCGAGTTTACCCGCTGCGCGCATTTTTTCAATTTCGTCGGCATTCTTAATCACAATACTCATGAATCTTCTCTTGGTTTTTAACGTTCAAAAAAGGCACGTTTTTAGTCATCAATTATACGCAAAAATTTGTATTTGATAGCCGTTTATGGTATAAAGCGCGCCGTTATGTGTAAGTTGTTGTTTGCTGTTTGTGGAACTTTGCAGAATAACTTTCTACTTTTGAGTAGCTGGATATTCTATTTTCAACAAACTGTCAAAATTTGCGGCTATTATACATGGCAATTAACTTAAATACTAAATCACACACGTATCGGCACATTTTTCGGGGTGCTCTTAAAGCCATAATAGGTTGCTAAGGGTCGAGAAATGGGATGCGTGGAGGTCTAACCCCTTTATTACATTAAGGTAAATAAAATGACTACAGTTACAATGCGCGAAATGCTTCAGGCTGGTGTTCACTTCGGTCACCAAACACGTTATTGGAACCCAAAGATGAAGCCTTTCATCTTCGGTGCTCGCAACGGTGTACACATCATCAACCTTGAGCACACTGTACCAATGTTCAATGAAGCTTTAGCTTTCATTAGCAATGTTGCTTCTAAAAAAGGTAAAGTTTTATTCGTAGGTACTAAGCGCGCTGCTGGCGAAGCTATCAAAGAATCTGCAATTTCTTGTGACCAGTATTATGTTGATCACCGCTGGTTAGGCGGTATGTTAACAAACTGGAAAACTGTTCGTCAGTCAATCAAGCGTCTTAAAGAGCTAGAAAGCCAGTCTGTTGACGGTACTTTCGACAAGCTAACTAAGAAAGAAGCGTTAATGCGCTCACGCGAGTTAGACAAGTTAGAAAAATCTTTAGGCGGAATCAAAAACATGGGCGGTTTACCTGACGTATTATTCGTTATCGGTGCTGACCATGAGCATATCGCTATTAAAGAAGCTAACAACCTAGGTATCCCAGTTGTTGCAGTTGTTGATACTAACTCTGCTCCAGATGGCGTTAACTATATCGTTCCTGGTAACGATGATGCGATGCGTGCAATTCGTTTGTACACTTCATCTGTTGCTGCTGCCGCTAACTCAGGCCGTGGTCAAGATATCGCTGTTCAAGCTGAACAAGACGGTTTCGTAGAAGCTGTTTAATAAGGCGAGATGGATAACCATCCCCCTTATTTGCCAATAAAAAATTGGTGAGCAGGGGCCTAATGGCCCCTGTTTTATAATGTAAAATTAGACCAACTAAATTAGAGGATTTAACAATGGCGATTACTGCTGCCCAAGTTAAAGAACTTCGTGACCGCACTGGCGCTGGCATGATGGACTGTAAGAATGCACTGACTGAAACTGACGGTGACATCGAACTAGCGATTGATAACATGCGTAAAAGTGGCGCTGCTAAAGCTGCTAAAAAAGCGGGCAATATCGCTGCTGACGGTGCAATTCTGATTAAGAATGGCGAAGGTTTCGCTGCGCTATTAGAAGTTAACTGTCAAACTGACTTCGTTGCAAAAGACTCAAACTTCCTAGGATTTGCTAACGCAGTTCTAGATGTTGCTGCTGCATCTAAAGTGTCTATTGAAGACTTAAAAGCACAGTTTGAAGAAACTCGTGTTGCACTAGTGACTAAAATTGGTGAAAACATCAACATTCGTCGTGTTGAGTACATCGATGGTGCTAACTTAGCATCTTACCGTCACGGCGACCGTATCGGTGTTGTTGTTACTGGTGATGCTGACGAAGAAACATTAAAGCATATCGCAATGCACGTTGCTGCTTCTAAGCCTGAATTCGTTAACCCTGAAGATGTACCTGCAGAACTTGTTGAAAGAGAACAAGCTCTACAAGTAGAAATCGCCATGAACGAAGGTAAGCCACAAGAGATCGCTGAGAAGATGGTTGTTGGTCGTATGAAGAAGTTTACTGGTGAGATCTCTCTTACTGGTCAAGCTTACATCATGGAACCAAAGAAAACTGTTGGCGAAGTTCTTAAAGAGAAAAAAGCGACAGTAACTAACTTCATCCGTTTAGAAGTTGGCGAAGGTATTGAAAAGAAACAAGAAGATTTTGCTGCTGAAGTAGCTGCACAAATCGCTGCCACTAAAAAGGCGTAATCGCTTTTTCTTTAAAAGACCCTAAGACCGCAGCTATCGCTGCGGTCTTGTTATGATCAGGATCAAAATTATGAGCACCAATCCAAAACCTGCGTTTAGACGTATTCTGCTTAAATTAAGCGGTGAAGCATTAATGGGCGAAGAAGGCTTCGGCATCGACCCTAAAGTACTTGATCGTATGGCTCAAGAAGTAAAAGAGCTGGTTGAGTTAGGTATTCAAGTTGGTGTGGTTATTGGTGGTGGTAATCTATTCCGAGGTGAAGGTCTTGCACAAGCAGGCATGAACCGTGTAGTGGGTGATCACATGGGAATGTTAGCAACGGTAATGAATGGTTTAGCCATGCGTGACGCGCTTCACCGTGCCTATGTTAACGCACGTCTCATGTCAGCGATTCCGTTAAAGGGCGTTTGTGATGATTACAACTGGGCTGAGGCGATTAGTTTACTTAAGTCTGGTCGAGTAGTGATTTTTGCTGCGGGTACAGGTAATCCATTTTGTACTACTGATTCAGCTGCTTGCCTACGCGGTATTGAAATTGAAGCAGAAGTGGTCTTAAAAGGGACCAAAGTTGATGGTGTTTACTCCGCGGACCCAATGAAAGATCCTGAAGCTATTAAGTACGATGCGCTCACTTATGCTGAAGTATTAGAGTCCGAATTTAAGATAATGGACCTTGCTGCATTTACAATGGCACGTGATCACGATATACCTATTTTAGTGTTTAACATGAACAAGCCTGGCGCACTTCGACGCGTGATTATGGGCGAAGGTGAAGGCACTATTATTAGTAGTCAAAAAAATAGTAACCCAAAATAACTTCATTATTGCATTAAATAATGTGCAATCCTTATTTGAGCTGATCTAATGTCTGTGTCATTCTTTATCTATCAGTTCAAAAAATATTTGTGAAAAAGGAAATTATTGTGATTGAAACAATTATGTTAGATGCGCAAGAGCGCATGGGAAAATGTGTTGATGCAAGTAAAAATCAAATGGCTAAAGTGCGTACCGGACGTGCACATCCTAGCCTGTTAGATTCAATTCAAGTTTCTTACTACGGTTCAATGACCCCTCTTAAGCAAGTGGCGAACATTGGTATTGAAGACTCACGTACGCTTAACGTGACTGTGTTTGACCAAACATTAGTACAAGCGGTTGAGAAAGCCATTATGTCTTCTGATTTGGGTTTAAATCCAATGACAGCGGGTACATCAATGCGTATCCCTTTGCCAGCGCTAACTGAAGAACGTCGTAAAGACTTTATCAAAGTGGTTCGTAACGAAGCTGAAAATGGTCGTATTGCTATTCGTAATGTCCGTCGTGATGCCATTACTGAAGTCAAAAAACTTGAAAAAGCAAAAGACTGCACTGAAGACGATGTGCGTCGCAGTGAAGACAGTGTCCAAAAGTTTACTGACACTGCTATCAAGCAGGTTGATCAACTTTTAGCCGCGAAAGAGAAAGAGCTAATGGAAGTTTAAACTTCAGCGTTCAACGCTAGAGTTAATACGCCGTGTAAGTGTATACTACACGGCGTTTGTTTTTTATAGGGTTGTTGTTAATGTCATCTACAAATGATTATGGATCAGGTATAGCTTCACTTTCTGACTTAGCTTCATCAGAATGTTTACCTGGACAATTATCTGACATCGTTAGGCAGTCTTTGCCTAAACACGTTGCTATTATTATGGATGGTAATGGCCGCTGGGCACAAAATAAAGGCATGCCAAGAGTTGTGGGCCATAAAGCCGGCGTTAAAGCGGTAAGACGTATTGTCAGCGCTGCGAGTCAATTAGGCATAGAATCTCTCACTTTATTTGCCTTTTCGAGTGAAAATTGGCGTAGACCCGATAAAGAAGTCAGTTTGTTGATGGAACTTTTTTTCAGCGTATTACAACGTGAAATAAAACGTCTGGATAAAAACCAAGTACGACTTAATATTATTGGCGACATCAGTCGATTCTCTGCTAGATTACAAACTCAAATTGGACAAGCTCAAGACAAAACTAAACATAACAAAGGTCTCGTTTTAAATGTTGCTGCAAACTATGGCGGGCGCTGGGATATCATGCAGGCAGCTCAAAAGTTAGCCGAAAAAGTCGAAAGTGGCGAAATCAGCAGCAGTCAGATGACAGAAGAGGCATTAAATCAACATTTGTGCATGCAAAATCAAAGCGAAGTTGATTTAATGATAAGAACAGGCGGTGATTACCGCATCAGTAATTTTATTTTATGGCAGGCCGCCTATGCGGAACTCGTGTTCACTGAAACACTGTGGCCTGATTTTGATGAGAAAGCTTTTCATCATGCACTGGCAATGTTTGCCAGCCGCCAGCGTCGTTTTGGTCTGACCGGAAGTCAAATCGAAGAAATACGTACGCTATAATTTTTAAAAGGATTATTTTTTTGCTAAAACAACGAATAATAACAGCACTTTGTTTAATCCCACTAGTATTAGCCGGTATTTTCTGGGTACCTACGGTTTATTTTGCGTGGTGTTTAGTTCCCATCTTTGCGATTGCAGCAAAAGAATGGGGCCGATTTATTGATAAGGAGTGTAATGTTACCCAGTGGTCATTTACCGTCACTGTTACCATTTTACTGGTCGTCATTAATGTAATGTTTCCTGCCGACAGTCTTTGGTTTAAAGGTCATATTAATCCAATGTTTTTAGCGATTATCAGTATTGGTGTTGTCTGGTGGGTATTCAGCACTATCTTGGTGGTTAGTTTTCCTAAAAGTGCTAAATTCTGGCGCGATAGCCACATGTTTAAATCCATGTTTGGCCAATTGACGTTGATCCCTTGCTTTGTGTCCTTAATCGCTCTCAAGTCATTAAGCAGTCATGCTGAGCCTTATTTTGGTGGTTGGTTAGTGTTTATTGTCATGCTAGTGGTTTGGGCAACCGATACCGGCGCTTATTTTGCTGGGCGCACTTTAGGTAAACATAAGTTGATGCCAAGCGTCAGTCCAGCAAAAACCTTAGAGGGTTTGGCTGGTGGATTGTTAACCACTATGTTAATCGTTGCTGCTGTGATGTATGTTTCTCCTGAACAAGAGGTCGGACTGTTAGTTGTGGTGACCCTTATTACCGCATTAGCCTCTGCATTTGGTGATTTATCAGAAAGTATGTTTAAACGTGTAGCAGAAATTAAAGATTCAGGCAGTATCTTGCCTGGTCACGGTGGTATTTTGGATAGAATTGATAGCCTAACTGCTGCATTGCCTGTATTCACGCTCATTTACATTGCGATGTGGATGTAATTTTGATGCAAAATATGGTTATCCTTGGCGCAACGGGCTCTATTGGCGCAAGTACCTTAAGTGTAATAGCAACAAATCCTGACAAGTTTTGTGTTTACGCCTTAGTTGCCAATTCTAGTGTTGAGAAAATGCATGCTTTATGTGTGACTCATCAACCTGTTTATGCTCACATGGTTAATCAGCAGGCCGCTGTAAAACTCAAAGCATCTTTACCTGCTTGGTGCAAAACCATTGTCACCACATCAGAGCAAGATTTGATTGGATTGGTGACCAGCCAAGAAGTGCATACTGTTATGGCTGCAATTGTCGGCGCAGCTGGGCTTGTATCAACCTTTGCAGCAGTAAAAGCGGGCAAACGGGTGCTACTAGCGAATAAAGAAGCGCTGGTCATGTCTGGTGAACTCTTTATGCACACCGCAAAGACATCAGGGGCGACAATATTACCCGTAGACAGCGAACATAATGCTATTTTTCAGTGTATGCCTGAAGCTGTGCAAGCTAATTTAGGTTATTGCGATATTGCTGTAGAAGGGATTTCACATATTTTGTTAACAGGCTCAGGCGGTCCGTTCTTAACTGCAGATTTAGCGTCATTTCCTCACATGAGTCCAGAGCAAGCTTGTAACCACCCCAATTGGTCAATGGGACGAAAAATCTCCGTTGATTCAGCTTCAATGATGAACAAAGGGTTAGAGTATATCGAAGCGCGCTGGCTGTTTAATACTCGTCCAGAACAGTTAAAAGTAGTTATCCATCCCCAAAGCGTTATTCATTCAATGGTACAATTTAAAGATGGCTCCGTTATCGCGCAGATGGGCAATCCTGATATGCGTACGCCGATTGCTCATTGTATGAGCTATCCGCAAAGAATTTCGGCTGGAGTTGAACCTTTAGATTTTTTCAAAGTCGGACAGTTAAGTTTCTTTGAAGCTGATTTTAATCGTTTTCCATGTTTGAAGTTAGCGATTGATGCATGTAAACAAGGCCAAGAGTCGACAACAGTGTTAAACGCCGCTAATGAAATTGCGGTTGAAGCTTTTTTACAAGGTAGAATTAAATTTACAGATATCGCAATAATAAATGAACAATGCCTTGTTTCAGTCACTCCCGCGGCATTGAATTCAATTGAAGATATTATTCGCCTCGACGGCGAAGCAAGAACACAAGCGATGTTAGCGATAAAAACCTTGGCGTAATCAGGAGCAAGATGTTCGATTTTTTTTGGAATTTAGGTTCGTTTATTGTCGCCTTAGGCATTTTAATTACCGTTCATGAATATGGCCACTTTTGGGTTGCACGTAAGTGTGGCGTAAAAGTTGAAAAATTCTCTATTGGTTTTGGTAAAGCTATTTGGCGTAAAGTCGGTAAAGATGGCACCGAGTATGTGGTGGCAATGATCCCATTAGGTGGGTATGTCAAAATGCTCGATGAACGGGTTGATACCGTACCAGAGGAAATGCTTGACCAAGCATTTAATCGCAAAAATGTATGGCAACGCATTGCGATTGTGGCAGCCGGACCGATTGCTAATTTTATTTTTGCAATAATTGCACTTTATGCCATGTATTTAATTGGTGTGCCGTCAGTTAAACCCGTCATTGATACCACTAAAGCAAATTCTCCTGCTGCGATTATTCAACTGTCAGAACCGCAACAAATAATTGCCGTTTCTGGGCAGAAGGTACGCAATTGGGAAGAAGTCAACTTAGCCTTGGTGGGCCACATAGGTAATGAGCAAGTCGATATTACGCTTGCACCATTATCTCGATTGGAAGGGGGCGAGGTCGCTGGAACTACTTACGAATTAGATATTAGTCAATGGCAATTTGATCCAGAGAAAGAGTCACCTATAACCGCTATAGGATTAGGTATATTTAGACCTGGTATTGAGCCCGTTATAGCGGCCATAAGTGATGGCAGCGCAGCACAAATTTCTGGTTTAATGCTTGGCGATCGTATTTTAAGTATTAATCAACAAGATTACAAAGATTGGAATGCGTTTGTTGATGTGATACAAACGTCAGCCAATAAACCAATAGCTATGTTAATTGAGCGGGCAGGTGAGCAGCGTTTAGTTGAAGTTGTGCCTCAAGCTCAAAAAAATGATAGCGGTGACGTGATTGGTATTATAGGCGTTAGTCCTACCGCGGCGCAGTGGCCTGAAAATATGCGCTTTGAGTTACAATATGGCATGATAGATTCCGTCTCCGCCGCAGCTGATAAAACGTGGCAGCTAGTGGTGGTTAGTTTCAAAATGATCGGCAAATTATTTACCGGCGATGTGTCGGTGAAAAACTTAAGTGGTCCCATTTCGATTGCGCAAGGTGCAGGAGCCAGTGCAAATTACGGATTGGTGTACTTTCTTGGGTTTATCGCACTAATTAGCGTTAACTTAGGCATTATTAACTTAATGCCTTTACCTGTGCTAGATGGTGGACACTTGCTGTATTACTTTATTGAAGTGATTACGGGTAGGCCTGTGCCTGAAAAGGTACAGGAAATTGGATTCAGGTTCGGCGCAGCTTTGCTGCTAATGTTGATGAGCGTAGCGCTTTTCAACGATTTTGCCCGACTCTGAGCAGGACAGACAAATAATTAGAAGTGCTCTATGAGATTGAATAAAATTTTTGCCTCGATGTTATTCGTCGGTGCGTCTTATGCGGGAAGCGGTTGGGCAAATACATTCCAACCATTTGAAGTCACAGACATTCAAGTTGAAGGTCTACAGCGTGTAGCATTAGGAGCTGCATTGTTAAACTTACCGGTTAAAGTCGGTGACACAGTTGATCAAGTTAAAATACAACAGGCGATAAAAAGCTTATATGGTTCGACTAATTTCGAAACCATTAATGTCAGTCATGAAAATGGCGTGTTGTACGTTACCGTTAAAGAGCGCCCGACGATTAGTGCGGTGACGTTTGAAGGTAACAAAGATATTAAAGATGAGCAGCTTCAAGAGAGTCTTGATGGTTCTGGTGTCAAAATTGGTGAGTCTTTAGACCGCACAATGTTATCAGGCATCGAAAAGGGCTTACAAGATTTCTACTATGGTGTCGGTAAGTACGGCGCAAAAGTTGAAGCTCAAATTGTTAACTTACCGCGTAATAGAGTGGAGTTGCAGTTTAACTTTACCGAAGGTTTAGCGGCTGAAATTCGTCAAATTAACGTGGTTGGTAACACGGTTTTCACTGACTCTGAATTGATTAGCATGCTTGAGTTGAAAGACTTTGTTGCATGGTGGGATGTGTTTGGTGAACGTCGCTATCAAAAACAAAAGTTACAAGCTGACTTAGAAACCATTAAAACTTATTACCACAATCAAGGTTATATTCGTTTTGATGTGACCTCAACGCAAGTTGCTATGACTCCTGACCGTAAAGGACTCTACATTACGATCAACGTCGATGAAGGCGAAAAATATAAAATTAAAGAGGTCAATCTCACCGGCGATTTAATGGGTCGAGAAGAGCTAATGAATGCAATATTGCCGCTTAAAGCTGGCAGTATGTATAACGGTGCGGATGTCACATTCACCGAAGAAATGTATAGCAAGTACCTTGGCCGTTTTGGTTATGCTTATCCTGAAGTGAAAATATACCCAGAAATTGACGATGAAAATAAAGAAGTCGTCTTAAACGTTAATATTGATCCGGGTAAACGTGTATATGTTCGCAGTATTAATTTTACTGGGAACGCTGTTACTAAAGATGAAGTTATGCGCCGTGAATTACGCCAAATGGAAGGTGCTTGGTTGAATTCTGCTCAAATTGAGCAGTCCAAAGCTCGTTTAAACCGTTTAGGTTATTTCGAGACAGTTGATACTGAGACAATACAAGTCCCTGGCAGTGATGATTTGGTCGATGTTGCTGTGTCGGTGAAAGAGCAGCCATCAGGTTCCTTTAATGCTGGTGTCGGTTATGGTACTGAATCTGGTGTTAGCTTGCAGTTTGGTGTTGAGCAAAACAACTTCTTAGGCACAGGTAACCAGGCTGGTATTAGCATTAACACCAACAAGTATTCTAAGAGTGCAAACCTCTCTTTTACTGACCCTTATTTTACTAAAGATGCTGTGAGTTTAGGTGGCAGTGTTTACTGGAGCGAATTTGATGCAAATGAAGCTAACTTAGAACGCTATAAGAATAACTCTTATGGTGTGGCATTAAATTCTGGTTTTCCTATAAATGAATATAATCGCTTAAACGGTGGTGTTGGATATCGTCACAATGCCATTTCTGAAATTTCTGCCTACGAGCAGGCGTTGCGTTTTTATAATGTGTATCGTGATAAAGAAGATCCAAATGCCGATTTAGCATTTGATAACTTCGACTTTAATGGTGGTTGGTCTAGAAGTACCTTAAACCGCGGCACCTTCCCAACGGATGGTTCGTCACAGCGTTTGAATGGTAAAATGACGGTACCTGGGTCTGATCTACAATATTTTAAAACAGACTTTGATACTAACTTCTACTTCCCATTAACGCGTACCCACAGTTTTGTCTTTTTGACTCGTGCACGTCTGGGTTATGCCAATGGCTTTGGTCAGTTTAATGATAACGATCAAATTTTACCGTTTTGGGAAAACTACTACTCAGGTGGCAGTAGCTCATTGCGTGGTTTTAAATCCAACTCTGTTGGTCCTAGATCATTCTATTTAGTTCGTGGCAGTGAGCCATGTGCTCCAGATGCTTCAGGTGATGGTTGTAGCCTACCTGGAGAGCCTAATCAAATTCAGGTTAGTCAGGGTCGCTCTATCGGTGGTAATGCTATCGCAACAGCCAGTATGGAGTTAATTGTTCCTACTCCATTCCTCGATGAAGCTTATACCAATTCTGTGCGTACCAGTTTCTTTGTTGATGCTGGTAACGTGTGGGATACCGAGTTTGATTATGAATCTTACCGAACTCTTCCATCGGAAGAATTTAGTAAACTTGAAGACTATAGTGATCCAGCGCGTATTCGTGCTTCATGGGGTATGAGTGTGCAATGGCTGTCTCCTATGGGCCCAATGGTCTTTAGTTTGGCATGGCCGCTTAAAGAATACGAAGATGATGAAACAGAGATTTTCTCGTTCAATATTGGCAAAACGTTCTAAAACAAATAAACTCAGCAGACTTTGCTGAACAAGTATTTATTAACAAGGAGTCTACTTTGAAAAAGATGGTAAATCGCGCATTAGTGACATTAGCTTTTTTAGCTGCACCAATCATGGCGCATGCTGAAAACATTGCTGTAGTGGATATGGGCGAAGTATTTGAACAATTGCCACAACGTGAACAAATCTCAAAATCATTAAAAGCTGAATTTGGTGATCGTGTTGCTCAAGTCCAAAAAATGCAGGAAGAAATGCGTTCATTGGTTGAAAAGCAGCAACGTGATGGTGCGTTAATGAGTGAAACTCAAAAGACTGACATGGTTCGTAAAATGGAATCGCTAAAGTCTGAATTTCAATTAAAAGGTAAAGCACTTGACGAAGACATGCGTCGTCGTCAGGGTGAAGAGCAAAATAAACTGTTAGTACAAGTTCAAAAAGCGATTAATACCATTGCTGAGAAAGAAAAATATGACATGGTATTACAACGTGGTGCAGTTATTTTTGTTAAGCCAGACGCTGATATTAGCGGTAAAGTGGTTGAAGCGTTAAGTAAAGGTAAATAAGCCCGAATTTGAGGCGAGAAACACTATGCAACAAGTGACTTTAAAAGAAATTGGCCAACTGCTAAATGCCACAATTCGCGGTGATGATACCCAAATTGTGATGAGTGTTGCCACTTTAGAAGATGCAATAGAAGGCCAATTATCTTTTCTAGCCAACAGTAAGTACCGTGCTCAACTTGAGGCAACTCAAGCGAGTGCGGTATTGCTTACTGAAAAAGACGCAGCAGATTATAAAGGGACAGCAATTATTGTTGCTGACCCTTATGTCGGTTTTGCGCGTGTGGCACAATTACTTGATACCTCGCCCAAAGCGGCTGTTGGTATTCATCCAAGTGCACAAATAGATGCGAGTGCTAAACTCGGTGAAAATGTGTCAATTGGCGCAAATGCTGTGATTGGTGCCAATGTTATTTTAAGTGATAATGTGCAAATAGGTCCTGGCTCTGTGGTTGGCGAGTCTAGCATTATTGGTCAAAATAGCTGCTTATGGGCTAATGTGACTCTATACCATAATGTCCATATTGGTACCGACTGTACTATTCATTCCGCATCGGTTATTGGCTCTGATGGCTTTGGTTATGCCAACGAGAATGGTAATTGGATAAAAATCCCTCAAACAGGGGGGGTTAGAATTGGTAATCGTGTTGAAATAGGTGCTTCTACCAGTGTTGACCGAGGTGCGTTATCGCACACTGAGATTCATGACGGTGTTATTATTGACAACCAAGTTCAAATTGCCCATAACGTGGTGATTGGTCAAAACACGGCTATTGCTGGCGGAACAATTGTTGCCGGTAGTTCGACAATTGGTAAGTATTGTATTATTGGTGGTGGTTGTGGTGTTTCTGGCCATATCAGTATCGCTGATGGAGTGCATATCTCGGGTGGTACTAATGTGACCAGTGTTATCCGTGAAAAAGGCATATATTCTTCTGCTACTATAGCAATGGAAAACAAGTTATGGCGACGCAATACCGTGCGCTTCCGCCAACTAGATGAATTGTTTGCTCGAGTTAAACAACTTGAGAATACGCAAAAATAAGATTAACTGTCATACTAAACCTCTCATTGAACCTGTTAAGGAAACAAGAGTGTCGAACGAATTAAACACAATGGATATTAAAGAAATCCTTAAATATCTTCCCCATAGATATCCATTTTTATTGATTGACCGGGTGTTAGATTACGCCGTTGGTGACTATTTACACGCGATGAAAAACGTGACAATAAATGAACCATTTTTTCAAGGTCATTTTCCTGTAGCACCTGTTATGCCAGGTGTATTGATTTTAGAGGCTATGGCGCAGGCCACAGGCCTATTAGCATTTAAAACCATGAGTACAGAGCCATCACCTAATGTGTTGTATTACTTTGCAGGTATCGACAAAGCACGTTTTAAACGTGTTGTTGAGCCCGGAGATCAAATCCATTTCCATGTGAAGATGATTAAAGAGCGCCGTGGAATTGGTGTATTTGAAGGAGAAGCACGCGTTGATGGCGTCGTGGTGTGTTCTGCTGAAATTATGTGTGCCCGAAGAGAGATTCAAACGTGATAGATAAATTAGCTTTCGTTCATCCAGACGCCAAAATTGGTAACAATGTCACCATTGGACCTTGGAGTTATATCGGCGCAGATGTAGAAATCGGCGATGATACTTGGATTAGTTCGCATGTTGTTATCAAAGGCCCATCGGTTATCGGTAAAGGTAACCGTATCTTTCAATTCGCCTCTGTAGGTGAAGAATGCCAAGATAAAAAATATGCAGGCGAACCGACTCGTTTAATCATGGGTGACAACAATATTATCCGTGAATCTGTCACCATCCATCGTGGTACAGTACAAGATAATAGCGAGACTCGCATAGGGTCAAATAACTTGTTAATGGCTTATGTGCATGTCGCACATGACTGTGTGGTCGGTAACCATGTCATCATGGCTAATAACGCCTCTATAGCAGGCCATGTCCACGTACATGATCATGTTATTTTAGGTGGAATGACCGGCGTGCATCAATTTGTGCACATTGGCGCTCATGCATTTACCGCTGGCTCATCAACTATTTTTCAAGATGTGCCGCCTTTTGTAATGGCCGCAGGTAGCCCAGCTATACCACGTGGATTAAATGTTGAAGGCTTAAAACGTCGTGGCTTTAGCAAAGAAACCCAACATGCTATCCGTCGTACTTATAAAGCCTTATATCGTAAAAATTTAACCCTTGAAGAAGCATTAGCTGAAATAAAACCTGATGCTGACAATGACCCCCATGTTCAAGCCATGGTTGATTTTATTACTAACTCTTCCCGTGGCATTATTCGTTAAGTGATCTAATGAACGATTCAAAACCCCGTATATTTGCCATGGTCGCCGGAGAAATCTCCGGCGATATTTTAGGTGCTGGTTTAATAAAATCACTACAGCAACGCTACCCCGATGCACAGTTTGTTGGCATTGGTGGGCCTCGTATGGAAAAATTAGGCTTCCAGTCTTGGTTTTCGATAGAGGAATTAGCGGTGATGGGCATTGTTGAAGTGCTATCGCGCTTGCCACGGCTACTGAAAGTACGTGCCACCTTGATAGATAAAATCACATCCATTAAGCCTGATTGCTTTATTGGTATTGATGCACCTGATTTTAATATTGGCCTTGAGCTCAAACTTAAGAATAAAGGTATCAAAACGGTTCACTATGTTAGCCCTTCGGTGTGGGCATGGCGTCCTAAGCGGATTTTTAAAATCGCCAAAGCCACCAATATGGTGCTCTCTTTACTGCCATTTGAAAAAGCCTTTTATGATGAACATAACGTACCTTGTACTTTTGTTGGCCATACTTTAGCGGATGATATTCCGCTCAAAAGCGATAAAGCGTCAGCACGTAAGTTACTTAATTTAGATCCTGATGCAGAGTATTTGGCGGTTTTACCCGGATCTCGTGGAGGGGAGTTAAAGCAACTCGCTGAGCCATTCGTTAAAGCGGCAATGTTAGTTAAACAGCATTTTCCCGATATAAAGTTTGTCACCCCATTAGTTAATGAAGCGCGTCGGCAACAGTTTTTAGCCGCATTGGCTGAACATGCGCCAGATTTAGAGGTTGAACTTATTGAGGGGCATTCAAGGGAAGTGATGGCTGCGGCTGATTGCATTTTATTAGCATCAGGTACCGCGACATTAGAAGCTATGTTGGTCAAGCGCCCTATGGTGGTGTCTTACCGCGTTAGCCCTATTACTTATGCCATTGCTATTCGCATGATGAAAATCAAAAACTATTCGCTGCCTAACTTACTGGCTAACGAAACGATCGTGCCTGAATTAATGCAAGCTAATTGCCAGCCGCAGTTAATTGCAGATGCGGTGATTAAGCAACTTAATCAAGATTTTGCGCCACTGAATGAAAAATTTGAGCAGTTACATCAATTACTTAAATGTAACGCCAGCGAACGTGCTGCCGATGCTGTAGTGGCCTTATTGCCAACGCAGTAATCTGTTGAGGCTAACGAGTAGGATAACCAAATATGTCGACATTACCGCAAGTGATAAAACAGATCACCCCAGAGCAAGTGGCGATAATTTCAGAGGGTATTGTCGCCGGTGTTGATGAAGTTGGTCGCGGTCCTTTAGTGGGAGATGTGGTTACCGCCGCGGTTATTTTAGACCCCACTAAACCCATAATTGGTTTAAACGATTCTAAAAAATTGACTGAAAAACGGCGCAACTCACTGTATCAAGATATTATAGCCAATGCGCTTGCGGTCAGTGTTGGCCGGGCAACTCCGACCGAAATTGATCAAATTAATATTTTACAAGCGACCATGTTAGCCATGCAACGTGCTGTTGCTGGCTTGGCTATTGTACCTGAACGGGTATTAGTCGATGGTAATCGCGTACCTGATTTTGGCATTGTTGCCCATGCGATTATTAAAGGCGATGGCTTAGTTGCTGCAATCAGTGCAGCATCCATTATTGCTAAAGTGACCCGAGATAAAGAGATGGATGAGCTTGATGCCAAGTATCCTCAATACGGGTTTGCTAAGCATAAGGGCTATCCTACAAAAGCACATTTTGAAGCACTTGCACAGTTCGGTGCCATAGATGAACATCGAAAAAGCTTTAAACCGGTTGCAGAATGTTTAGCTAACACGGCAAAGTAATTACCTAGATGCTAATTTTTTAAATCATACCGCTATGAAGCCATTTAAATCTTAGCCGTCTTTATTTCTAGGTGTTAATCTCGATAGTTCCACGATTGAATAAGCATTGGCTGTAATGTGAATGTTTGCTAGTGTGATTAATAATTTCAACTGCATTGTTTGTATCTTTTTTCCTTCGAAAAATAAGAATTTTATTTATGTCCGATCCTCGTTTTGTGCATTTGCGTGTCCACAGTGACTATTCCATGACAGATGGTGTCGCTAAGGTGAAACCTATCTTAGCAGCAGCAGAAGCGCAGGGGATGGCCGCGATCGCATTGACAGATCAAAACAACTTTTGTGGTTTAGTGAAGTTTTATGGTGGCGCACATGCAGTGGGTATTAAACCTATTGTCGGTGCTGACTTTTGGATGCGTGTGCCTGGTTTTGAAAAAGAATTATGTGCACTTACCATTATTGCAATGGATAACGACGGTTACCAAAACCTCACCCAGTTAATCAGTGAAGCCTATCTTCGCGGTCAAGTTGATGGTCGAGTCGTTATCGATCAAGACTGGCTTGTGACCTATAACAAAGGGATTTTGCTTTTATCGGGTGCCAAAGAAGGCGATATAGGTAAAGCTTTATTAAAAGGCAACCAAGGCCAAGTTGACGACCTCGTAAACTTTTATCAAACGCATTTTAGTGATCGCTATTTTCTTGAACTCATTCGCACCGACCGTGCAGACGAAGAGCGCTATCTACACATGGCGGTTGAACTTGCCGCCAAGACAGGCATTCCTGTTGTTGCTACCAACCAGGTGGTGTTTTTAAAAGCCGATGATTTTGAAGCGCATGAAATTCGCGTCGCTATTCACGATGGCTATACCCTAGTAGACCCTAGACGCCCTAAAACCTACAGTAACGCCCAGTATCTTCGCAGCGAAGATGAAATGTGTGAGCTTTTTAAAGATATTCCTTCAGCGATTAGCAATAGTGTCGAAATAGCCAAACGCTGTAACGTCACCATTCGATTATATGAATACTTTCTGCCGAACTTTCCAACGGGCGACCTATCAATAGAAGACTTCTTGGTTGCCGCGTCAGTTAAAGGCTTAGAAGAGCGTCTTGAGTTTTTATTTCCAGATCCAACCGTGAGAGCCCAAAGAAGGCCTGAGTACGATGAGCGCCTAGAAATTGAGCTTAAAGTCATCAACCAAATGGGATTCCCGGGTTATTTCTTAATTGTGATGGAGTTTATTCAATGGGGTAAAGATCAAGGCATTCCCGTAGGCCCTGGTCGTGGTTCAGGTGCGGGATCGTTAGTCGCTTATGCGCTTAAAATTACTGATTTAGATCCCCTTGAATATGATTTACTGTTCGAGCGTTTCTTAAACCCTGAACGTGTATCCATGCCCGATTTCGACGTCGATTTTTGTATGGATCGCCGCGATGAGGTTATCGACCATGTAGCCGAGCTGTATGGCCGTGAAGCGGTATCGCAAATTATTACCTTTGGTACTATGGCGGCTAAAGCGGTTGTACGCGATGTTGGCCGTGTATTAGGTCATCCATATGGGTTTGTTGAACGTCTAACTAAGATGATCCCCGCAGAACCCGGCATGACACTGGCTAAAGCGTTTGAGGTGGAACCTGCGCTGCCTGAAGCCTACGCCGCTGATGAAGATGTCAAAGAGCTTATCGACATGTGTCGCCGCTTAGAAGGTGTGACGCGTAACGCTGGTAAGCATGCCGGTGGTGTGGTTATTGCGCCGACTCGTATAACGGACTTTGCGCCACTATATTGTGATGCAGAAGGCTTAAACCCGGTCACTCAGTTTGATAAAAATGACGTAGAAACCGCCGGTTTAGTTAAGTTCGACTTCTTGGGGTTACGTACTTTAACCATTATTGACTGGGCATTGCAGATGATCAATCCGCGCTTAGCCAAACAAGGTAAAGAACCGGTTCGCATCGAAGCGATTCCGCTGGCCGATCCCGCTTGCTTTAAATTACTACAACGTTATGAAACCACCGCAGTATTCCAGTTAGAATCTCGCGGCATGAAAGATCTGATTAAACGTCTACAGCCCGATTGTTTTGAAGACATGATTGCACTGGTAGCCCTTTTCCGCCCAGGGCCTTTGCAATCAGGCATGGTAGATAACTTTATCGAACGTAAACATGGTCGTGAAGCCGTATCTTATCCCGATGCTGAATATCAGCATGAATCGTTAAGAGAATTACTGTCACCGACCTACGGCATTATCTTGTATCAAGAGCAGGTAATGCAGATTGCCCAGGTGCTGTCGGGTTATACCCTAGGCGGCGCGGACATGCTTCGCCGAGCTATGGGTAAGAAAAAGCCTGAAGAAATGGCTAAGCAGCGTGGCACGTTCAAAGAAGGTGCGATTAATAACGGCGTTGACGGCGACTTGTCGATGAAAATTTTCGACTTGGTTGAAAAGTTCGCCGGTTATGGTTTTAACAAATCGCATTCTGCTGCTTACGCATTAGTTTCTTACCAAACATTGTGGCTTAAAACCCATTATCCAGCGCAATTTATGGCCGCGGTAATGTCGGCTGATATGGATAACACAGATAAAATTGTTACCTTGGTCGATGAATGCGAGCGCATGGGATTACCGCTTATTCCGCCCGATGTGAACAAAGGTCAATTCAAGTTCACCGTTGATGATGACTTAAATATTGTGTATGGCATAGGTGCGATTAAAGGCGTGGGTGAAGGCCCAGTCGATTCTATTCTTGAAGCGCGCAAAGATGGACCTTTTATCGATTTATTTGATTTTTGTGCCCGTATCGATCTAAAAAAACTCAATAAACGGGTTATCGAAAAACTGATTTGTGCCGGTGCATTAGATGACCTTGGCCCGCATCGTGCCTCAATGATGGCCACATTACCTGAAGCCATTCGCGCAGCAGCGCAACACGCGAAAGCGCAAGAAATCGGTCAACATGATATGTTTGGTTTGCTTAATGACGAGCCAGACGATAATAAGCAAAATTTTGTTGAATGTACTCCCTGGCCAGACAAAATATGGTTAGAAGGGGAGCGCGATACCCTTGGGTTGTACTTGACCGGCCATCCGATTAATCAGTATTTAGCTGAGTTGAAACAATATACTTCAGCTCGCTTAAAAGACATTCACCCGACTGAGCGCGGTAAAACGGTCAAAGTGGCGGGTTTAGTGGTTGCCACCCGCGTGATGATCACCAAGCGCGGCTCAAAGATGGGCTTGGTGACATTAGATGATAAAAGTGCTCGCTTAGAGGTGATGTTATTCACTGAACCATTTGAAAAATTCGGTCATTTACTTGAAAAAGATCGTATTTTAATCTGTGAAGGTGATGTTAGCTATGATGATTTTGCCGGTGGCAATCGCATGAATGGCCGTAATATCATTGAAATTGGTGAAGCAAGAAGCCATTTTGCTAAAGCGGTTGAACTCAATATCCATGCAGATATATTATCGCCCGAATGGTTAACGAATTTTCAGCAAATACTAATGCCGTGGAAATCAGGCGCTGTGCCAGTAGTGATAAATTATACCAAAAATGCAGCTGCAGGAAGGTTAGTGCTAGGTGATGAATGGCGCGTTAATCCATCAGATGATTTGATGCTGGCCCTAGAAACACAACTGGGTTCCACTAATGTTAAAATTGTCTTTAACTAGGCGTGCACCATGACAGCGAATAACTTAGCTTCGAGTAACCCTGCTTCAAATAGTTTAGCTTCAGCGCACATGACCAAAGAGCAATTACTGAGCTTGCTAGAACAAGCGGTAATGCCTCTTTATCAATTGACGACAGTGCAGGGTGACCCTGCGGCTAAGTTAGTACTGGCTTACAGTGGCGGGGTTGATTCAGAAGTCTTAGCCTGTGGACTGAGTGCCTTTGCACACAAACATCCACACATTGCCTGTTTACTTATTCATATACATCATGGGCTCAGCGCTAATGCCAATACCTGGGTGCAACACTGCATAACCCGCGCAGGGCATTACCAATTGCCAGTACAAATTGAGCGCGTTAGCGTTGATAAAGGCCCAAGGCAAAGTTTAGAAGCGCAAGCGCGAGACGCCCGTTATCAAGCATTTGACCGTTATCTTAATCCAGGTGATATTTTACTTACCGCCCATCATCAAGATGATCAACTCGAAACGCTATTGCTAGCATTAAAGCGCGGCCAAGGCCCTAAAGGACTTGGTGCAATGGGCGCCATACAAGCTTATAAGCAAGCTTGGTTAGTCAGACCATTATTAGACATCAGCCGAGATCAAATAGAGCAATTTGCCCTTCAACAGCAGTTGACCCATATTGAAGATGAAAGTAATCAAGACGACAGTTATGATCGTAATTTTCTGCGTCTAGACATTATCCCACGCTTAAAACAACGCTGGCCAAGTATCGCCACAACCGCAGCCAGAAGTGCAGCCTTGTGCGCCGAGCAACAGCAAGTTATTGATGATGAAGTCAGTCATCGCTTACCCCAATGGCTAGTGTTAGCAAGCGATGATGATGCATTACTTACTGAATCAAGTGGCTTTAAGCTCACAGGTTTTGAACAATTAACAAAAGCCTGGCAAGCATTACTGTTCCGCGGATATTTACTTCACTGTGGGGCTAGCTTACCGTCACAAGCACAATTACAGCAGATGTTGTCACAACTGTTAGCTGCCAAAGACGATGCTAATGTGTCAATTCAATGGGGCAGTTATCAAGTTAAACGCTTTGCTGGAGTTGCTTATGTGCTTAACACCGGTGAGCTTGATACGCCAGAATTAGCCCAACTAAGCGATCGTTTTATCAGCATTATATACGGCGATGCGACCGAGTTGCTAATGGATGTAGGCCAACATCAATCCCTTATAAAGCTAGAAACATTTATTAATAAGCCTTTACTCGCTTTACCATTAACCAGCAGTAAAGTGACCATTCGTTTTGGTGCTACAGGTTCAATTAAATGCCATCCCCAATTTGCCAGTTCACAACGCGTTAAACCACGTGAGCTAAAGAAGCTGTGGCAAGAGTGCAATATTCCCCCCTGGCGTCGCCAGCATATTCCGTTAGTGTTTTATGATGAAGTCTTAGTTGGCGCTATCGGATTATGGGTAGATAAGCGCTATTTAGCCCAAGAAGGGCAGCAAGGGATTAGTTTGTTTTAATTATGAATGTGATTGGATACTCGCTTGCTTATAAACATCAGCAATTTTCAATTTAGCGGTATCTATTACGGTGAGAAAAAGATCTATACAAGTACAAGATAAAAATTTTGTGTTAATCCATGTTTGGTCAAAAATGAGTTCGAAGGAATGATTCAACTAACCAACGCGTTAATGGTTTTGTTATGTTGATTTGTGGCAATCTTAAGCTGATGGAACTTTTAGCTAGAGTAATGGAATGATACCGCTCTGACGGTTTGTTTATATCGTATTGTCGTGACGAAATATACTACATAGTCAGAGCTATCAATGTCCATATGCAGATGTAACCTCAGCTCGGGATAATAAACGCTTACCAAACAGCCCTTTGTCTTGCTAACTGCGTTATTTTTTACACAAGAGCACGTGCAATAGGCCAGCTATTGACGTGTTAATACGCCTTGTTTTCAAAACAAACGACAAGTTTGCTAGAAAATAAGCTAAATCTGTTGAATTCAGCTTATTGAGCCCATCTCTTAACCCGAGTTGAGGTTATGTAGACTCTTTCCATTGTAAATAAATAGCTTACTTTGCAATAGCTTGAGATCGAAAACTACATTGCATTTTAGTAACCGTATGTACCTAATTCAACTATTAATGATTGGCGTGTTTAACTTTGCCTACCAAGGTCTCGGAGCACTAAAATCACATGATCAGATCCAGTAGGCTCAAATTGGTGCGGCCAGGTGATAGTGGAAACAGGTATTAATACTGGTGCTATTTAGAGACTAGTTCAGAGAATTGAATAACATCGACTCCTATCATGTTAGACAAGTACTGTTCTAAAAAGACTTTATGTGTAGAACCAACAACGATAATGACTCTTTCTCCAGTATGACTTGCGACAACCCGCATAATATTCGACACCATATTAAGGTTTCTTATTTCCCATAGCGCAATCCTTGCTAAACCAGCTTTCGGATCTAAATCTTTGTCAGCAAACAGAATCCAATCTTTATTAATAACATCGGCATTATATTCTTTACTATTTATCCATAAAAATAAGGGTAGCCAATTACCTGATTTCAGGGCTTGGTCTCTCAGTATCTGCGGTTTATTGATATACTCACTTTCAAGAAGTTGCTTTGCATATTTGGATTTTTCATATGAAGGCATTAACTTTTCAACCATATTTGGGTACATATCTTTATCTAGGTGATCATCTATTGGATAAAGACGATTTAGGTTTATCTTAGAGGCTAAAGCGGTGGCAATGGTGATTCTTTCATTATTGCTTGATATGCGCTGATTGAGATAAAGCTGTAACTCAGGTGATATTGAATGAGCTGCTGAAGTTTTATTTAAATACTGCCAGTGTAGTGCAGCTGTATCCGGATAATATCCAGCAATAGCGACTTTAATCACTTCAACGGTTTGCTCTACATTCAGTTCGGAATTTTCTAAAAGAACATTCATTTTAATGATTGCTTCAGTTGCCGAAACGGCTAGGATTTGCTGCTCTTTTTTTGCTAACGACAGTAACGTCTCACCGACATAACTTGTCAAAATCTCTTTATATTCTGTCGAGCCATTTTGCATGGTGATAACATCCTCACCTCTTAATGACTCTACAGCTATGGCGGTTGGCTGATAAGTTTCGAGTAAATCGAGAATCGGCAACAGCGTATCTCTATTGAGTTTGTTTCCAATACTATTGAGATGAATGCTGCCAAAAATCATCACCTGGGTTTTGTGTTTAACTTTCTCATTTAATTTATGTATGTCTTGGTCCGCATTAGCGAAGTCAGAGATGAATATAAATAAACTGAGTAAAAAGAATCTCAACATTAAGTTACTCCTTTAATTTTTAAATCGTTAGTATTTCCCTTATCGCTAATGTGACACACGAACATGCTAAATAACAGATACTTAAGTTAATCTAACACTTGTTTTTTGTAAAAAAGATAATTTCCTGCTGTATTGATCAAGCTCAAAAAGACTATTTACTGTTATTAGCAGTCAATAGAATGAGCTATCCCAGTTAATTTTCTGTTTGAAATGTCAGATGTGCTAATCGAAATTAGAATAATAAAGAGTGATGTCGTTATTTCAAATTATGAGTGGCTTGGCTTCCTGCCATAAGCGCTATTTAGCCCAAGCAGGGCAGCAAGGGATCAGTTTGTTTTAATTGTGAGTTTGGCTAGCCCAACAGTTCATGTGGACTTATTTCCTGCTGCATGCCTATGTTCAGGATGAACGGAATGTCGTGATCACATAAATGTGAAAGAGCGACCTTTATTGCAAATGATCCAGCGAGACGCCAATTCTTGATTTTTAAATCAGCTTCCATGTGGGCTTAACCAAAACAGTGTTTTGGATACTCGCTGGCTCATCTGCACCTGAATTATTGCCTCTTCGATTTAACCTCATTTTTGGACAACAATGAGCTGGCTGAAACTCTATCTTCAGGCTTACCATGACATTTGCTCACCGACACGCGCAAGTATATCCCTATAGCTCGGCCGACCCATCCATGGGACGGACGGTCGTCTCGCAAATACTCATGGTTAGCCTTTACAGTATTTGAGTAGCCTGCCGGATTTGGCAAAATTAACAGTCGAGACCGTATTGGCATATTTAACCTTGCATTTGGACAAAAGCGGGTTGGAAGGTTCATTTTATAAAAGTTTACCCTGATCCGACAAATTTTGATGTTCTTGTTCATCAGCTCGGGAATTTGCTAGCGGCTTCCTATAGACCGATTCTCGCAGATAAGCCCTTGCCATTCGCTAGTAGTTAACGTTTAATAACAGCATGTTATTGATCGGTGGTCTTCCTACAGAGGACTTTCACCTCATTAGTTTATGCCCATGCTGGGCGTATACAAGTGCATGTTGTCGGACTGGTTTTCCGCTGTGCTCCAAACCAACCGCAAATACAGGCGTAATGCGTCTATGTGATAATTGAGCAATGTAACAAGGAATAAACTTTAGTGAAGAAAATAATACAAGGGTCGTTACTGTTATATGCAGCTGTTGTTTGTATCTTTCTGTTTGTTTACTCAAGCTATTTTGGAAACGTTTTAAGTGAAGATCATGAACGGTGGAGTCAGTTTTTTTCTATGTTGGCTGGTATAGGAGCATTAGTATCTCCTCTAGTTGCTGTTACAACAATTTGGTTTTTATACCACCAACATACAGATTCATTAGGATTACAAAAGAAAACTACATTAAAGTCTGAGGCGTTAGCAGAATTTAGAGCTTGCTCTGATTTTATAATTAGTCTTATCATTGAGCCAATATATGCTCATCATATTGCAGAAAATGTCACCAAACGCCTCCATGATCAAGGTATTGGTTTTCAATGCAATCTTTCCAAGGAAACAGGTGATATAGGTATTCAGCTTTCTCAAGATAAAATAATTACTATTGCTAACCTAGCAAAGTTTGGCCATTGGATTATTTTTGCTGAAGCAATGAAAAATGAATACAACGTTGACCTATTTCTTAATAAAGGCATTTTGGATTCAGATTTTGTAGCTCGTGTAGAAACGCTTGCAAAGCAGATTGAGTATTTGGTTTTTCTTGCTGGTGAATGCAAAGATATTGATGTTTCTAATAATAGTCTGAAGTATAGGCTTTCTAGGGTAAACCAAATGATGGAAATATTAATTAAAAATAATTATTTGGATCCAAAAATCAGAGTTGTGTTCACAAGCTATTTCTAGTTAATTGCTAATAACGACGAATTAATAACGACGAAATTAGTGGAGGGCAGGGTAAACATTTTAGGGTAGTCAATAGACGCATGTTATTGAATGGCTTTATCTTCCCTAAATGGTGAGCTCGATGATTGTGCTCGAGGTTACCCAACTTTATCCTTAAGTTTTGATGCTTTAATCTACTTTATAGCAGGCTTATCTGTACCGGTAATTTTGTTTCTTCGATTTAACTTCATTTATGACCGTGGGAAAAGGCTATACAAGAGCAGGATAAAAGCTTAACTATTTCATATTTGGAGTTTTACGAGTTACATCCACTTAGGCGCTTCATACTGACAAATATATGGCCAGTTTTACTAATCCACTTCAGTTTACCATGATGCTGGAAGTTGATTCACTTTGTAATCCAAATCCTTAAAAGTCATTTTTTGTATCGAGATGATAATACAGACAGCTGTCTTTTAATGCATATTACTATGCCTTGAATGATCCATTCTTTTAATTTGTCTAAATGATGTACAAAAGAGTAACTACTTATGACAGTGCTAAATATTACGACGAGTAAAAATAATACTCTCATCAATAACTCCCTATTATTTTAAACCGATCACTTTGTATTGGCCTTTTACTAATAGCTTTACCGTTACTGCTTGTGTAGACGTGTTTTTCCAATACCATCCGTGTGAACCAGCAAAAGGGGCCGTAAAACTGCCTTTCATTTCAGCTGATGTCGCAATGACGTAACTTTCGTAATAGCCGCTTGTATCACCTTCTGGTTCACCATGCAGATCAAAAAATAAAGGACCTCTATCAGTGATCCATTCGTAGGTCATTTTTTCAAATTGTTGCATGTCGAATTTATACTCAACGCCACGACCCGCAGGCACAATAACCTCAATCATTTGAAACTCATCTGACCCAGCAACAGCGCTCTTTGGTACTTCGGTTTTCGCGGTTTGTGCTAACACAGTGACACCTATCTTGTGTCCAATACCTGTCGGATCTATGTTGTATTCCGCAGGTAAAATGAGTGTCACTAACACAATGCTGGCTAGGATAATCGCAGATAAGGTGGCTTTAATTAATGTATTGCTGCTGACGGTATGTTGCATAGTATTCTCATTGTCATAATCATTGTTATAAGTTGATGAAGTAGCCAGTCAGTTGATAACCCATCAACATGACACCGGCACTCATTAATAAGGTATTGGTCAAGGTGGAAAAACGCTGAAAAGAAGGCCACTTTCGCCATGTATTAATGGCAATTAAGATAACCACTAACGCAGCAAACTGACCGAGTTCAACACCAATATTAAAAGCCAGCAGATTAGTAAAAAGGCCCTCGCTGGGTAAATTAAACTCTTGTAACTTTGTCGCCAAACCTAAACCGTGGAACAGCCCAAAAATCAATACCGCCCACTGGGTATTAGGCTGCCAATTAAAGCAGCGTTTAAACCCACCTAAGTTATCAAAGCCTTTGTATACTACAGATAAACCAATAATCGCATCAATAAGATAAGCATTAACTTGCACATTGCCGAGCACACCCAGTAATAAGGTAGTGCTATGACCAATGGTGAACATGGTGACATACAAGAGAACATCGCGACGTCTATGTAAGAAAAACACCACGCCGACTAGAAATAATAAATGGTCATAACCCGTTATCATATGCTTTGCACCGATATAAATAAAAGGTACAAACTGCACGCCACTATTTTGCTCTAGAAAAGCTCGGGTATTGTCATCGACCCCGTGGGCAAAAACTTCGATACAGATAAAAGTAGAGCCAATAAGGATGAAGAGCAAACAATAATTTGAGAGTTTATTTAGCATTGAATGGCCCCACTGTGTCCGACTCAGTCAAGATAGCGTCCTGATCTTTATGTAAAATTCGATACAGTGCCGGAATGACAAATAACGTCAGTAAAGTGGATGAAATAATGCCACCAATAACCACCATAGCTAAAGGGCGTTGTACTTCTGATCCCATACCACTATTAAATGCCATGGGAATAAACCCTAATGATGCGACAAACGCGGTAGTGATAACGGGGCGAAGTCGGGTTACTGCGCCGTCGAAAATAGCTTGATTTAAACCCATTCCATCTTGTCGTAAGTCACGTATGAACGATACCATTACCAAACCGTTCAAAATGGCGATACCTGACAGCGCAATAAAGCCAACTGCGGCCGATATAGAAAAAGGAATACCACTCAACATTAATGCTGCGACCCCTCCCGTTAAAGCTAAAGGCACCCCAGTAAAAATAATTAATGCATCTTTTAAGGAGTTCAAGGCTAATACGAGTAAGCCAATAATCATTAGCAGTGTCACTGGCACAACAACACTTAGCCGTTGTGAAGCTGACTGCAACTTCTGGTAAGTGCCACCATATTCAATCCAGTAACCTGCCGGAATATCCACATTAGTACTAACTGCTTGTTGAATATCTTGCACAAAACTCCCTAAATCTCGTCCTCTGACATTGGCGGTTACCACTATTCTGCGTTTGCCATTTTCACGATTTATTTGGTTAGCGCCGTTAATAAGCGCTAATGTAGCCAGTTCTTGTAATGGCACTGAACGACCATTTTCCAAATGTATAGGCAAATACGATAACGCTTTGACATCGTTCCGCCGCGTTTCATCTAATCTTACAACGATATCTGAACGCCTATCGCCTTGGTAAAACTTACCCGCAACTGTTCCACCAAGAGCGGTAGCTATTTGACTTTGTAATTCAGCCTTACTGATACGGTATTGCATGATTCTGTCAGCATTAGGCGTAATAGATAGCAGCGGTAAACCGGTTGTCTGCTCGACTTGGACATCGGCAATGCCCTCAACTTGACTAATAGCTGACTCGATTTCATTGCCTAAAGCGGTCAGTGTTTCAAAATCATCACCAAACACCTTAATCGCTAATTCAGCCCTAACACCTGCCAGTAACTCATTAAAACGCATCTGAATAGGTTGTAAAAACTCATAACGGTTGCCCGGAATGGGCTCAACCAAAGCGGCTAACTCTTCAACGATCTGTTCCTTCGACTTATTAGGATTAGGCCATTGCTCTCGCGGTTTTAGAATAATAAAGTTATCCGCCACGCTAGGCGGTACGGCATCAGTTGCCACATCTGCGGTACCAATTTTGGCAAAGACTCTTTCTACCTCTGGCATTTGCTTTATTTTTTCTTCGAGCACTTCTTGCAATGCAATAGCCTGACTTAACGATGTGCCTGGAATACGCAGGGCATGCATCGCGATATCACCCTCATCTAAATTTGGCACAAACTCACTGCCTAAGCGTGTTGCCTGATGGCCAAAAACCACTACCAGTAACATTGCCATTATCACCACAAGCCAACGCGCTTTAAGCACAACATTAAGCGCTGGGCGGTATAAATAAGCCGCGCCACGAATGATGGGACTGTGTTTCTCTTTAACCGGCTTTTTAAATAGCAAGGCAATCATTGCAGGAACAAAAGTCACCGACAGCAACATTGAGCTTAAAAGCGCGATAACCACAGTAATAGCCATTGGGTGGAACATTTTCCCCTCAACACCTTCAAGGGCAAAAATAGGCAAGTACACTGCGGTAATGATAAACACACCAAATAAGGCTGGCCGGATCACTTCACGCGTTGCGGAGAAAACCAATTCTAAGCGCACCTTTAATGGTAATGGCTCGTTCCCAGCTTGGCTAAGTCGACGTAAACAATTCTCAACAATGATTATGGCGCCATCGACTAATAATCCAAAATCAAGTGCCCCTAAACTCATTAGATTGGCACTCACGCCAACTTGCACCATACCTGTAACTGTCATTAACATGGCAAATGGAATAACCAATGCCGTTAAAAAAGCCGCTCTGAAATTGCCCAATAAAACAAATAACACCACCACAACGAGAATAGCGCCTTCGGTGAGATTTTTTTGCACTGTACTCAGGGTTTGATCAACCAGTTTTGTGCGGTCATATACAGCGGTTGCTATCATTCCCTCTGGCAAACTGGCATTAATTTCTTTTAACTTCTCTCCAACGGCGTGAGCAACTGTACGGCTATTTTCACCAATAAGCATAAACACTGTGCTCATTACCACTTCACGGCCATTTTGAGTGGCGGCGCCAGTACGCAGCCCTTTTCCATCACCGATACTTGCTACATCTTTTATGCGTACTGATGAGCCATCAATACTTTTGAGTGGAATGTCGCCAATGTCCTGTACATCTTCGACCTGCCCGGGTACCCGGATTAACCACTGCGCCCCATTCTGCTCAATAAAACCAGCACCTTGGTTTTGGTTATTTTGAGCAATTGCCGCTACCACATCGGCTTGACTGACGCCAAACGCCAGTAGTTTTTCGGGTTGGAATGCCACCAAAATTTCGCGCTCAAATCCTCCGATGGGATTAACCTCAACCACACCAGGAACGCGCATTAATTGTGGTCGAATAGTCCAGTCGTGAACCGTTCGTAAATCAGTAGGCGTAATAGCAGAGCCGTCAGCATGTGTTGCATCAGGTAAAGCGTCTACGGTGAACATAAATATTTCACCCAAACCGGTAGCGATAGGGCCCAGTTCGGGTTCTAAACCTGTCGGTAATTCAGAGCGCGCTGCTGATAAGCGTTCGTTGACTAATTGCCTTGCAAAATAGACATCAGTATTATCATCAAATACCGCCACTACTTGCGATAAACCATAACGCGAAACTGAGCGGGTATAAGTTAGTCCAGGTAATCCAGCAAGCGCATTCTCTAATGGGAAAGTCACTCGTTGTTCAATTTCTAATGGCGTATAACCTAATGCTTCCGTATTGATCATGACCTGTACATTGGTGATGTCAGGCACTGCATCAATAGGCAGTTTAGTGAAATTCCAAGCACCTAAGCCTGCGACAATAAGCACTAAGACTAAAACGAGCAAATTGCGCTTTATCGAAAAGCGTAAAATGGATTCCAACATGTCGCTCTCCTAGTGATCGTGCGATGCGCCTGACTTTTCAATGTCGGCCTTGATAATGTAACTATTTTCAGTGACATAGGTTGTACCCACTTCGATACCGCCCAGCACTTCAATCCACTGACTGTCTTCGCTACCCAACTCAAGCATTCTCACTTCGTATTGATCGCCCACCTTTGCGTAAACGACGGTAAAATCCCTGAATCCTTGTAAACCCACTTTTTTAACCGCCACGGCAACATTGATTGTTGCGACCTCGATATCTGCATTGACGAAACCACCTTCCGCCAGTGAATGGTTAGTATTAGGTAATGTGACCCAAACAAGTTTTGCCTGGTCATCACGAACTCTTTGTTCAATAAATTCGACTTTGCCGATCAGCAGATGCTCATCACCTTCGACCTTAATGGTTACAGGTGTCCCTATTTCAACCTTGGTATAGTCTTGTGGGTATATCGCCAGTTTTGCCACATAATGAGCCGTATTGGTTAACCTTAGTAGTACTTTTCCGCCTGTTGGTTCACCAGTATTGGCATATTGCTCACTAATAATGCCGTCAGAAGGCGACGTTATTTGATAGGGTTTAAGACTTTCGTTGCTTTCCACCGTCATCAACACTTGCCCTTGCTTTACAACATCGCCCTGTTGAACAAATAAGGTTTTTATAACGCCATCAAATCTTGCCGCTATGTTATGGCTCGCGTTAGCAGGAAGCGATAAACGCCCATATGCTGGAATAGTTTGATGGAGGGTTACAGGTCCTACTACCTCTGTTTCAATTTCCATGGCATTGGCGACATCAGGCGCTATTTGAGTACGTCCTTCAATGTTATCGTATTCCCAGCGGTGGGTTTTACCCTGATACTTAGCCATGATCGTAACCACAAATGAATGCGGCTCATAAATTTCCAGGTCACCACGAAGAAAGTCTCCTTGAACACGAAATTTAATGTCATCAACAACATTACCCAGCCTGGTTAGCTGCACACTTAAGTCAACTTTGTCAGGGGATACTGGCATACCAATATCCGTGATCCACACTCTAAATTCAGGAGGAATGCCGGTTTCAAAAATCGCGAGTTCAACTGCAATATCGCCATCTCGTAACATACGGCCTCTATTGGGGCCTTTTTCTGGCTCAGCTTGTTCAACCTCAGGATCAGATGATGCAAACACAGGCAATGGGGCCGTAAAACCTGTAAACAGAAATACCGCGACAGTCAATAATGTCAAAATCTTATCATTTTTCATAAAGGTCTCACTGAGATATAGATGCGCCGGTTAGGCGTTGAATTTCAATATGCTGTAAATGCAAACTCTCGTAAGTATTTAACAATTCCGATTGCGCATTAAGTAACTCTCGGCGTATATCACTCCACTGGCTGTAACTGAGTTGGCCAACATTAAATGCTATAACGGCCTCTTTAAGGGTTATGTCGAGTGTCGGAATAATATCCTGTTGAAATGTATCAATAACGTGTCGTGCATGGGCCATCTCTTGAAGTAGCACATAAAGCTGCGAATCAAGCTGTTGCATAAGTGACGCTTGTTCAAAAGCAAGTACATCTTGCTTCGCCTTTAATGTTGCTATTTTGCCTGCATTTCGATTGTCAGTTCCCAGTGGTATAGACACCCCTGCGACTAATCCAAAATCATCCGTTGCTTCATAACGTCTTAATCCAGCAGTAAACTGCCATTGTGACTTAGCCTCAATACGCGCTAATTCTAGTTGCGATTGTGCAATACGTGTTGCGGTAACAAACTGAAGAATATGGGGACTTTGTTTAAGCTTATCTAACTCATATTCCAAGTTAGACAACTTAGGTAACGCCAGTAAATCACCATTGACTCGAAAAGTGCTACCTGCTTGCCCCCAAAGCGAAGACAGTTGGTATTGGCTGGCTTTTAAGTCGTGAACTGTGTCTTCCACCGCTAATGCCATTCGTACAATCTCAACCTCAGCCATACGAACATCAATATTAGACCCTTTACCCGCGTTAACTCGCTCTGATAGGGCTTTCAACACTTCCTTAGCCTGAAGCGTTGCCATTTGGTTAAGCTTTAAACGCTCTTGCTTTACTAAAATCTGGATAAATTGTTTGGCAGTAGTTGCAGCCAAATCGAATGATACAATTTGTTGCTCAACGGCTAGCTGTTCTATTTCTGTTTTCGCGGTATTAACGCGACCGTTTATTTGTTCTTGTTGCAACAACCAAGAAAACGTCAATGTGGTTTGCATATTACTCAATGCACTGTGCTGACCCACCCCTAACGCGTCCTCAACAGTCAGGTTTATTTGTGAAGGTTCACCTATTGCGGCTTGCTGTACCTGACCTTGTTGCATATCATTTCGAAGTAAAAAGGCTTTTAGCTCAGGATGATTAGCAAGCGTCATGCTAACGGCATCATTCAAGTAAATAGCCGACTCGAATTCCTTAACCTCTTTTGCCGTAACAGAAAAAGCCATGATAAATGTAAACAAGCCAAACAAAAACCGATTGTCAATCGGTTTTTTAATCTTGATTGTTGCAACGAATAGATTCATTCATAGCCCTTATTTAATGGATGAAATAGGTTTCAATTAGGTGATGAATACTATCTATGGTTGATGCCGTAAATAGGGTTGCTGCTAGAAAGCATAATCCCGTCACTACTAAAGTAAGTTCAGATTTTTTGCATTGTGGTGATAACAGCTTTTGTACACGTAAGGTAATTTGATCGTGACTAAAGTGACTGATTTGGAAACTGTCACACCTTAGGGGTAAGTTACGCTGCTTCTTGGCAACGCTAATCAGTGTTTGTGCTACATCGAGGTTATCGTGATAACGCGTAACAACCGAGTCTGCCAACTGCTCGGTCAGCAATGTAAAATGCTGTTGCAAAATACGGCGGGTTGGTTTTGGATAAAGCTGGCAAAAAAAAGAGAATACGCTTTTGAATAAGGGATCTCGTGCCCGCACATGGGCTAATTCATGTTGGATAATGATATCCAAAGCCGAAGGTTTAAGGTGTTGTAATAAACCAGTGGTCAAATAGACCTTTGGCTTGAAAAAACCAATAGTAAAAGCGGCTGGGGTAGTGAGTGAAATCGAATAAATTGTATCATCGCCATTACGATTGATAGGCTGCACCTCTGATAATGAAAAAAGACTGTCCATCGCCCTCGAATGTCGTCGGATTTGAGTCAATGCGGTACTCACTAGCAATGTTAAAATGACCGCTGCAATAATCAAAGTAAACCCATGCCAGCTGGTAAATATGAACAAATCAATATGATGCCAATGAGCTATATTTTCTATCCAAATGACTATGCTTGCAGTATTTTGACGTGGAAAAAAAATTACTACGCAACATAAAGCAATCCACCAAGGCGCTGTTGCTAACAACCATAATGTACGTTTTTGCGCAGTAAAGTTAACTAAACCTAGTCTGTTCTTAACCAAAGGGATAATGGCAGATATTAGCATTGTCACTAAAACGAAAGCCGTTATAGCAACACTGGATAAATTCAATAAAATAGCGATATTACCTGTGAGCATCTTACGATTGCCTACTACGTAACTGACGTTGTTGTTCGATGAGTTTTTCCAATGCTTCAAATTGAGCATCATCAAGATTGGATGATGAAGAAGCAAAAGCCGCAATAAGACTGTGCTCACCGTCCCCGATAAAGTCAGCGGTAACATCAGTAATTAACGTTGCTATAAGTGATTCACGATCAACTTTTGCACAATATAAATGTGCATGTCCCTGCTTCGTTCGACTTAATAAGCCTTTTTTGAATAACCGATCTAAAGTACTTTGAATCGTATTTAGCGAGTTTCCCCGCACTATGCCCACAGCAGCATGAACACGCTTTGCATCTGCTTCTTTCTCAGACCAAAGGAATTGAAGTACTAACTTTTCGAGTTCGCCTAATTGCATTACATAATTCTCTTAACAATGTACCCAAGCAGTATGCCAAACTAAAAACCTATCGGCAATCGGTTTTTAGGGTTGATGGCAAAAAGAGAATTTATCACCAGGATAATGACAAAATACCTCATCGCGGCGGCAATCATACTTGTCGCATCAGAAATCGCTAAACTAAGCGACAAATTAGCGGCAATAGTGCTATCCCTATGTGACTATCATGGCAATGATTTGGCTTTATCTGAAAAATGAATCAAATAAAAAATTGCAAATCTTGCCTAGCATACCTTCTGGTACCTAATACCAACATTGCCAGTTCTTGTTGTTTTCGTGGTTACTTAAATATTTTGGTATTGATTTACTAGCATGAATTTTATATTAACATTTTAAGTCAATTGCTTACACTGTGTTTATCATCGAATATATTTATGCATTTGGTCAGAGCTAGTAACACACTTTGCGGAAAAAACTAGCTATATAGCTAGTTTAAGTGGTCTAGTTCAAACTCTGAAAAGCCTATTTACACAAGATGGGTCTTAGCAGTTTACTGAAGAAGTTAAAGGCTGGGTCAATCCCTATGGTGAAATTTTAGCAACTGTTATTAAATTCAATAGGGAAAATGTAGCGGGGCGGCTGAGCTAATGATTTTGTAACAGTGAGCAGAGAACTGCGGTAGCTTTACTCTTGGTTTGGTGTGGCGAATCGTCACGACATTATTGGCAGCATTCCATAAGTACAAAACTAAAAAAGCTTAAACATTAAGCCTGAGATGACTTTACCACCAAACACGAAACCTGTTTTTGTCTTCCATATTGCATTACCTGCGCCAACTCAGATTGGCTTATCGGCACATAAGCGGCATTTATCGCATCTTTTTGAGCGACAACATATGGGTCGTGAATAAACATAAACTGCTCGTTATAACCGCTTAGAATGACCCAGTGCGGGCCTTTTTCGCCATTAAAGCGGTAAGTGCTGATCATCAGTAAGACCGCATAGCCGTTATCTATCCAGTCTCGAAGCTGAGCCAAACTTGGCGATGCATTGTGCATTTGAATGCCTTGGCTGGTCAGTTGCTGGCAAAATTCATTGTGCACTAGGGTTATCACTTCTTTTTTATTGCTGTCACGTACGCTGTCAATAAAAGGCACTGAAGTGGATTGGCTGTAAACCTCAAGCTGTAACCCGCGTTTTACCCCTGCTAAAGCCAAACCATGCACACTGCAACCCCCATGTCCGCTGGTCATAAAAATAGTGGTGGCTTCACGCCAAATGCTTAACTCATCAATGCGGCTAGGTTGGTAACGCTGATTTACGGCGCTCATTGCCATCATTAGGCAGGCGGCACCACAGGTAAAAGGAGTGGTTTGCACGTACAAAGGCATCTTGATGACTTTACTTGGCCCTGGTGGGTCTAAGCGTTTGTGCATGCGCACGCCGTCGGCCAAATCATCGTAATAATGCACTAAGGTTTTTAGTACCTTATAACCCATTTTTAAATAAAGATTTTTGGCGGCGATATTGTCGTTTCTTACTTCTAGGCGTAATGTAATGAAGCCACGTTCGACCACCGTTTGCTCGCAGCGGGTAACAAGTTCAAAGGCAATGTTACGGCCTCTAAATTCAGCCGCTACGGCAATTGAATACAGCCTGGCTAGGCGAGTACCACGATGAAAAAGCACCAATGCATAAGCGGCGATGATACCGTCGATTTCGGCGACTAATAAGCAGTCTAATGGTGAATTAATAAAGCGTTTCATTTGTCGAGAACTGATTTTGTCGCCACTAAACGCATTCGTTTCAAGGGTATTGAGTTGGGGGAGGTCGCTTAGAATAGCTTGACGCAGCAGCATGAATAGGCTCGGATTGGTAAACACGATAGTGACTTAATTTACGCGCTAAACCACACAAGAGGCAATAGATATTTATGGCTCAGTTTTTAATTGTTACCGATGACGCAAGTGATTGGCGTCCTTATCTTCCAAGTGACAACATGGTCACTGTTCACGATTATTTAAATATGGGCGCCTACTCAGATAAAGGTGCTATGCAAGTGATTAACTTGTGCCGTAGTTATGATTATTTAAGCACCGGATATTATTGTTCGTTAATGGCTGAAGCGCGTGGGCACCGAGTTATACCTCGGGTTATGACCATTAATGATTTGTCCCAAGACCGATTTTTTAGCCTGCCTCAGTCCGGATTAGATAAATTAGCCGCTACCGTTAATGATATCTCGATGAAAATCTTTTTCGGTTATTGTGACAACCCTGCATTAGAAAAAATCGCCCGTAAAATTTTTGAACGATTCACGGTACCTATCCTAGAAGTGCGCTTATCTAAACAGTCAGATAAATGGCAAGTGGATACTATTGAACCTGCGGCCTTTCAAAACTTAACTGACGTTGAACAGGATTTGTTTGCTAAGTACTTAGAAGTGTTTTCGCAAAAGGTATGGAAGTTACCTAAAGCGGCTAAGCGCTATCGCTATGAAATTGCCATGTTGGTGGATGAAGACGAAAAAATGCCTCCATCAGATAAGGCTGCGCTTAAATTATTTACTAAATCAGCCAACCGTATCGGTATGGATTTAGTGCAAATTGGCTCCCGCGATTTAGCTCGGCTGAGTGAGTTTGATGGTTTATTCATTCGCTCAACCACTAATATTAGTAACTTCACTTACCGATTTGCCAAAGCGGCAGAGCAGTTAGGGTTAGTGGTAATGGACGACCCTGAATCCATTATGAAATGTACTAACAAGGTGTTTTTAACTGAGCTATTGAATCGACATAAAGTGCCGGTTCCTAAAAGTTTAATCTTTAAAAAGTCTGATGAAAACTGGGTCGATAATGTTATTGAAACCATAGGTTTGCCCGCGGTGCTTAAAGTGCCTGATGGGGCTTTTTCGCTTGGAGTACTAAAAGTTAAAGACAGAGAAACCTTGATTGAACAAGCGAATAAAATTTTTGAACACAGTGCGCTTATTTTAGCCCAAGCCTTTATGCCAACAGATTATGACTGGCGTATTGGCATGTTAAATCGTCAGCCTATTTATGCTTGTCGCTATTTTATGAGTCGCGGTCACTGGCAAATTTATCAACATCATCAAAGCGGCCGTGTGAGCAGTGGTGACTTTGATTGTGTAGACTTAAAGATGGTGCCGCAGCAGGTGATTGATGCGGCCAGTAAGGCGGCTAATTTAATTGGTGCAGGTTTATACGGTGTCGATTTAAAAGAAATTGACGGTAAAGCATTTGTGATTGAAGTTAACGATAATCCGAGCATTGATCATGGGGTAGAGGATTTGTTTTTGGGGGATTTAGTTTACGATAGAGTAATGACAGAATTTTTAAGGCGTATTCAGCTTAGAGGGTTGTAATACCGATACCAAAGTCAATATGTGACTGATAATCTCAACAATGACCACAGAGGAGTAAGGCTGTGGTCATTGTGATGATTTTTATGCTAGCTATTGCGTGTCAGCACAAATTCTAAAACAGTTTCTACCGGCCGCTTTTGCACTGTACATGGCTTTATCGGCGCGCTCATAAAGTGTTGTCAAATCTTCTTTAGCACGCGATTGAGCTATACCTAAGCTACACTTAACATTATATTCCATTAACTCTGGGTGCAGAGGTAAGTTATCAATAATGCGTTGGCATACTAAGCTTGCAGCGGGTGATCCACCTTCGGTGATAACGACAAATTCATCGCCACCAATGCGAAATGCCTGATCGGTATCTCGTATGGCATCATTAATTAGTGCGGCAAAGCCTGTGAGTACCTTATCGCCAACAGTATGACCAAATTGGTCATTAAGTTGTTTAAATTTATCTAAATCTAATACGATTAACGACACATGGCCTTGTTTACGCTGCGCTCTGGCAATGCTTTTATGCATCGATTTTCTAAAGTAATAACGATTACCAAGTCCTGTTAATGCATCAAACATAGCCTGGTTAGATACCTGTTGATACTTAAGTGCATTACTAAATGGCTGCAGAGTTAATGCTTCAATATGGTTAAGTAGTTTCATCTGTATTGGGCTGAGCGGCACAGAAAGATAGTAATGTATCTTTAGCGTGTCAGATTCAGTTTTGATATGACGCACTAACTCAATACCATTGTGACGTCCCCAGGTAAACTTTTGATCTGCAGTGAACAGTTGCAGGGCTTTTATCGGCAAATGTTGACCGACAATTTTGCCATAACAGGCAAATACTGTCCGAGGATCTAAACTTGCATGTAATTGCTGGATGACTTGGACTAGATCAAGTTCAGGCTCCATTCGTAGATAGGTGTTTGACCTATACCCATATTCTTCTGGGAAAAGTTCGGTTGCAATAGCAAAGTCCATAGGGTTACTCCAAAACGTTACACTGTGATACAGGTATTAAGCAAGTTGTATGCCTAAAGTGATTTTCCTATGTTTTTTAAGTGTTTGTAATTTAGTTGTCATTCTGATAAACAAGATGTAACGCTTTTCGACAGTTTCTTGACAAGGAGTTTTTTGCCTATGGAAAACAATATGTTTATTCATATTTTGTTCATGCTAGTCATCGCCATTGCGACGATTGCTATTTTAGGGCGTGTAGGACTGCCAGCTATTCTTGCTTATCTTTTGACGGGTGTGATCAGCGGACCTAGTGGTTTTCACTGGTTTACTCAACATGAAATGCATTATGTTGCCGAGCTTGGCGTGGTGCTGCTGATGTTTACCTTAGGCCTTGAGTTTTCTGTTCCGCGTTTATGGTCAATGCGCCGTACTGTATTTGGCTTAGGCAGTGCGCAAGTTATTGTCACCGCTTTTATAGCCGGTGGTGTGGCTTATCTATTAGGTCAGAATTTGGTTGCTGCTGTGGTTATTGGCTCGGCTATCGCATTATCTTCTACCGCCATTGTACTGAAACTAATGAACGAGCAAGGCTGGCTAAGACGACGCCACGGCGAGTTGTCGGTCAGTGTTTTGCTATTTCAAGATTTAGCCGTAGTACCCATGTTAATTTTATTACCCTTACTGGCAAATGATGGCAGCCAGATGAGTTTAAATAGCATTGCGTATGCTCTGCTGACCGGTATTTTGGCCTTCTTGGGATTAATGTCATTTGGTAAGTGGGTCTTGCCGCGTATTTTTGATGAAGTCGCTCGCTCACGTTCTAACGAGTTATTTGTGTTGTCGACCTTAGTTGTTGCCTTATTGACGGGGGCATTTACCCAGTGGGTAGGGTTATCGATGGCATTAGGGGCGTTTATTGCCGGTATGCTACTTGGAGAAAGCCAGTATCGTCGCCAGTTAGAAGCCGATATTCGCCCATTTAGAGATTTGCTGATGGGGCTATTTTTTATCTCAATAGGGATGATGCTGGACTTTAATTTGGTGATGCAATATTGGTGGCAAATATTGACCATCTTGATTGCCGCTGTCGCACTTAAAATAATAATCGTCTATGGCTTGTTAAAGCTGGCGGGTGAACACGCCAAAGTGGCATTAAGCACAGCCATCAGTTTGGGGCAAGTCGGTGAGTTTAGTTTTGTGTTGTTGGCCTTGGCAGTTAACTATCAGTTATTAGACACTGAAGTTAGCACCGTATTAGTTGCAGTAGCCGTTATTTCAATGTCATTCGCCCCCTGGTTAATCCGTCACAGTGTCGATATTGCCAAGAAGTTTAAGGGCGGAAAACCATCTAAAAGCATGGAGTCGCAAACCATTACTTTACCTGGCGGCGATGATGATGACTTTGTGGTGATTTTAGGCTACGGCCGTGTAGGGCAAACCATCGCACGTTTCTTAAAAACCGAAGCGATCAATTACATTGTGTTAGACCTTGATCCTATCCGTGTTACAGAGTCTCGAGCAGCGGGTGAGCCGGTTTATTTTGGCGATGCCTGTAAAATGGGCATTTTAAAGCGAATTGGGATCCGCCAGGCCAGTATGGTGGTAGTGACGTTCACCGAAGAGCGTCAAGCAGAGGAGGCGTTAGCGGTAAGTCGAAAATTAGCCCCTGATGCTAAAATACTTATCCGCACCCGAGATGATTCTAATCTAAAAGAGCTTAAAGAGGCTGGAGCAACACAGGTTATACCTGAGTCGCTTGAAGGTAGTCTGATGTTAGTGTCGCAAGTGCTCTATAAGTGCGGAGTACCTTTACCGCGTATTATTAAGCGGCTTGAATCTGAAAGACGTAATCATTATCAATACTTACATGGTTTTTTCTCCGGCACCGAAACAGATTTTACTTTGGACTTATTACATGCAGTGTCGTTAAGTACCAGCGCCAGCAGTGTCGGTAAAAAAGTCGCGGACATTCCATGGCATCAATTGGAAGTTGAGCTTCGAGCCGTGCGAAGAAAAGGCTCTGAAATTGAGCCCGCACCAGATGACTGGGTATTTCGCCGTAATGATATTTTAATGCTTGTGGGTAAACCTCGCAGTATTGAAAAAGCCGAAGAATATTTATTACAAGGATGATTTTAACTCGGACATCAAGCTTATTTATTGACGCAGCGACATGTTTATTTACATAGGAATTAAAGGTGTGTGTAGCTAATTAACTGTGATCTAAATCAAGGAAATTTATCATTTAGCTATACCCCTAAATGTGTAGCTAGAATCATTGATCTAAATCAATGATGTTAATAAATAATTCTGGCAGAGTGACGGCAAATGTTAAGGATGTAGTGTAAAGCATCTAGTTGTTACCCTAATGGAGTATGAAGATGAATAAAAAAATGGCCCTAGGTTTAGTTGCAGCAGGTTTATTATCTGCCGGTGTTTCTTCTGTAGCAGTTGCTCATCAAGCAGGGGATTTTATTTTCAGAGCGGGTGCGGTTGTGGTTGCTCCAAATGAGTCTAGCCCAGTTGTTGCTGATGTGGCTGAGTTTGGTGTTGATAACAACATGCAAATCGGTTTGAACTTTGGTTATATGCTAACTGACAACTGGGGCGTTGAATTACTAGCGGCAACACCATTTAGTCATGAAGTATCATTAGGGGCTTTAGGTAAGATTGCTGAAACTAAGCATTTACCACCAACCTTAGTAGCACAGTACTATTTTGGTGATGCTCAATCTAAATTACGTCCTTATGTTGGCGTAGGTGTTAACTTCACTAATTTCTTTGATAATGACTTTACTCAAGAAGCAAAAGATTTAGGCCTAGATAACCTGAGCTTAACCAATTCTTGGGGCTTAGCAGCACAAGTAGGTTTAGACTACAATATCAATAAAGCATGGTTAGTTAATGCTTCTATCTGGTATGCAGATATATCAACCGATGTAAACTTCACTGCTGGTGGCGCAGCGCTTTCAGTTGATACCGACATTAACCCATGGGTTTATATGGTTAGCGTTGGTTACAAGTTCTAATAACACGTAATCAAGCTGTATAAAGATAGGAGCCAAATGGCTCCTATTTTCGTTTAGCGTGATGGTGTTATTTACGCTGGTTTTTTTTCGGCTTCCAATGACGAGTATTATAAATATACTCGGGTAATAAGCGATTTAACCAAGCAACAAAACGCCAACGTTTGGTCACATATACCCGGCGTTTTCCCTTTTGCAAAGCAATCAAAATTTGTTTAGCGACTTTATCTAAAGGGGCTAATAAAAACTGATTTTGTTGCAATGCTGCTTTATCTAACAAGCCTAATTGAATGTCACTAATGGTAATAGGTAGCTTTAAACGCTGCGCATGCATGCTTAAGCCTTCAAAATAATTAGCGGCAAAGGCTTTAGACGCATGATAAGCCATGCTTGGCCCGCCTCGCTGTCCTGCTATTGAGTTAATCGCTGCCAACTGACCGTAACCTTGTTCGATCATCAATTTGAATACACAGTGGCAAATAGCGGCAAAGCCTTTTACATTCACGTCAATAATATCTTGTTCTAATTGCCAAGGAAGGGTGGCATCGTAACCATTCATGCCGGTATTGACTATCACCAAATGGGCGCCATTTTCCTGTTGCCATGCTGTGGTTATTTGCTCTATTAGCTTTGCTGGCTCGGCAATCGAAAGCGGTAAGACCTCTACTGATACTGGCAGTGTTTTAGCAAATTCGGTTAACAGCTCTGGTTGTTGCACAAATAACAACAATTTTACCTTTTGAGTAGCAAGCTGGCTGGCTAATTCTTTACTTAGCTGCGAGCTAGCACCAATAATCATAGCGGTTGCGATGGTGGTCATGGGGGTAATTGGTGCTCAATTTCCTAAAGATAGGTTTATGATAGAAATAACCTCCGTGGATAACAAGCACGAAAATTTTTCAATATCGGAAGTGTAGACTTCTAGACGTCTTAATGTATTATAATGCGACGTCACTTAATAAAAGCAGGTGAGTCATGATTAAACAGATAATGTGCGTTATAGCGATGATTGCGGCTATGTCAGGGTGCCAAACCACGCCTCAAAATAGTCAGATAGTGGGTGAAGTGTTATATAAACAACGCATTGCACTACCTGCTGATTCTGTGATCCAAATCCAATTACAGGACGTGTCATTGCAAGATGTTAAGGCTGAAATTTTAGCGGAATATGAAATTAGCCCGGTAACAGGTGTCACGCCTTTCGAGTTTGTGGTGCCAATGGATGCTTTTAAAACAGGTCATCGTTATGCCATCAGTGCACGGATCACTGTTGCCGATGAATTGTGGTTTATTAATACGCAATCTTATCCCGTAGATATCAATAATCCACAACCATTAACAGTGGTTGTTGATCTGGTAAAGCGATAATTTTAGCGGTATTTGTCGATTAATAATTAGGTAAGGGATGTAGTATGCCGGTTCGAATTCCAGATGATTTACCCGCAGCAGGTATTTTAGAGTCAGAGAATATCTTTGTGATGTCAGAAACTCGCGCAGCAAATCAGGACATTCGTCCTATGCGGGTGCTTATCTTGAATTTGATGCCCAATAAAATTGAGACAGAAACCCAACTGCTTCGTTTGCTGGGTAATACGCCATTACAAGTTGGCGTCGATTTACTGCGTATTCATGATAAAGAGTCTAAACATACCTCGGTTGACCACATGAATACCTTTTATCGCGACTTTGAAGATGTTAGACACAATAATTATGATGGGCTTATTATTACTGGTGCACCTTTAGGGCAAATTGACTTTGAAGATGTTGTCTACTGGGACCACATTAAAGAAATTATCGATTGGTCCCAAAAGCATGTGACCTCGGTATTGTTTTTGTGTTGGGCGGCACATGCTGGATTATTTCACTTATATGGCATAAACCGTGGCTTATTAGACCAAAAACGCTCGGGTGTGTTTAATCATGTTAGGGCAACTGAACCACATCCTTTACTACGTGGTTTTGATGATGAATTTTATGCACCGCATTCGCGTTTTGCCGAAATTAACATTGAAGACATTCGCCGCAATAATGACGTTGAAATTTTAGCTGAGTCAGCTGAAGCTGGTGCCTATATCGTTTTAAGCCGTGATAGCCGAAATCTATTCGTTATGGGACACCCTGAATACCAAAAAGGCACTTTGAACGATGAATATCAACGTGATTTAGCCCAAGGTTTGAATCCAAATGTCCCCTTAAACTATTATCGTAACGATGACCCAAACCAGGATCAAATAGCACGTTGGCACAGTCATGGCAGTTTGCTGGTCAGTAATTGGCTTAACTATTATGTTTACCAGTTAACGCCGTATGACCTATCGGACATGAGCAAGATGACACCGTGGGAAAGTAAGCAAGCTAAAGGGTAATCGCTATTGAATAGGGCTAAAAATTAATTGCTGATAATGTCTAAATAGGTGTTTCCAATTGATTTAAATTAGCGCTATGTTAGAGATACGGTTGATCTTTTGAGATGAATTTAAGGCTATGTTCAATTTAGCGGCAATTATAACTCGCCAGTTTGTACGTTACTGTGCTGTCTTTAAAGGCATAGCGTTATTGGCTTACCTATATGGGTCAATAAGTATTGCGGCAAATTCACCTGATTTAAGCTTAATTGAACAAGATTTAACTCGCATTGATGTACCAGCCAAAAAAATTGACTATATTACTCAACAACTTTCGCTTATTAGTCATGGCTCAGCTGATGAAAAAGCCCAGTTATTATTTCACCTTGCCGCAGCGCAACAGCAAAATAAGCAACTTGATAAGGCTTTTGACAGTTACTCACAAGCCATAGATTTACTGTTAGTCACCCCTAAACCCTCACTGTTGGTTAAAGCCTATCTGGCTCGTTCTCTTATAGTGTCCTTGCAGACCAACGATTATAAACAGTATTGTCCTGATCGAATTAACGCAGTCAAATTAGCCCGGAAACAATCAGATCAAGACCAATTAGTCCATGCATTAACGCAAACAGCCTATTGCTTTAACCAAGCGGATAATTTTGATATCGGCCTTTTGCACTTATCCGAAGCCTTAGATATTGCCAAAAAATATCAATTAGCGCCCGATAAATTGGCAATGATTTTTAATGCGACAGCCGCGGTTTATCGTGATAATCACCTGCACAGGCAAGCGGAAGAATATTTTCAACAGGCATTCAATCATTGGCAGCAAGCGGATGATAAAAAGAGTATGTTTAACATGTTACACAATCTAGTTGGCGAAGCGATTATGCTGACTAAATGGAAACGTGCCGTCGATTACCTCAAGCAAATGTCAGCGTTAATGGTGCAAATGAAAAATAATAAAGACCTGCCATTTTTCTATTACTTCAATCAAGGTCGTTACCACTTTGGGCGACAAGAATATTCCTCTGCAATTCAATCATTTGAAATGGCCAATGATGCTTCAACAGAAACCGAGGAAGCTTTATTTGTTACTGAAAACTTAGGCTTATTGGCACTAAGCTTATTTCACTATCAAGATATTGCATCGGCAGGGCAAACAGCAGAGCTGTTTCTTAATTCAGATGGTCTTAATGGCCAATCAGCGACCTTAATTGAGCAAGTTAGATCGATATACTACTCTTCTGAAGGCGATTATTTTACTGCGTTAGAGTATTTGTTTTCTGCAATAGCTGTTGAAAAAAATCATATCGAACAGGCCGTTTCCAATGATGTGGTGTTAGCTTCACTCAATCATAATGTTAAAATGACTCAATATGAAAATCAATTGCTTGAAAAAGAGTTGTCGATAAATCAATTAAACCTAAACAGCCAAATAGATAAGCAAAGAATAACCAAGTTATCTATGTTTATCTTTATCGTCATTGCCGCAAGTTTAGCTGTGTTGGTGATTTTCTTAATTTATTCGAGAAGACAATTTATTCGACGTGCACAAACAGATTTTTTAACCGGTATCGCGAATCGCAGGTTTACCTTCCAAGAAGGACAAAAACGTTTACAACAATGCCAAGAACACCATCAATCTTTAGCATTAATAATGTTTGATATTGACCACTTTAAAAAAATAAATGATCAATTTGGTCATGACATTGGTGATAAAGCGATAGCTGCCGCAGTAGGTCGTAGTCAAAGTTATATTAAGCAAACCGATATTATTGGCAGGATAGGCGGTGAAGAGTTTTTATGCATTCTGCCCAATGTTGATAGCAATGAAGCTATGCAAATTGCTGAGCGTTTAAGGAACGTGATAGCTGAACAGCCTTTCAAGTTTAGTGGCGTTACCGTTGGGTTTACAATTAGTTTGGGTGTTGCTGTTGCCTCAAATAGCACCTATTCAAATTGGGACCATTATTCAAGTGAGCAGCATTTTGCCGATTTGGTTAAAAAAGCCGATCTGGCGATGTATCAAGCTAAAAATCAAGGTCGAAATCAAGTTCAACTTTACCTTAAAAGTGTTTAATTTTTCTCTCAACTCCCCGTGATAACGCTAGGTTCAATTATTCCTGATTAAGCGTCTATTTATTGGTGTAAATCTTCACTGACACATGGACCGAAATTCATCCACTTGTTAGACTAATTATTACTTGCTTTACGTTCGCGTAAACGTCAAAGTGATATTATGTTTTTTTGTGATAATTAGTTTTTATTGGAGTAGTTATGAGTTCACAGCAAGCTGGAATGGCCAATCAGGCTCAAGATATCGTCATTGTTGCAGCAAAGCGCACCCCAATGGGGGGCTTTCAAGGTTCACTTTCATCAGTGAAATCCCCAGCCTTGGCTGCCGCCGCTATTCAAGGTTTAATTACCGATAGCGGTATATCACCAGCCAGTATTGATGAAGTGCTTATGGGTTGTGTATTACCAGCAGGTTTAGGTCAGGCGCCAGCTCGTCAAGCAACATTAGGCGCAGGTTTACCGCTTTCAGTTGGTGCGACTACGATTAACAAAGTCTGCGGTTCAGGAATGAAAACCGTCATGTTAGCCCATGATTTAATTAAAGCGGGTAGCAGTGAAGTGGTTATTGCTGGTGGCATGGAAAGCATGAGTCAGGCACCGTACCTTCTTGATAAAGCGCGCAGTGGCATGCGTATGGGCCATGGCAAAGTGATGGACCATATGTTTTTAGATGGCCTAGAAGATGCCTACACTGGTGGCGCTATGGGCACATTTGCTCAGAAAACCGCAGATGACTTTGGCTTAACCCGCGAGCAAATGGACGCCTTTGCTTTAGCGTCACTTGAAAAAGCCAACAATGCGATTAACTCAGGTGCCTTCAAAGCTGAAATCACTCCGGTAACAGTTAGCGATCGCCGTGGCGATATTGTTATTGATACCGATGAACAACCGGGTAATGCCCGTCCTGAAAAGATTCCGAGTTTACGTCCAGCATTCACTAAAGATGGCACTATTACCGCAGCCAACTCTAGCTCAATTTCTGATGGTGCCGCGGTGTTATTGCTGATGACCCGTGAAAAAGCCGCCAATTTAGGCTTAGCGGTTTTAGCTACTATTAAAGGCCATACCACACACTCACAAGAGCCAGCCATGTTCACTACCGCACCAGTAGGCGCGATGAACAAATTGCTTGGTAAAGTAGATTGGACTAAGGATGATGTTGATTTATTCGAAATCAACGAAGCATTTGCCATGGTGACTATGTTAGCGATTTCTGAACTTGGTTTAGACGCCAATAAAGTCAATGTTAATGGCGGAGCATGTGCATTAGGTCATCCAATTGGTTGTTCTGGCGCACGTTTGCTCGTGACCTTAATTCACGCATTAAAAGCACGCGGATTACATCGTGGTGTAGCGTCATTATGTATTGGCGGCGGTGAAGCCGTGGCCATGGCGATTGAAGTATAAAGTATAAGGCGCTTGACGCTGAGTACGATTTAGAAAACATAACATTCAACAAGACAAGCATTAATGAGCAATAACCCGATACCAAGTGATTGGGATAAATACAACATCATCGCCATTAATGCTTACCCCGATTTAATCTGGTTCAAAGGGAAATATTATGACCATACAAGTAAAACATTATATTGATGGCGAGTTCACAGTGGGTACTGGCACGCAAAATATCGATGTCACTAACCCCATTAATAATGGTGTGATTGCTAAAATTAACGCGGCGACACCTGCTGAAGTTGAGCAAGCAATTCACAGTGCAAAAGAAGCGTTTAAAACCTGGAAAGAAGTGCCAGTATCAGAACGTGCTCGGGTGATGTTACGTTACCAGCACCTGTTGAAAGAAAACCACGATCAAATCGCGACTATTCTAGCCCAAGAAACCGGTAAAACCTTTGAGGATGCTAAAGGCGATGTATGGCGCGGTATTGAAGTAGCGGAACACGCCTGTAATGTTGCCTCATTAATGATGGGCGAAACCGTTGAAAACGTTGCCCGCAATATTGATACCTACAGCTACACCCAACCGCTTGGCGTCTGTGCTGGTATTACGCCATTTAACTTCCCTGCGATGATCCCCTTATGGATGTTCCCATTAGCCATTGCCTGCGGTAACACCTTTATTTTAAAACCGTCTGAACAAGACCCGATGACACCACAACGTTTAGTGGAGTTATTTGTTGAAGCAGGTGCGCCAAAAGGCGTATTACAGCTTATTCATGGTGACAAAGTGGCGGTTGATATTTTACTGCGTGATCCAGCCATCAAGGCTATTTCGTTTGTCGGCTCTGTCGCGGTAGGTCAATACATCTACAAAACAGGTACAGATAACCTTAAACGTGTGCAAGCGTTTGCTGGGGCAAAGAATCACTGCGTGATCATGCCTGATGCAAGCAAACAACATGTGATTAATAACCTTGTTGGCGCTTCAGTTGGCGCAGCAGGTCAACGCTGTATGGCCATTTCAGTGGCGATATTTGTCGGTAAAGCAAAAGAGTGGATCCCAGAATTAAAAGAAGCCTTAGCCAAAGTACGTCCAGGTTTATGGAATGATGCTGATGCGGCCTATGGCCCAGTGATTAGCCCAGCGGCTAAAACACGGGTATTAAGCTTAATCGAGCAAGGCAAACAAGAAGGGGCTGAATGCTTGCTAGATGGCAGTGACTTTACCGTTGAAGGCTATGAGTCAGGTAACTGGGTTGGCCCAACCATGTTTTCTAAAGTCACTACAGACATGAGCATCTACAAAGAAGAAATCTTTGGCCCTGTTTTATGTTGTATGGAAGCTGACAATTTAGATGATGCTATTGAACTGGTAAATAACAGTCCATACGGCAATGGCACCTCAATCTTTACCGCATCGGGTGGCGCAGCGCGCAAATATCAACACGAAATAGAAGTCGGCCAAGTGGGTATTAACGTGCCAATTCCTGTGCCTTTACCCTTCTTCTCGTTTACGGGTTGGAAAGGCAGTTTTTACGGCGATCAGCACGCATACGGTAAGCAAGCGGTACGTTTCTATACTGAAACTAAAACCATTACTTCACGTTGGTTTGAAACCGACGCCGTTAGCGGTCCAAATATGAGTATTAATCTTAAATAAGCTTATATTTCGATTAGATTTAAGATAATAACAAGACCTAATGGCAGGTTAAATTCCCTTTGGCCTGCCAACAAATGACCCAAGAGTCATCAAACATAACAAATTAGGAGTCCCTCAATGGATTTTAATTTAAATGAAGATCAACGCCAATTTGCTGATCTTGCCCGTCAATTTGCCGCCGATGAATTAACTCCGTTTGCGGCTAAATGGGATGAAGAGCACCACTTCCCTAAAGACGTGATTCAAAAAGCAGGTGAACTGGGCTTTTGCTCATTATATTCACCAGAGTCTGAAGGCGGTATGGGCTTATCACGTTTAGATGCCTCAATTATCTTTGAAGAGCTATCTTACGGTTGCACCGCAACCACCGCCATGTTAACTATTCACAATATGGCCACCTGGATGGTGACTACCTGGGGATCTGAGACTGTCCGCAGTCAATGGTCAGAAGGGCTCACCACAGGTCAGCTATTAGCCTCATATTGTTTAACTGAACCGGGTTCAGGCAGTGATGCCGCATCACTGCAAACTAAAGCGGTGCGCGATGGTGATGATTACATTATTAATGGTTCAAAAGTGTTTATTTCTGGCGCGGGTGAAACCGAGCTATTAGTGGTGATGTGCCGCACTGGCGAAGCTGGCCCTAAAGGCATTTCTGCGGTTGTTATTCCGGCCGATGCAGCGGGTGTATCTTACGGCAAAGCGGAAGATAAAATGGGCTGGAATGCACAGCCAACAAGACAAATCAGTTTTGAAAATGTCCGCATCCCGGTGACTAATCTTTTAGGTGAAGAAGGCCAAGGGTTTACCTTTGCGATGAAAGGCTTAGATGGCGGGCGCATCAATATTGCCACTTGTTCTATTGGTACGGCGCAATCTGCACTTGATCGCGCAACTCAATATATGAATGAGCGTAAGCAATTTGGCAAACCGTTAGCGGCATTTCAAGCATTACAATTTAAGTTAGCTGATATGGCGACAGAATTAGTTGCTGCGCGCCAAATGGTGCGATTAGCGGCGTTTAAATTAGACATGCAAGATCCAGAATCAAGTGCTTATTGTGCAATGGCAAAACGCTTTGCAACTGATGTTGGTTTTCAGGTTTGTGATGCAGCACTGCAAATTCATGGTGGTTATGGCTATATTCGTGAATATCCGTTAGAGCGTCATTTCCGTGATGTGCGCGTGCATCAAATTCTTGAGGGTACCAACGAAATTATGCGGTTGATTATTGCCCGTCGATTACTGGATGAAAACGCTCACCCAATTCGTTAATCGGGTCGCTAATCATTCAAACTAGACAATTTCAACGGACGATAAGGCTATCACAATGACCACAGAAGCTATTTGGGTGCGTATTGACGGAAATACCGCCATTATTAAAATGAATAACCCGCCAGCTAACACCTGGACTGCGCAAAGCTTACAAGCGCTAACCGCTAAAGTGCTTGAGTTAAATGACAATAAAGAGATTTATGCTTTGGTTATTACCGGCCAGGGCGAGAAGTTTTTCTCTGCGGGTGCTGACTTAAATTTATTTGCCGATGGCGACAAAGGCAATGCAGCCACTATGGCCAAGCATTTTGGTGCTGCATTTGAGGCATTAAGTGCTTTTCGTGGTGTATCCATCGCCGCGATTAATGGTTATGCCATGGGCGGTGGTTTAGAAGTCGCTTTAGCCTGTGATATCCGTATTGCTGAAGCGCAAGCGCAAATGGCCTTACCTGAAGCCAGTGTGGGCTTATTGCCCTGTGCTGGCGGTACGCAAAACTTAACCGCTTTGGTGGGTGAGGGCTGGGCAAAACGGATGATTTTATGCGGCGAACGCATTGATGCCGCTAAAGCTGAAAAAATTGGTTTGGTGGAAGAAGTGGTTGAGCAAGGACAAGCCTTAGATGCGGCTATTGCACTGGCGGCAAAAGTGGCACGTCAATCACCTAGCAGTGTGTCGGTATGTAAAACCTTAATTCAGGCTGGACGCACAATGCCACGCGCACAGGCTTTACCTTTAGAGCGTGAGCTTTTTATCGGCCTATTCGATACAGAAGATCAAGCCGAAGGCGTTAATGCTTTCCTTGAAAAGCGTAAACCAAACTGGAGAAACTGCTAATGACCCAAGATGTCATATTTCAAACTCTCGGCACATTATCGGGTAAGTCTATCGGAATCGTCACCCTTAATATCGAAAAAGCGCTTAATGCACTGAATATCGATATGGTGAAGGCGATGACCGCTCAATTACTGCAATGGCAAACCAATGATGATATCGCCTTAGTGGTATTAGAAGGTAGCGGCGAAAAAGCATTCTGTGCCGGCGGTGATGTGCGGGCTATTTATCATGCCTCAATCGCTAACCCAAATAAAATGACTGACGAAGCCTGTGAGTTTTTCACTCAAGAATACCAGTTAGATTATTTGCTACATCAGTTTGGCAAGCCAGTACTAGTGTGGGGCGATGGCATTGTGATGGGCGGCGGATTAGGCTTAATGGCCGGCGGCAGCCATCGTGTATTAACCGAGCGCAGCCGTATTGCTATGCCTGAAGTGACTATTGGTTTATACCCAGATGTGGGTGGCAGCTACTTTTTAAATCGCATGCCAGGTAAAACCGGGCTATTTTTAGGGCTGACGGCGTACAACATGAACGCGGCAGATGCCATGTACGTCAATGTCGGTACTCATTTTCTAGCCAGTGATGACAAAGAGCCGCTGTTTGATGCCCTAGCTGATATTCACTGGAATGATAATGCTGATGTGAATCATCAAGCATTAACACAGCTATTAACCTCGATGCAAAATAAAGTCTCAGTGGTGCTTGGCGACAGCCCACTAGAACAATTCCAGCAACAGATTAATTTGCTCATGTCAGGTGATATTGAAGATGTTCACCATCAATTGTCTAGCTTACAAACCGAACTAGACTGGCTTAAACGGGCACAAAAAACCGCATTAGCAGGCAGCCCATTAAGCTGGCATTTAGTGTTTGCTCAAGCAGCACTGGGTACAGAATTAGACTTAGCAGATTGCTTTAAATGGGAGCTAGGTGTCAGCGTTAACTGTTGCTCTCATGGCGATTTTTGTGAAGGAGTAAGGGCGCTGCTTATTGATAAAGACCGTAATCCACAATGGCGTTTTACTGATGTGGCAGACGTCACAGATGACGCCCTATCGGCCTTATTGACTTCACCTTGGCAAGCAAATAACCACCCATTAAAAGACTTTTAAAAGGAATTAAACATGGCAACAGTAGCATTTATTGGATTAGGTAACATGGGCGGCCCTATGGCGGCCAATTTAATTAAAGCGGGCATGACGGTAACGGCATTTGACCTTAATCCACAGGCCGTAGCAACATTAACCGACCAAGGCGCATTAAGCGCTAAAACAGCGTGTGGCGCAGCGGCGTCAGCCGACTATGTCATTAGTATGTTACCAGCGGGCAAACACGTTCAAAGTATCTATATGGGCGATGACAATAATAAAGGTTTATTAGATGTTGTCGGTAAAGACACCTTATTAATTGACTGCTCAACCATTGATGCCGCCACAGCGCAATTAGTCGGCGCTAAAGCCGCTGAAAAAGGCCTCGCCTTTATGGATGCTCCAGTTTCTGGTGGCACAGCAGGCGCAGCAGCAGGGACATTGACCTTTATTTGCGGTGGCACAGAAGCGGCTTTTACCCAGGCTCAAACGGTATTAACGGTAATGGGCGCAAATATTTTCCACGCTGGCCAGGTCGGCGCAGGTCAAATTGCTAAAATTTGTAATAACATGCTGTTATCAGTATTAATGGTCGGCACCAGCGAGTCTTTGCAATTAGGCATAGATAACGGTTTAGATCCTAAAGTATTGTCTGATATCATGAAAGTCAGCAGCGGCGGAAACTGGACGCTTGAAAAATATAACCCTTGTCCTGACGTGATGGAAAATGTGCCATCATCAAAAGGCTATCAAGGTGGTTTTATGGTTGATCTAATGGTGAAAGACTTAGGCTTGTCACAACAAACTGCCTTAGGTTCAAACTCAAGTACCCCAATGGGCGCATTAGCGCGTAGTTTATATGTTAACCATGCTCGTCAAGGTCATGGTCGTCTTGATTTTTCTAGCATTTTTGAACAATTTGCCAATCAAAATAAAAAGTAAAAGGACTCGGTAATGGAATTAAAAGATAAGGTTGTCGTCATCACAGGTGGCGCGGGTGGTTTAGGTCTTGCTATGGCGCATGATTTAGCCTCCCAAGGTGCAAAATTGGCGCTTATCGATGTAGACCAAGCAAAACTTGAGCAAGCGTGTGCAGACTTAGGTGCAATAACTGAAGTGCAAGGTTATGCGTTTGACATTACCGACGAAGACGATGTTGTTGCGGGGTTCAATTTTATTCGCGAAGATTTTGGTCATATTAATGTGTTAATCAATAATGCCGGTATTTTGCGCGATGGCTTAATGGTTAAGGCAAAAGACGGTAAAGTGATTGAGCGTATGTCCTATGAAAAGTTTCAGTCAGTCATTAATGTCAATCTAACCGGCACATTTTTGTGCGGCCGTGAAGCGGCTGCAGCCATGATTGAAACAGGCCAGCAAGGCGTGATTATCAATATTTCAAGCCTAGCTAAAGCAGGTAACATGGGGCAATCTAACTATTCAGCATCAAAAGCAGGTGTTGCAGCAATGTCTGTCGGTTGGGCCAAAGAATTAGCCCGTTACAATATCCGTTCAGCCGCAGTGGCACCAGGGGTTATTGCTACCGAAATGACCGCAGCGATGAAACCTGAAGCGTTAGAGCGCATGACAAAAATGGTACCGGTTGGACGTTTAGGTGAAGCCCATGAAATTGCTTCTACGGTGCGTTTTATCATTGAAAATGATTATGTAAATGGTCGTGTATTTGAAATTGACGGCGGCATTCGCCTGTAATCTTAAGCTTGATATTATCCTTAAACAAAGCCGAGCCTAGCTCGGCTTTTTGCTGATGAGTATTTATCTTTATTTAGTCTGCTGCTTAATACCAATGCGTCTAAGGCACGCCGCAAGCAAGTCCCCCTTTATGTTACCTGGACTGTATTTATATACAGTTATAATGGGTTTTGACGGAATAACAATAATAAGTGAACGAAAAGCAGTCTAAAGGACTATGTCGAGAAAAATAGGGCTGCTCTAATATATTGATCTTACTTGGTTTATTTTTTACATTTGGCGCCGACACTTTTAACGCGCAATTTTAGTTTCTTGTTTGAGTGCAACAGTCATTAAATTGCTTTACTTCAAAGACATAGAAAATGTAGGATGTTGTAAATCAATAACTTAAACGATCGGCATTATTGGTCGAGTCGTTCAATAAGCTGTTATAACCCATTGGATCACTGGTAATGGACTCTGATATAGAACTAGAAATAAGCTTTAGATTTTTGGATCTGTCTGAAAAACAAGTAGTTATACTAAGGCAGGTTATTCCTGAGTCTGAGTTCGGTACGCATTTCAAGACAAAGAGCCCTACTGGTATTGTTCCGTTGAGTGAGGCTAATATTTCCCTCATCTCGTTGTTCATGGAAGGCTGCAGTATATCCAAGGAAAAGACGGATATTTTTATATCGTTCGTTTCAGAATATGATAAGCGTATCATTGATGTTCCAGCTTATGTAAATCAAGCAGTTGTAAAGCTGGGCAGTAAATTAACGTTGTCATATACAATTGTATAAACGTTATAACAAGGCCCTCTTGACGGCGGCGTTAGCTGGTCAGGAGAGGTATGGCTATAACTGAAACCAATAAAATTGATTCGGTAGTCTCTTCTAAAGAGCATAATGAAGTCGTTTTATTGATTACTGACCATTTAGATTGGTCTGATGATTTAGAGCATCAACAATTGTTGCAAGCGAAAATTAATTCATACATTCGTTTTATAGAATCTGGTCAACTTTGTGAAGAATTTCCTGAAGATAAGGGAAAGCAAGTTTCAATAGTTGTTGCGTGTGCATTTGAATTAAATGACACAGCAAAAAAATTCTATGAAAGAGTTAACAATTTTTTAAAAGAGAAATTAAGTATTGAAATCAAATACACAATGTCCAGCTAACCCCCTGTGTCAGTGTTTTTAGGAATATAAATGAAATCAACAAAATTTCTTACAAAAAAAAATATCCTAAAACTGGTTTTCGAACCAGCATTAATTATTTTTAGCGTTTTACTTGCTTTGTTCCTTAATGAATATAGAGGTCAACTTAAAGAAGAACAGCAAATAAACCTAGCCATGGCAATGGTAAGAATTGAACTTAAATCAAATATGGAAGCACTCAATGAGTGGCTTCCATATCACGAAAAAGTACTGAATAATCTGAACGAATCGCTTAACAATAATGCTATTAATAGTGCATTATTCACCGAGAATGGTGAAATGATATGGAGTTTAATGCCTAATGGTGTGGTGCAGCGAACTTTGGATAATGGATCTTGGCAAACACTAAAATCTTCAAGTTTATCTTCAGCAATTGATTTTGATACAATGTTTACCCTCTCCAAACTATACAAACATCAGGCTCAAGGTGTTGAGTCAACTTTAAATCGTATTTTGACAATTCTTTCGGCGCGCGAATCTTTGGAGAAAAAAAATCAAAGAAGTACAGTTATTTTATTAAGAAATACTTTTAATGAAATGGTTAGCCAGGAAATGTTTCTAATTGAAAAATACAAACAGGCTCTTAACGAAATGGGAATAGAGAGGGCTAAAATATAAATTAACAAATAATAACATGGCCATATATGGACGCTCCCGGTGAGTCAAGATAATACTCTGCTCACCCAAAGCTTTTGGCGTTAGTTTTCTATTCTATTGCTTCACACTTGTCATTGCTTTTAATGTGACTCATTTACCGCTATAAGCGGTTGTACTGCCCCAATTTTTATAAGAGAAGCGGGCTTAACAGTCAAGCTGTGCCCGTAATGAAATCCGTACCACTGCGCCTGTCAATTGAAACACTCATGCGGGTTAGGTTTATCCTATCCTTGGCCTATTCGGGCTAGCACTGGTTGGACTGAGCCAATTCTTCATCGTTAACAACAACCTTGATGAGTATGTAATGTGCTATCTTGCGGCTCTTATCACCCAGTCGGGTTAACTACCCTTGGCCAGACCGAGTTCTGCAAGATCAAAATCATGGGTGGCATCTTTTATTTTCTCTTTTATTTTCTTTTATTTTATTTAATAAAGCTTTATACAAATTACATGGCTACATAGAGCCTAATTCTATCTGCTCATTTATTTAACGGCTCTGTTGGATGTTTAGATAAAGCACCTGAAATTGCTTCTACCGTGGGTTTTATCATTGAAAACGATTATGTAAATGGCCGTGTAGTTGAAATTGACGGCGGCATTCGCTTGTAAACTTAAGCATGTTATTATGCTGACCCAAAGCCGAGCCTAGCTCGGCTTTTGTGTGGACTAAACTTATATATTGGCATCGGTATAAGCATAATATAGCTATTGATAACATTTTTATGAAGGGACTAAAGTGAACATTACAATGATAGAAGTGTGGATTAAAAAGGTCATGCTGCTTGTGGGTATCTTGGGTGTGATTGTGATCTACGCTGGTTTTTTGTATCTGTTTTTCAGTGGTCGCTCGACTGCGGGTTTACCCTGGTTTTTGCTTATATCGCCGTGGATTTGTATTTACTTTGGCTTATCACAAACTCGCCAATTAGCCACAATTGGTTGGTTTGTTAATAAATTCACCTTCACTAAAAATAAAAATCCTTAAAAGGTAAGTTAACTTGTCTGAAAAACCCTTAACGCCATCATCGCTTGTCACGGCAGCTTTAACCTTGACAGCATTAGTGGCGTTTGCCGCTAATTCTGTATTAAGCCGTATGGCACTAGGCGGGGGGGAAGCCCGCTTAATTGATGCCGATTCATTTACCTTAATTCGATTATTATCTGGTGCATTAACGCTGTGGTTTATTGTTGGTTGCATGCATTTATATCAACAAAAACCAGCCAAGTTATCAGACTCGTTGACCTCCCTTAAGCAGCATTCGTATCAACATCATCCATTTTACAACTGGCGTAAGTGGCTAGGGGCGTTAAGTTTACTGGCCTATGCTTGGTTATTTTCTATCGCTTATTTGTCGTTAGATACCGCAACGGGAGCGCTGGTTTTATTTGGTGCAGTACAATTATCAATGAATGTGGTTGCGGTTATTCAAGGGCAAAGACCCACGACAATTGAAGTTGTCGGCAGTGTCATTGCGTTTATCGGGCTTGGATATTTGTTGTGGCCTAATATCGGCACGCCTCAATATTGGTCGATGATACTCATGGCATTAAGTGGTGTGGCGTGGGGAATGTATTCTCTATTAGGGCGCAAAAGCCAATCTTCCGTGTTAGATTCTGCCGAGTATTTTAGCCGAAGTGTGATTTTAATGCTGGCCGGGTTAGTCATATTAAGTTTGGCTATGAATGTTAATTCAGTGCAATTAACCCTAAGCAATACACTGCAAAGTGCGCATTATGATGGAGTCATATTAGCCATAGTGTCCGGTGCGCTGACCTCAGGTATTGGTTACGCTATTTGGTATAAGGCGTTAACAGGGCTTACCCCATCAAAAGCCGCTGCACTGCAATTAAGTGTGCCTTTTATTGCCGCCGTTGGAGGTGTTGTGTTTAATCATGAAACATTAAGCCTGCATTTAATCGCTAGCGGGGCAATCATTTTAAGTGGTATCTCACTGGTGCTAATGGGGCGTAAAACTTAGCGTTAAAGGAGTGTTGACAATGAAATTGCTAACACTTAAGTTAGCGGGCTAAAAAATTTTAGTAAACAAATTTTTATATTCTATTAAGGTGTTAACTGGATTACGCCTTCACATAATTAAGGATAATGATGTTGTTCAATTACAGTAAATTACTACTTGCGGTATGGGTCTTTTATTCTGCCTCGTTATTAGCTGAGGAAGCGACTGAGTTTAAAATTAACAATACCCATACTGTACAACTTAAATCTGAAGCAAGCGGATTAGAATACGAATTATATATTCGCCTACCTAGAGACTACTCAAAAAATAATAAACAATATCCAGTAGCCGTGATTAACGATACAAGTTACTCGTTTGCAGTGGCGAGCGGTGTTGTACACCTTATGGTGGGCAGTGATATTGAGGATCTTATTATTGTGGGGATTTCATACTCTAAGGGAGAAAACCCTTTCATTAGCCGTACCAGAGACTTCACGCCAACCTATGCACCAAATGAAAAGAGGGGACACTCTCGTGAAGCTCAACAGCATTCTGGTAAGGCTTTGCAGTACATCAGTTTTATCTCAGATGAAGTGTTACCATTAATTAGTCAAAAATATCGTATCAAACAAGATAAAAAAATATTTGTTGGCCATTCATATGGCGGCTTGTTAGGAGCCAATATGTTAATCACGAATCCAGAGTTATTTAACTATTACATTTTAGGCAGTCCATCGTTTTGGTATGACAAAAAAGTGATGTTTCGCTTAGAAAACGACTATGCAAAAAACAATAAGGCCATGAAGGCCAATGTATTTATGTATATAGGTAGCGAAGAAAAAACCATGGTTGATGAGATGCAAGAATTTGATGCACAGCTAAAATCGCGAAATTATGCTGGTTTACATATTCAATCTACCGTTTTACCAGGGCAGACACATAACAGTGTGTTTTCTACCTTGTTAGTTGATGGGCTTAAAAACGCGATTCCGATGAAAAAATAAGGCAGTTAACACCCTCTTTATCGCCTTTAAACATACCGACTGCTGCAACAAACTGGTTCGCAGTCGGTAAATTCAGTTTAGGCGCTCACCACTCAACTTATCACCTTGTTATACTGGCAATAAATCTCAACTCCCGCTCACTTTATCAAAAGTATTTTTCTATTTGATTTAGGCTCATTAATTATCTCCTCGACAGTCGACAGTCGACAGTCGTCATTTGTTATTAAGCGTGATTGTTGTACAGGTAGTCAGTGGTTTACAGCAATGTCGACGACTTCCTTAGGTGATTAATCGATCTGCAGGACTCAATCAGTTAATATGCTTGCCTGAAAAAAGATGATGTCACTAAAGGCAGAGGGTTTATGACACAAGAAGCAGTTTTTCCAATTGGCACGCCGGGGCAACCTTGGGATGAGTCAGAGAAAGCACAATGGTTAGCCCAAGTTACCATTAAGCGCAGTTATCAAGATGAAGTGATCAGCAAGTTTGCCGCTTTATCAGCAGATTTTGAACAGGTTAATTATGGCGCACTAACATTTGATGCGGCTAAATATCCTTTGTTTGCCTTTAAAACTAAAAATTGGACTGCCACTAAAAAGACCATACTGGTCACCGGTGGGGTACACGGTTATGAAACCAGTGGTGTTCATGGTGCCATTCAATTTTTAGACACTAAAGCCGCGCACTATAGCCAATATTTTAATATTGCCGTGGCACCTTGTATTAGCCCATGGGGATATGAAACGGTCAATCGTTGGAACCCTAAAGCAATTGACCCGAATCGCTCATTTTATGCTGATAGCCCTGCCGAAGAGTCTGCAGCCTTAATGGCTTTTGTTGCCTCATTAGGTGAGGTGTACGCACATATTGATTTGCATGAAACTACCGACACAGACGAATGTGAATTTAGACCACTATTGTCAGCAAGAGATGGTAAAGAGTATGAGGCGGGTATTATTCCTGATGGCTTTTATTTAGTCGGCGACTCTGAAAATCCAACGCCTGAGTTTCAAAAAGCAATTATTGATGCTGTGGCTAAAGTAACCCATATCGCGCCAGATGATGACGGCCAATTAATTGAGGTGCCTATTGAGCAATTTGGGGTAATTAATTATCCGGTTAAAAAACTCAGTTTATGCGCTGGTATTACCCATAATCATTTTAATACTACAACAGAAGTTTACCCGGATAGCCCTAATGTAACGGCTAAAGAATGTAATGATGCCCAAGTTGCGGCAATAACTGGTGGACTTGATTATATAATTGAATATTTAAAAATAGGCTAAAATAACGTTTAGATATTGATGACATTCAGTAGACAGGACGTCATTTTATGATTCGCTAAGCTATCATTTCGCTTAGGTTGATAAATAGTCCAAAAATCTCTAAAATGTCGCGCTTGATTCTGCCTGTCTTTGTCCTATATTGCTTATTCTTATAGCGTCAGGCAAAACGGTTACTTTAATTATCCTGTTAGCCATTTAGCTTATAGTTACCAAGCTTAGGTTTATTGCGCTAACACTCATACTCGATTTGGAATTTCATTTTGATTACTACAGCTAACATTACGATGCAGTTTGGTGCTAAGCCACTGTTTGAAAATCTATCAGTTAAATTTGGTGGCGGTAACCGCTACGGTTTAATTGGTGCAAACGGTTGTGGTAAATCAACCTTTATGAAAATTCTTGGCGGCGATTTAGAACCATCAAGCGGTAATGTGTCGTTAGATCCACATGAGCGTATGGGTAAATTGAGTCAAGACCAATTCGCATTTGATGAATTTAGTGTCATTGATACTGTGATCATGGGCCACAAAGAATTATGGGAAGTTAAGCTTGAACGTGACCGTATATACTCTTTACCTGAAATGAGTGAAGAAGACGGCATCAAGGTGTCTGAGCTTGAAATGGAATTTGCTGAAATGGACGGTTACACCGCTGAATCTCGCGCGGGTGACTTATTATTGGGTGTCGGTATTGGCACTGATCAGCATTTTGGCTTAATGAGTGAAATTGCGCCAGGCTTTAAACTTAGAGTCTTGTTGGCTCAGGCGTTGTTTTCAGATCCAGACTTATTGTTACTTGACGAACCCACCAACAACTTGGACATCGATACTATTCGTTGGTTACAAGATATGTTGAACCAACGTAACAGTACCATGGTTATTATTTCCCATGACCGTTATTTCTTAAACTCAGTGTGTACTCACATGGCTGACTTAGATTACGGTGCACTGCGAGTTTATCCTGGTAACTATGATGAATACATGACTGCAGCGCAGCAATCTCGTGAGCGTTTACAATCTGATAATGCTAAGAAAAAAGCTCAAATTGCTGAGCTTCAAGGCTTCGTGGCACGTTTCTCTGCTAACGCATCTAAAGCCAAGCAAGCAACATCACGTGCTAAACAAATAGATAAAATTAAACTTGATGAAATTAAAGCCTCAAGTCGTGTTAACCCGTTTATTCGTTTCGAACAAGAAAAGAAATTGTTCCGTAATGCGCTAGTGGTTGAAAACCTAGCCAAAGGGTACGACACACCATTATTCAGTAAACTTGATTTGATGGTTGAAGTGGGCGAGCGCATCGCTATTTTGGGCGAAAACGGTATTGGTAAAACAACACTGTTGCGCACACTAGTCCATGATATTCCACAGGATGAAGGTACGATTCAGTGGTCTGAAAACCATAACATTGGTTATTATGCTCAAGATCACGAAGCTGATTTTGCTAATGACATGACCTTGTTTGAGTGGATGAGCCAGTGGCGCAAAGAGAATGACGACGACCAATCTGTTCGTGGTATTTTAGGCCGTATGTTGTTCGGTTCTGACGATATCAAAAAGTCAGTGACTGTGTTATCTGGTGGGGAAAAAGGTCGTATGTATTTTGGTAAGCTAATTATGCAAAAACCAAATATATTATTACTTGATGAACCGACTAACCACATGGACATGGAATCGATTGAGTCATTAAACAATGCGTTAGAGTTATATGAAGGCACATTAATTTTTGTGTCCCATGACCGTGCATTTGTATCGTCTTTAGCAACACGTATTATTGAATTAACCAAAGATGGTATTAATGACTTCAAAGGTACTTATGATGAGTTCCTTGGTAGCCGGGGCATTGAAAGCTAAATAATTGCTTTCGCGCCAAAATATTCAAGCCCTGAACGAAAGTTCGGGGCTTTTTGTTTTCAGGGCGGTAGACTTGAGTTATTACTAATGATGCAGAGGATCTTATGAGCCTATCCCACGAACAAGCTATTCAAGCACTAACAAATGTAAATTGCCGCAGTAACTTTAATATCAAAAACGTTACCGAATATATGCTGCCAGAGTTAAAAGAGGCAGTGTATTTACACCTTGATGCCAAAACCCCTTTGTTGATTATTCGACCCGCCTTTGAGGTATTTTCCAGCGAATTAGCTACTATTGAAGGTGTACATGCTAAATATGATTACCATCATAATGCGCAAATGACTCGTTTTCCGACTCGACGCAATAAAGGTCTATCAGAAATTCACTACGGTTTAGCCTTTAAGTTTGATAATGAAAAAGCGGTTGAAGCCTTTATTAATCGATTAATTGAAATCGTAACTGGTTAAAAAATCTGAACACATTGTGAACCCTATATAAGGAGGCTTGCCATGACACACCCTTTTGATATTAATCAATTTAATTATCGCTCAACGGGTAAGGGCTCCGCGTTAATATGGTCTCATGGTTTGCTTGGCTGCATTCAAAGTGAAGATGCGTTAGGGATTTATGCCTGGCATCGATTCCCTAAAAAACTCACCCTATTAAGATTTGATGCTGCTGGCCACGGGCTGTCTGCAACCACTGATAAAAAATCAGACTATCTTTGGACAAGCCTTGCTGAAGATACCTATCAACTCGGCACTAAGGTGCTTGGTGATACGGCAGTCGTGTTAGGCGGTCAGTCAATGGGCTGTGCGAGCAGCTTATTTGGCGCGATTCTTCATCCTGAATGGGTTAAAGGGCTGATTTTGATGAACCCGCCTACCGTCTGGGAATTAAGGGTTAAGCAAAAAGAGTATTACTATAAAGTGGCTAAAGCCGCCAAAATGCTTGGTGGTAAAGGGTTGGCTAAAATTAATGCCAAACATATTGATAGAATGCTGCCTTCGTGGCTGATTGAAGCTCATAAACACAGCGTTTTGGGCATGCTTGATGGCTTAAAAAGTATGAAACGAGGTAGCCTTGAACAGCTGTTTTTAGCCGCAGCTGAGAATGATTTTCCGACACATGAACAATTAGCTAAGCTTAATATTCCTTGTTTAATTCTTGCGTGGGATGGCGATGATACTCACCCTTTGTCCTGTGCGAAAACCTTAGCTGAGGTGCTGCCTAATGCAACATTGCATATTGCCCAAAGCATGGCGGATGTTGATGATTGGCCTGAGCACATTATCGATTTTTGTCGTCAATTTGAATAACGCCGATAATAATATGGTTATTGTGAGTTAATATTTTATCAACATTGTTTAATGACATTATTAATATTAGTAAGATAGAAGCCGAGCCGATGCTCGTTTTTTATTTTTGGGACTCAAATGGATTTATGTAAAGATTATCTCACCAGCAACAAAGCTACCTGGAATGCTCGAACTCAGGTACACGTAGCCTCGAAATTTTACGACGTCGACGGTTTTTTAAATGGCGCATCATCATTAACTGAAATTGAGACGCATGAGTTACCCGACGTTAACGGCAAAACCTTGCTTCACTTACAATGTCACTTTGGTTTGGACAGCATATCGTGGGCTAGAAAAGGTGCGATTGTTACCGGTGTCGATTTATCGGATAGTGCGATTGAAAAGGCTAATGAGCTTGCATCTGCAATTAATGTCGATGCTCGGTTTATTTGCCATGATGTTTATCAATTTGGTGAATTAGTTAAACCCGAGTTCGATATTGTATTTACTTCATTTGGGGTAATTTGCTGGTTACCTGATTTAACCCTTTGGGCCCAAACCATAGCAAATAGTTTGAAGTCGGGGGGATTATTTTATATGGCCGAATTTCATCCATTTAATGACGTAGTGGAAGGTTATGGTTATTTTAATCGCGCTCAACCGGATATAGAACAAGAAGGTACTTATACTGAAAATTGTGATGGTACTGAACATACTGTGGTTACTTGGGCACATCCGATAAGCGATGTGATTAATGCATTATTAGCTGCGGGTTTACAGCTTAAGCATTTTAATGAATTTGACTATAGCCCTTATAATTGTTTTACAGGGCTAAGCTTGGATGAAAGTAGTGAAGTCCCACGTTATCAGATGGTTAAAAATAACCAAGCGATGCCTTTGGTCTACTCGTTGAGTGCAATAAAATTATAAAACTTTGCCTATACTGCAGTGTTTTTGGGGATAGTACCTGTGAAGTAAAGCGAGTTCTACAATCCTTCAGATAGGGAAGATAATTCAATAAGTGCTTTTTCGAAATCAAGTACCTCTACAGCATCACATAACGCAGTGAAGTTGTGCTCAAGGGATAGCTTCTGGGCTCGGTTACTTTGAAGTAGTTCAGCGATATCGACAGCTTTGAGATTAAAATCGTCTAGGTGTTGCTTAAGTTCAGCTAGGATCAACTTCAGTTCAGTGATGGTATATTCAGCTTGCTGCGGTGCTGTCTCTGAGGGTTTTATTTGTGATTGATTGAGTAAAAGTGCATGAATATTCGATAGATCCGTTTGTGCTACAAAACGTAATTGTTCAGCTAGGTCGACACAAAGCATATCAAAGGCTGAAGTATTAGAGTCATAAGCTTGCTTTAGCTTAGTTTCACACTCACACAAGTCACGATACAATGATGATAAGCCCGTTGATCCTGCACTGCCTTTAAGAGTATGGACAATTCCCAGTATTTCTTTGGCATTTTTTTGCGCGGTCATCAACGCCAATTTTTGCAGTTGTTGCTCTAAATTGGCTTCAAAAACGCTGATTAAGCGCCGATAGAATTTCTCATTCCCCCCAAAAGGTTGTAGTAAATTTTCGAGCGTCTTAGTTGTCGATTCTGAGCTACACTTATGAGTGATATTTTCATCAATGTCATTGACCGAATGCTGATTAACAAGCTCTTTATTCGTTTTCATAACTATGGTTCTCGGCTCATGATGACTTTTTAAGTTTACTATATGTAAAGATAATAGCAGCTTAATCGATATCTTGTTGCTGAATCCAGCACTTATATATATCTATATAGATAATCCTGAGCTATTGTGAATCAATGATTTTATTCAACAACTTAGTTTGCTATAAAGAAATTATCATACAATAATTAGCAAATCAGTTTAACTCAATTTTTTTGGGATCCCCATCATACTGGAGCCTGCATGCCACTAGAGAAAATTTTACACGTAGAAGATGCTGAGACAATTCGAGTTATCGTCGAAATGGCTCTGGTTGATATATCTGGGTTTACTTTAGTATCTTGCGATGGTGGTTATGAGGCCATCAGGCAGGTGGAGCACTTTACGCCAGACTTAATATTGTTAGATGCCATGATGCCGGGTATAGATGGTTTACAAACGCTGGCTGAAATTCGTAAAAAACCCCATTGCCAAACAATCCCAGTTGTTTTTATGACAGCGCGTATTCAGCAGTCGGAAAAGCAAGAATATTTAAATGCTGGCGCAGTTGCTGTTATTGAAAAACCCTTTGATGCAATGAGCCTTGGCGATAAATTGGAATCTATTTATCAGGCTTACTTTGCATCACAAGACACAAATAATCCGGAGTAACTGATGCAAACTCCTTTGTTGCCTACCTGCGAGAAAGAAAGACTTATCGTATTACAAAATACTGGGTTGTTAGATACGCTGCCAGAGCGACGTTTTGATCGCTTAACCCAGTTAGCGCAACTGTGCCTAGGTACAGAAATCGTGCTTGTCTCATTGGTTGATACCGACCGGCAGTGGTTTAAATCTAAACAAGGTCTTGATGCCTGCGAGACCGGCCGAGATATCTCATTCTGTGGCCATGCCATTTTATCAAAGGGCATTTTTGAAGTTCCAGATACCTTACTTGATAGCCGATTTGCAGATAATCCCTTAGTACTAGACGCGCCATTTATTCGCTTTTATGCTGGTGTGACTTTAGTGGTTAAAGGGCAAAATATTGGCACACTTTGCTTTATTGATAGCCAGCCTCGCCAATTTACTGAAAAAGAGCGCCAGATTGCATTCGGATTTGCTAAGAGTGTTGAACAGGAAATTTACGATAGATTACAAGAGCAGGCCCATAATCAATTAGCGGCAAGTGAGTTACTTTATCGCTCAGTTCTAGAAGGAACGAGGATAGGGACTTGGCAATGGAATATTGAAACCGGTGAAACGGTTTATAACGAGCGCTGGGCTGAGATTATTGGTTATAAGCTTGAGGAGCTTGAACCCATTTCGATAGAAACCTGGATAGCTATGACACATCCAGATGATTTAGCTAATTCTAATATCTCACTCCAAGAGCATTTTAATGGTTTAACCGAGTTTTATGATATTGAATGTCGAATGAAACATAAAGACGGCCACTTTGTATGGGTACATGACAGAGGTAAAGTGGTTTCATACACTGCTGATGGCAAGCCTCTTATGATGTACGGCACCCATGCAGATATCACCACACAAAAGCATAACCAGTTAGCATTAATGCACAGCCGAGACCAGTTTAAGACTTTGGTCGCCAATATCCCTGGGGTGACCTACCGATGTAAAGCCGATGAGCACTGGACTATGCTATTTATGAGCGAGCATATCTACTCGCTTATAGGCTATTCTGCTAGTGATTTTATCGATAATGCGGTGCGCAGTTATGCCAGTGTTATTCATCCAGAAGATAGAGTACTGATAGTTAATCTTGTTGAAAAAGCGATACTGAATCTATCTAGCTGGGTAATCACTTACCGTGTGTTGCATCATAATGGTTCAGTTATGTGGGTGGAAGAGCATGGCGCCGCCGAATATGATAGTAACGGAGTAGTGCAGTTTCTCGATGGTTTTATCATGGATGTTACTAAAGAAAATAAGCTGCAGGACCAATTGATAAAATTGACCCAGCAGCTTCCTGGTGTAGTTTATCAGTTCCAGTTATGGCCTGACGGACGCAGTGCGTTTCCTTATGCTAGTGATGCAATTAAAGATATTTATGGTGTAACACCGGAAGAGGTTCTTAGCGATGCATCAAATGCATTTGCCAAAATTTATCCTGAAGATTTAGCTGCTGTTGGCCACAGTATTGAGCAATCTAGTCAACAACAGGCTATCTGGGAACAGGAATATCGTGTTTACCGGGATGACAATTCACTGATGTGGCTATCTGGCAAAGCTACACCAGAAATGATGCCCGACGGCAGTACTTTATGGCATGGTTATATTCATGATATTACCCAGACTAAAGAATATTACCTCAAACTTGAGGAACTCAATTTACAGCTTAATGTTGCCCAGCAAAGTCTTGACTTAGCCAGTGAGCAAGCTCAAATTGGTTATTGGCATGCATCGCTTAAACATGGAACCTTATGGTGGTCGCCGATTATTTATCAGATTTTTGGTTTTGACGCACAGGATATCGTGCCGAGTGTGACACTGTTTAAAAGCGCTGTTCATCCTGACGATATTGATAAAGTTGAAAAAAGTGAGCAGCAGGCCCGCTTGACAGGCATTCACAACGTGGTTCACCGCATCATTAAGCCTAACGGTGAGGTGCGTTGGGTACATGAATTAGGGCAATTGGTTACTGAAGATAAAAACCCTGATCTTCTCATGATAGGGTCTGTGCAAGACGTTACCGACAGAATGAAATTACAGCAAATGAAAGATGAATTCATCTCAACAGTCAGTCATGAGCTTCGTACCCCCTTAACGTCTATTTATGGTGCGTTAAACTTATTACAGTCTGGAAAAATTGTCACTTTACCTGCTAAAGCGGAGAAGCTGATAGATATAGCAAGCAGTAACTGTAAGCAACTTAGTCGCTTGATCAATGACTTATTAGACATTGAAAAACTTGCGGCAGGTAAAATGTTATTTGAAATGCAGCGATTAAATATAGTGCCGCTTTTGCAAAGAGCGATTGATGATCATCAGCCATACGCAGACCTGCATAAAATTACTTTGGCATTACAACTGGATGAGTCAATGGATGAGATTTGGCTATTTGTTGATGAGCATCGTTTGTTACAAATTTTGACCAATTTACTCTCTAACGCAGTCAAATTTTCACCACCCACTGGAGGTGTTACTTTGTCCGCGACGATTATTGCAGGTGAGGTTGAGATTGCCGTACAAGATCAAGGAGCCGGTATATCAGAAGACTTTAAAAGTAAAATTTTCGAAAAATTTTCCCAAGCCGACGCCAGTAGTTCTAAAGCTAAAGGCGGTACTGGTTTAGGCTTAGCATTGTGTAAGGAGCTTATTGAAGTAATGAATGGCAGAATTGGCTATAACTCTGAACCAGGTTGTGGTGCTCGGTTTTATATTCGATTACCCGTTGCAGCTGATATGTAAGGCTTTACTGTACTGTGATTTGTGCAGCATGATTAAGGCTGCTTTTTTGTGAAACTTTAGTATCAGTGCACAAGGTTAATTACTGCAGTGCGCTTTTCATCAATCTAGAGTGATACACATGTTGTTTTAACTCAGCCATGAATCAAAAAAGTAAGATTAAAAATGCCGCTTACTTCTAGTCAGAAATAAGCGGCAGTTTCATTTTTAGTTATTAATATTTATCAAATATTAATAACTTGCTACTAAACTTATCCCCGAATAGCTAGTGTATCCTAACATCATTACATGGTAGGTGGTTTCCACTGAAGGGGTTAGTGAACAGGTTTCATTATTGCCATTTTTGTATGGACGGCAATCAAAACTGCTCGTGCTAGGCTGGCTACCGGCTTTAACATATAAATCCGCATCGCCGTTGCCACCACTCATCGCTACAGTCAATGTTTTGTTTGCGGGTACAACGACTTTGTAGAAAGTCTGCGAACTGCTAGTGCCAGTTAGGCCTGTTCTTGGTACGCCATTGACTAGACAATCACTGCCTGAGCAACTGGTGCCGCCTCCTACGCTATAGTCAGCCATTAGGTTAGCATTTGAGTAGGCTGCATAACCTTGTACCATGACATACCACTTACCCGCAGCTGGATTGGTAAAATCACAACTTTCATTATTGCCCGTTTTATAGGGGCGACATTGATAACTATTCACTGTCGGTTTGACACCTTGACTGACATAAATGTCCGCATCACCAGATCCTCCAGCTAATGCAATGGCAAGACTTGAAGCATTTGCAGGCACATCGATGAAATAGTAGTTCGCTGAACCCTGAGCCCCAGAAGTACTAATAGCTTGTCCATCTAAAAGCTCAGTATCTGTTGGCGGTGGGCAATTAGTACCACAACCACCCACTTCGTCTAACGAGAATAGCAGTGTGTTGGGTGAGCCCGTTTTTGCATCAGATACTTTACCGCCACTGCCACGCGTGGTCAGTAAGCTTGTCACTTGAGCTGGCGTCATAGTTGGAGTTTGATTAAGATAAACCGCAGCAACACCAGCTACATGGGGAGCTGCCATTGAGGTCCCGCTGATGGTATTTGTTGCACTATTTGAAGTATACCAAGCTGAAGTAATGCTTGAACCTGGGGCATAAATATCAAGACAAGTACCATAGTTGGAAAAGCTTGAACGGGAGTCAGAGCTTGTTGTTGAGCCTACTGTGACAGCATTGGCTGCACGAGCCGGAGAGTAATTACAAGCATTGCTATTGTCATTACCAGCAGCGACAACAAAGCTGATACCTGCTGCAACAGCAGCATTCACCGCATCATCGGTTGCTTGTGATGCGCCGCCACCTAAACTCATATTCGCTACAGAAGGGCCTGAGGCATTATTTTTAACCCAGTTAATGCCCGAAATGACGCCTGAATTACTACCAGAACCACTACAATTTAGTACGCGGACACCGACGATGTTAACGTTTTTGGCAACCCCGTAACTTGAACCACCAATCGTACCCGCTACATGTGTACCGTGACCATTACAGTCAGTGGCATCAAAGTCATTATCAATAAAATCATAACCACTACTGGCGCGGCCACCAAATTCATTATGGCTAGTCAGTACTCCAGTATCAACCACATAAGCGGTGACACCAGAACCATCGAAATCATAGTGATAGTTATTATCTAAGGGTAAATCTCGCTGATCTATTCTGTCTAACCCCCAGGTAGGATTACCCTGATTACTATTGGCTTCTATTACTGGCGAAATAGACATCATTTGATCTTGTTCTATGTATTTAATTTTGGGGTCATTTTGAAGTTCAGCAATTTGTTTGGCATTTGCATTAATTAATACACCATTTAATGCGCTACCAAAGTTTTTTACTACGCTAATATCGTAGTTAGTGGCCAGTATATTCGCTTGCTGAGTTGAAAAGTCAGCTAATGCTGATACGTCTTGAAGATTTAACACGCTAGGGGTATTAAATACCACGATATAATTATCTTTAATCGCTTTTGAACTGTCGACTAAAAGTAATTCTGCTGCCTTGGATTGAATTGGAAGAGTGCTCAGAGCTGCCAATACCGCAAGGGCTATTTTATGTTTTTGTACCATTTGATTCTCCATATTGTTGTTGCCTCCATGAATGTCGAGACTTATCCAAAATAGATTAAAAAATGACATATTTGTTTCTTTGTTGCGACGCAGTAGTTTGGATTTAGATTAATTGAGTAACAATTTGTTTACATTTTAGGCGTTAAAGCCGACTTGCAGGTTATTTGAATAAATTGCAGTATTAGTAATAAAGTAGGGGGTAGAAATTCGGTTGATTTTGGTTTTATTCAGGAATTAACTTATATATCATGGGTTTAGGTGTTTTTTTGTTATGATTTTGATACTTTTTTGTTAGCCTTAAGGTGGGGTTTTGGGTTTTGTTTTTAAGTTAAAAGTATTAATCTTTTCTAAGGTTGGTTTTTATCTTATATATGAAATGACGTGGCCATTTATTAAAAGGTCATTTTCAATCACAGAGGTAAACATATTTAGTTACTGATAAATATAGGTATTTTTCGTTAACCGAAACAAATGTAATCCCCTTTACTATATTATTATGTTTAAATAATTTGCTCAAAAAAACCAGTCAGTTGACTGGTTTTGTGTTTTGCTGGTTATTATCGATTGCGAGTACAGACTGTTAATACAGCTTGCTAATCACCACAAAAATAGCGTGATTAGCGCCGCAACTATCTGATCTGTAACTTTAGCCGTTATTTCAGCTGCTGTAGCAAATAGGCATACACTAAGCTCGAAAGCTCGGCAGCTTGTTTGTTGTCTGCTGCACCAGCATGACCACCTTCCATATTTTCGTAATACAGCACATCAATTCCCATAGACTCCATTTTTGCGACCATTTTACGGGCGTGCCCAGGGTGGACACGGTCATCACGGGTTGAGGTGGTGAAGAAGGCCTTAGGATACTTTTTGCTTTTATCTAAATTATGGTACGGCGAATAAGTTTTAATATAAGCCCATTCTTCAGCGATATCTGGATTACCATACTCGCCCATCCAGCTAGCTCCCGCTAACAATTGACTGAAGCGTTTCATGTCCAATAACGGTACTTGGCATACCACAGCATTGTATAAGTCAGGGCGGCGAGTCAGGGCTGCGCCCATTAATAGGCCGCCGTTACTGCCGCCTTGAATGCCTAAATGCTGGCTTGAGGTGATGTTTCGGCTGATAAGATCTTCTGCTATGGCTTCAAAATCTTCATAGGCTTTATGACGATTTTGCTTTAACGCCGCCTGGTGCCAAGCAGGGCCATATTCGCCACCACCGCGTATGTTTGATAATACGTACACGCCGCCTTGTTCTAGCCAGTTTTTACCTATGGTTGCTGAATATTTAGGGCGAAGTGAAATCTCAAATCCACCGTAACCGTAAAGTAGGGTTGGATTCTTACCATTGAACTTCAGGTTTTTATCCATCACCACAAAGTAGGGCACTTTAGTGCCATCTTTTGAGGTGGCAAAGTATTGTTCAGTAACAAATCTTTCAGCATCAAACTGCTGTGGCAGCGACTTTAGTTTATTGATCGCTAATGTATTACCTTGCACTTCATACAAGCTAGAAGGCTCGAGAAAGCTGTTGTAATCGACATAGAAATCATCTCTGTCTTGCTCTATGTCAAAAATAGTTAGGCTGCCGTTAGCATCGAATGCCACCGGAGTTTGTACCCAGGTGCTGTCTGCTTTTGGCTCAAAACGTACCAGTTTGCTTTTTACATCTTCCAGGTAGTTAACGTATACCGCGCTTTTGCTAAAAGCGACCTGCGCGATAGCTGAATGGGCATCAGGGGCGGTTAATAACTGGTATTCTGGATTTGCGCTAATAAGAGAGGCGACAGGCGCATAAACGACAGCCCCTTGAGCCAGTTTTTGACTGGTTAGCTCACTTTTAAGTTCAAGATAGATATTACCCTTGAAGTAACCTTTAATTTCAGCGTCTTTGGGAATATTCAATTCAGTGAGTTTGCCTTGATCATAGACAAAGTGACTGGCAGTGTAGAAAGTATGATAATCGCCAATTAACACTATTTTCGATTCACCATCATCCAGTACCTGAGCGCCAGCGGCGACTGAGCTTTTATCTGACTGATAAATAAAGCTGGCTTTATCTAAGGCAGTGCCGCGTTGCCAAAGTTTGACTACGCTAGCATAGCCTGAATCTGTCATGCCTTCGGTGCCGCCAAAATCTGTCGCGACAAAGACTTGATCCTGGTTTAACCAGGTGAGATCAGATTTTGCTTCGGGTAACAAGAAACCATTTTTAATAAAGCTTTTAGTTTTTAGATTAAATTCCCGCACTTCAACCGCATCTGCGCCGCCACGGGAAAGTGATACTAAACACAGCGTATTGTCAGGGGTGTGACAATTAATGCCTTTAAAGACCCAGCTGACATCATCGGCTTTGGCAATGGCATCTATGTCTAAAACCGTTTCCCATTTAGGGTCATCTTTTACGTATTCGGTTAAGCTAGTGCGGCGATATATACCACGAACATGGGTTTCGTCTTTCCAAAAATTATACAGGTACTCACCCTTGCGTTCGGCATAGGGGATCCTGTCTTTACTGTTTAAAATAGCCAGTGAATTATCTACTAAGGTTTCAAAACCTTTATAAGATTTTATAGCTGCTGCGCTGTGGGCATTTTTTTCAGTTACCCAAGCCAAAGGCTTTTTACCTTCGACCTCTTCAAGCCATTGAAAGCTGTCTGTTTGCTCTGCCATTAATGCTGCCTTTACTGGTGTTTGTTGTACTACTTTTTGTTCTGCAAAGGCCGCTGTGGCGGTTATGCTACTTAAGACGCACAGTGAAACGAGTGCCTTATTCATGTCCTTATCCCTTCTGCTACGGTTATTAGATCGGTAATCGCTGACTAAGCTAACCGAATCACGATATAAATCAAACAAGCGTGATGCATTTTTATTGTTATAAAGCTGTAAAGATTTACTGCTTATTGGTTGTTATCCAGCTTATTTACTAGCATGGATTAAGACAATTCATTAGGTGTATTTTTTTAATAAAAAAGCCTCAAGGTAACTCCTTAAGGCTTGGGCTTGACGCTATCGTGACTATGTCGCGATAAGAGAACTTACTGCTGGCACTCTTTAAGCAACTTAATAAAAAACTCGCACCCTTTACGCTGAGCAAATTCGATATTTCGCTCTGGTATTGACTCAGGATCATCATAATCCGCTAAGGCCTTTTCCATACTGGCCTCTCTGATAAGATGCAATGTTGGGTAAGGGGCGCGATTGGTATAATTGGCTGGGCTATCTTGAGGTTCACCATCAAAACAATAGTCAGGGTGAAAACTGGCTATTTGAAACACCCCTTCAAATCCTTGCTCAACTAAAAGGTCGTTGGCTAAATCAACTAGGTCAAGATAGGGATAAAAGCCTTCAAATCCTCGGGGCAAAATAAACAGCGTGGTTTCAATGTCTGGCTGCTGTTCAAGTAAAATACATTCCATCACAAAGGCTTCAAGCACCTTTTTTACTTTAGCTTCTTCACAGGCGTAGTATCTAATGGTGCCGCGCTCCACTTCACGTCGTGCAAATGGGCAAATATTATATTTTACAATTACCCGCTTAACCCAATTTTCTGATTCAGCAATGCATGGATGTAAATCTGACATAAATTAGCCTATCTTTTTAATGATTTGGAATGACCATCGGAATGATGGATGCCACGAGTAATATTGCCATACTGATATTAAATATTCGTTGTTGGCGTTCATTTTTAAGAATGCGCTTTAAGGCGACACCAAAGCCAAGCCAAACGATGGCGCAGGGAAATGCGACACACAAAAACACACCGGCAA